>JBDNIL010000084.1:0-12760 GCA_041688355.1 Verrucomicrobiales bacterium | reverse complement strand
TCCTTTTCATTCAATAATTCCCTCTCTTTTTCTCCCGTTCCCCAACCCTTCAATACCATGGACCATATCGCCGAACTCGCCGGAAAAGATCCGCTCAGCCGCCGCTACTTTATGGAGATGTCCGCCAAACTGAGCTTCGGGCTCAGCGTCGGTGTCCCCTTCCTCCCCCGCACCTTCCAGGCGCAGGGCGGCGCCAAAGCCAAGAATCTCATCTACATCTACCTCGCCGGTGGCATGACCCATCTCGACACCTTCGACCCGAAGAAAAACAGTGCCGTCATGGGTGAAACCGAAATGATCGACACCAACGTCGATAACATGAAGTTCGGGATGCACCTCAAAGAACTCTCCAAGCAGGCGGACAAGCTCGCAGTCATCAACTCCATGACGTCGACGAACGGCGCTCACGAGCAGGGCGAGTATATTATGCGGACCGGCTACGAAAAGCGCGCCACGATCGTCCACCCGACGATCGGCCCATGGGCCCAGACCCTTCTGGGCAAGCGCGGCGACATCCTTCCCGACAGCGTTCTCATCGGGCAGAGCACCTCGAATGCCGGCTTCATGGACCCCTCCTTTAGCCCGCTTCCGATTGCGGATCCGAGCGGCGGAGTTCCCAACACCAGTCTCATCGTAGAGGGTGAGCGCTTTGACCGCCGCATGGAGATGGCGCAAAAACTTGGCCAGCAGTTCGCCGATAAATTCAAGTACGCCGGTCCCAAGTCCTATGTGGAGTACTACAATCAGGCCAACCGTCTCCTCAAGAGTGATGCGCTGACCGCATTTGATATCTCCAACGAGTCCAACCGCGCCGAGTATGGAGAGAACCGTCTCGGCCAGGGGTGTCTTCTCGCCCGCAAGCTCATCGAGAGCGGCGTACGCGTCGTAGAAGTGGTCTCGGGTGGCTGGGACATGCACATCGACGTCTCCGGCGGTACCGCCTCCCGTCTCCCGGAGCTGGACATCGCCGTCGCCACTCTGCTAAAGGATCTCGAGTCCCGCGGACTCCTCGAATCAACCATGGTCGCGATCGGCACGGAGTTCGGGCGGACCCCCGACATCAACATGAACGCCGGTCGTGATCACTATCCCGCTGCCTATTCCTGCATGCTCGCCGGTGGCGGCATCAAGGGCGGGACGGTCTACGGAGAAACCGACGGGTCCGGCAAAAAGGTGAAAGCCAATCCCGTCAAGCCCGAGGACTTCCTCGCGACGATCGGTTATGGACTCGGTCTTAGTCTTGAAGAGACCGTCTACTCACCGACCCAGCGCCCCTTTACCTTTGCCGACAAGGGCAAGCCGGTGACAGCACTCTTTGCCTAACCCCACTGAGAGTTCGACTTAGTAGCACTTTTTAAGGTAGTTCTGTTTTCGTGAAAGCGCCGATTCCGCAAGGGGTCGGCGCTTTTCATTTCCACTCCTCACCTATTTACCGATACAGAACTGACTGAAGATCTCGCCGAGGATCTCCTCGATGTCGGTGCGCCCGACCACATCCCCAACCGCATCCAGGGCGGCGCGCAGGTCCATCGCCACAAACTCCGGTGAGACGCCCTCCGCCAGCATCGCGATCGCTTTTTCGAGGTCGCCTCTCGCCCGGCTCAGGCAATGCTGGTGTCTCACGTTGATCGAGACGAGATTACCGGATCCCAGCGTCGTGCCGGCCGTGATCGTATCGTAAAGGTGGTCGCGCAAGGCATCGACCGAGGCTTCATCAAGACAGGACAGGGCGAACCCCTCCTCCCCGGCCCAGTCGGGGTGCCTTGGCAGATCCGATTTGTTGAGAATGCGGACGATTTTCGCGCTGCCGGGCAGGGAAGTCTTTTCCAAAGTATCGGCTCCCGCCCCTGAATCGATCACCAGCAGGACCAGTTCCGCCCCGGCGATCTGGGCTCGGCTGCGCTCGATACCTTCGCGTTCGACCGCTTCGAGCCCCTCGCGAAGGCCGGCCGTGTCGACGAGACGCAGAGGGATTCCCCGTAGATTAATCAGTTCCTCGATCGTATCGCGCGTCGTGCCCGCAGCTTCGTTCACGATCGCACGGTTGAAGCCGAGGAGGCAGTTGAGCAGGCTCGATTTCCCCGCGTTCGGGGCACCGCAGATAACGGTCCTGATGCCCTCGCGCAGAATGCGCCCCTGATCCGCCGTCGCCAGTAGAGTCTCCACTTTCGCGAGGACCTCTGCGGCTCTCGCCTGTAATTCACTGCTCGTATCCGGATCGATGTCCTCTTCCGGGAAGTCGATGTAGGCCTCCAGATGGGCGAGCAGCCCGATGAGGTCGAGGCGGATCCTCTCGATCTCATCCCCGAGACGTCCACTCAACTGCTCCCCGGCGGCTTTCATGGCGAGGTCAGTCTGCGCGGAGATCAGGTCCATGATCGCCTCGGCACGAGTCAGGTCCATTTTCCCGTTGAGGAAGGCCCTCTCTGAAAACTCACCCGGACCAGCCGATTCCGCCCCCGCCTCGAGAAGGACTTCCAGGATGCGTTTTGTGACAATTATGCCTCCGTGACACGCGATCTCGACGACATCCTCGCCCGTGAAGCTCGCCGGAGCGGGAAAGCCAGTGAGGAGCACTTCATCCACGACGCAGCCGTCAGACGCGACGATACGACCAAAGTGCTGCCGCCTCGGCTCCCATTTCGCCGCCGGGCGACCGCGGAAGACCCGCTCGGCTATAGCAAATGCATCGGCCCCACTGAGGCGGAGCAAGGCGACGGCTCCCATTCCTGGCGGGGTGGCAATGGCGGCGATAGTGGAGCGATTCATTCGGGCGGAGGAGGAACCCCAATCTTCGGGGCCAAGCGGACGTGCGCAACAGGGAAAATGATGTCGGAGCCTGTTCAAAAATAGACAGCGTGCAGGGTGCTCGACGATTTGATTTCGCAGATCGGTTTGAGCAGTTGATGATGCGCTCTTGAAAAGAAGCAAACTTTCCATCGCCTGCCACCAGAGTTCGTCCTCCTCGATCTCCATCTCTCGCTGCGATCCTCGCGAAGGGTCAACAACGACCACACGATCGACTTTGAGGGCCACAATTACGAGATTTCCGCGACCAAACGGAAGACTGTCACCATCGTGCATCATCCACGCACCAAATTCCGGGTCCTCGAGGTTCCTCCAAAGAGCGTTTGGCCCACTGTTCTCGGGGCTTTCACGCTTTGATCTCCTGTCTACTTTTGTACAGGCGAGAATTCTACTTTTGTTCCGTTGCCGACAGTTCTCCTTGGAATCATTGACTTATCCGCGTCGCCCTTTCACACTGCGAACCACAATGACTTCGATACGCCCCCTTTCCATCACCTTTCTCTCGATCCTCTTCCTCCTCCGCTCTTTCGCAACCGCAGAGGCGGAAGAATTGGGCACCGTCGCCGAGGCCATGGCCCGGCCCTTCATGCATCACCGCGTCATGTTCATGCACGAGCCCTCGACCAAGGCCGCCGTGGCCTGGACCACCGCTGACGAGCTCTTTGACTCCCACGGCGTCTACTGGGACACGGCGTCCCGGGGCGGAGATCTGGAAAAATACGCATTCAAGACCAACGCGATCCACTCGCAGCCCTACACTCTCATCCCGAAGGACAAAGAGAACAAAGTCCCGAACAACATCGGCCACAGCGTCCTCCTCGAAGACCTGAAGCCCGCCACGACCTACTATCTCGTTTTCGTGAGTGGCAAATACAAGTCGCGCGAATTCCACTTCGTCACCGCTCCCGACGATGACCGACCTTTCCAACTCCTCTTCGGCGGCGATTCGCGGCGGGGGCCGCAATGGCCCGAGGTCCACGAGGATAGACGTCTGGTGAACCAACTCATGGCCGGCCTGCTCGAGGAACACCCCGGGATCATCGCTCTCGCCCACGGGGCCGACTATTGTGCCAAGGCCGAGTGGACCTTCATGACCGACTGGCTCTCCGATCACGAACTGACGACAACAAAGGGCGGCCGACTCCTTCCCATCATTCCGGCCCGGGGCAATCACGACCGAGGCATCACCTTCGAGGAGATGTTCTACTGGCCGAAGCGGGAGCACAATTATTACTATGCGACCGATCTGACGAAAGGCGCCGTCCTCCTCACCCTCAACACCGAGATCAGCCATGCCGGCGATCAGCGCGACTGGATCGCGAAGACGCTCAAGGAGTATCGCTCCGGCGAGCCCCGGTGGGTCATCGCGCAGTATCATGTCCCCGCCTACGGCAGCGTCAAAGAGTATGCCCAGGGGGAATCCCAGCGTCAGCATTGGGTCCCGCTCTTCGAGGAATTTCAGATCGATCTCGTCATGGAAGGAGACCATCACAGTCTCAAGCGCACCGTGCCCATCTATCAGGACAAAGAGAATGCGGAAAAAGGCATCGTCTACATCGGCGATGGCGGTCTCGGCGTGCCCCAGCGCGATCCCGACACGACGCGCTGGTATCTGCAAGCGCCGGGCATGACGAGCAACGGCCATCACGTCCATCTCATCGAGTTCACCGACGAGATGATCAAAGGCACCGCGATCGGTCTGGAGCGCAAGATTCTCGACCAGTTTGAGATCGCCCGATAGTCCACCGCCAGCTCAGTTCGGGTCGTCACCGGATCGAATCGCGGCGAGCTTTTCCCGCATCTCGCGGACTCGCTCAGGTAGTTCGGCCGCGAGGTCGGTCGTCTCATTCGGATCGTCGGCGAGGTGAAAGAGTTCTGCCTTTTCCCCCTTCAATGCTGTGATCAGCTTCCAGTCACCTTCCCGGATCGCGATGCCGGCATTGGTCCGCCAATAGAGCGTCCGGGGTGACGCGTCAGAGTCCGCCCCGGTGAAAAGCGGCGCGATGTCGATGCCGTCGAGATTCCAGGATTCATCGACTTTTCCCCCGGCTAATCCGATCAGCGTCGCAGCCCAGTCACAGGTATGGGTCGGTGATTTGACGATGCCTCCGGGCTCGATCACTCCGGGCCAGTGGACGAACGCCGGGACACGGATGCCGCCCTCGTAGAGAGCGGCCTTCCATCCACGGAGAGGCAGGTTGTTGCCGAGAGTATCATTCGCGGCGTAGCGCCCGTCATACTGGTTTTCCGACGAGATCCAGTTCTGCTGCCCGCCATTGTCCGAGGAGAAAATCACGAGTGTGTTCCCCGCCTTGCCCGACTCCTCGAGGGCCGCCATCAGTTGCCCCACCGCGTCGTCGAGGTGGGTCACCGCCGCCGCGAAATGGCGACGCGAGGCATTGGTGATCGTGTCCGCGTAGGGAGCGATCCACTTGGGCGGTTCGTTGAGCGGGTAATGCGGGGAATGATGCGCCACGTAGAGAAAAAACGGCTCGTCGCCCGACTCCCGCACCACCCGGATCGCTTCTTTCGTGATGAGGTCGGTGACATGGCCCTCTTCCTCGACAAATTCGTCATTGCGATGCCAGGTCACGTGGTCGCCTGTCTTGTAACGATGAGTGTAGGGATCGATCTGCCCGCGCAGGTATCCGTAGGTCGTGTCAAATCCGTAGCCGAGCGGCCGGTGCTCGGGAGTCTCACCGATGTGCCACTTTCCCGAGAGGTGCGTGCGGTATCCCAGGCGGCGGAGCTCCTGCGGGAGACGGGAGTCAGAGCCCATCATCTTCGTGGTCGATCCCAGCGGAGTGAAGACGCCGAAGCGACTCGGAAAACGCCCTGACAACAGCGCCACCCGCGTCGGCGAACAGGTCGGATAGGCGTAGTGCTGATCCAGCTGCGCCCCCGCCGCCGCGAGACGATCGAGATGGGGCGTTTTGATTTCAGAACCGTGATAGCCGATGTCAGCCCAGCCGAGATCATCGGCGAGGATGAAGATCACATTCGGACGGGCGGGTGGATCGGCGGCGCGGATGCCCGCGACAGTCAGGGAAAAAAGGAAAAGCGCCGTGAGCAGTCGGGGGATCATACAGGCATCATCACGATTCACCCACCCGGCGGGAAGGTCCGCGTTTGCGCACGTCCTCGAAGTAGCTCTCCTGGCGCTGCGGGGTCCGCGCCCTCACTCCTTTGGAGAAGGCCTGGAAGGTCTTGCGATGGCGGCGCAGGGACTCCTGCAGGAGGTAGCGCCGATTCAGCTTCAGGAAAGAGACCGTGTCGGCGATGTGTCGGGTCATCCGTGCGGAGAGGCAGCTCGCGAGCTGATTGAGATTGTCTTCATTCGTCGGGCGGGGTTTTGCCGAGTCGCTTCGCGTGACAGCCCATCCAGAACAGAAGAATCGTCACCAGCATCATTACCGCGTAAATGTGATGCGAGACCCGCGTCGATGGCGCCAGATCCGCCGTCGCCCGCGTTGCCGCCGTCAGCACCATGAGCCAGACGATCCACTGCCAGGCGCGGCTTTTCAGAGGCACCGTTGCGAGATCGTCGCAATGCCCGAGGACGACACGATCAGCCGTCAGCAGGATGACCTGACAGAACCCTCCCAGAAAAAGGAGATGCTGAAACGCAAAGAGAGGCGAGGGCCAGATCACCCGGCAGAGAAAGGCGAGGGCGAGCATGATCAATCCGAATCGCAAGGCCCAGGCCCGCGTCCCGGGAGCCTTCACGGTCCAGATCCCGGGAAGAGCGCCCCCTGCCCAGAACACGAAGGCGGCGAGGCGGATCAGGTTACCCCACCGGGCGGAAAGGTAGGCCTCGACCACAAAAGAAAGAAGGATCAATGCCGCCGCGGTCCAGACGACGAGCCCCCGGTTCCAGACCTTTCCCGACGAGGGCACCGCCCCCGGGATCTGGAAAAATCGGGCAAAAAGAGTGGAGCCAACCCCGATGATGGGCAGCAGGAGAAATCCCTGATACCCGACAAGGCGAAGCAGCAGGCTGAGCTCCACCGAGTGATTTCCGAGTCCCCCACCCCACGCCAACAAGGTCGCCGCCCCGAATCCGAAGATGAGGATAAGCGGATGCTGCATCGCCGGGTAGAGCTCCCACCAGCCCGCGTAGTGCAGCGGCCAGAGGAGCAGACCGAAGACCGCCGCCGCGATGCCGAGCGGGAAGGAGACGCGGAAAGGTTCTCTGACCCAAAGGGGATCCTCACTGGCTCGGGTCTCCATGGTGCCAAGGGTAGGGACGGTTTGCCAAACCGTCCACTGGATCCAGTCACGGACGCCTCGTCGAGGCGTCCCTACCACAATCAAATCGCGGGGAACTTGATCCACTTCTGATCCGAGGCCGAGCTCTCCACCGTTGCCTTGATAAAGGCGACCCCGGCGACCCCATCATCGACCGTCGGAAAATCGTATCCGCCCTCGGGCACCGGATTGCCGTCGATCTGATCGACGATGGCCCGCGCGGCGGCGAGGTAGACGTTGGCAAAAGCCTCGATGAATCCCTCGGGGTGGGCAAAAGGGGTGCGGGTGTAGCCGTGACCCGAGGCCGCTTCGCTAATGTAGTCGTTGCCGCGGCGGTAGATGCGGCGCGGGGCGTTGGCGTATTTAACGGTGAGTTCATTCGGGTCCTCCTGATGCCACTCCAGCGAGGCCTTGGTGCCGTAGACGCGGATGTTGAGCGCATTCTCGTCGCCATTGGAAATCTGGGAGGCGTGGATGATGCCCTTGGCCCCGCCGGTGAAGCGGACAAGGTTGTTCCCGTCGTCGTCGAGTTCCCGGCCGGGGATGAAGGCGGTCAGCTCCGAGCAAATTTCCTCTATCTCGAGCCCGGTGATGTAACGAACGAGATTGTGTGCATGGGTTCCGATGTCACCCATGCAGTTCGAAATCCCGGCGATCTTCGGATCAGAACGCCAGTTGTTGATTTTCCCCTGCCCGTCGCCTTCGACATCGCCGACCGCGTAGCCCTGCGGGTATTCCGCGACGATTTTGAGGATGCGGCCGAGCTCACCGTCGCGGACCATGCGGCGGGCTTCCTTGACCATGGGATAGCCGGTGTAGTTGTGGGTCAGGGCAAAAATGCGCCCGCTCTTTTTCACGATCTCGCGGAGTTCGAGAGCCTGCTCGTAGTCGTGAGTGAGCGGCTTGTCACAGATGACATTGAACCCCGCCTCGAGGAAGGCCTTGGCGACCGGAAAGTGGAGGTGATTCTGCACCACGATGGAGACAAAGTCGATCTTGTCCTCGCGGGCCGCTTCTTTCTCGGCCATTTCCTGATAGGTCGAATAGACGCGGGTCGGATCGAGGAAAAAGTCTTCCCCCGAGAGCTTCGACTTTTCCGGATCCGAGGAGAAACAGCCGGCCACCAGCTCGATCTTGCCGTCGAGATTGGCCGCCATGCGGTGGACCTGTCCGATAAATGCTCCACGGCCGCCGCCGACCATTCCCATGCGTAGTTTTCGATTCATAGTGCTGAGGTTTTGAGATTGCCTGAAATTCGGGTCACGGAGCGTAGCAAAGGCACCGGAAAATGCAACCCGAGGCGTGGACGGATGGGCGATTACGGAGTCAGATGACACTCTCAGCGGTATTCGTATCCTCCCGCGCAGTCGCGCCCCTTTCCGTCTTGCCCTGAGAGGTCGATTATGTATCCTTACGCCCCTATCACTTAACCCCACGTATCTCTTCGATTATGTCATCGCTCAAACTGCACAACGCCATGTGGCCCGGTCTCGTCGGTAAAGGCGACGGCGACGGTCAGGAACCGCCCATCTCTCTCGAGCACATGCTCGACCTCACCGCCGCGGCCGAGGTGAACGGACAGAAATACGACGGAATCGATTATTTTCTCTTCCTCCCCCACACCGACCCGGCCTCGACCGATGACGAACTCCGAGCCATCGCGGACATGATCGCCGGCAAGGGCTTCGACGTGGGATCGCTCGTCGCTCCGGTCTGGCCGGGCACGGTCGGTGACTCGGCCATGGGCGACGATGCGGCGCAGGCAAAGTTCCTCGAGGCGGTCAAGGTGGGCTGCCGCATCGCCGGTGTCTTCAATGATCACGGCGTCCGCAAGCGCGGGGTCATCCGCATCGACTCGGCCGAGTTCGGGGTCGAAAAATGGCGCGAGAATCCCGAGGCGAACACGAAGCGCATCGCCGCGACCTTCCGCGAAGCGGCCAAGATCGCCGCCGATCACGGCGAGCGTCTCGCCGCCGAAGGCGAGATCTGCTGGGCGGGAATGCACAGCTGGAAAGACATGCTTAATCTCCTCGAAGAAGTCGGCATGCCCGAGACCCTCGGCTTCCAGGCCGACCTCGCCCACACTTACCTCTATCTCCTCGGCTACAACGCTCCCGACTGCGCCCTGCTCAAAGATGGCTACACCGTCGACGAGTTCTACGCCGCCTACGAGGAGATGACGGACAAGCTCCGCCCTTGGACGATCGACTTCCACGTCGCGCAGAACGACGGCACCGTCCACGGCGCCGGCAGCCACGACAAGACAGGCAAACACTGCCAGGCCGATGACCCGAACGGCAAGCTCGACATCGTGAAGTGCTCGCAGTTCTGGCTCAAGGACTACGCCGCCCGCGGGATCGAGCATATCTGCTGGGATGGCTGCATGTTCCCCAACGCCGTGCTCGAAACGCCCTCGACCTGGAACACGATTCTCAAGACGATGATAGACGTCCGTGACGCCGTCTGATTCCCCGGCTGAGGACTGACCTTTGCGAAACGGTCGCTACGGGATTGCCGGAGCGACCGTTTTTTTTACCCAACCAGCCTACCCTGCCCCGCTCATGAAAATCCGCCTCGCTCTCCTCGCCGCCCTCTTTTCCCTCTCCCCGCTCCACGCTCAAACGATGAAGTCCGATCTCGCCTACGTCCCGAACGGTCACGCCCGCCACGTCCTCGATGTCTATGCACCCGAAGGGGCCAAGGACCTCCCCGTCGTCTTCTGGATCCATGGCGGGGGCTGGCAGAGCGGAGATAAAACGAGCGTTAAAACCAAACCGGCCTGGTTCAACGGGGAGGGTTTTGTCTTTGTCTCGATCAATCACCGACTCCTGCCCGAAGTCTCGATGGAGGCGCTCACCGGCGACGTCGCCAAGGCCTTCGGCTGGGTGCGGAAAAATATTACCCAATATGGCGGCAACCCCGACCGCATCCTCGTCGGAGGCCATTCCTCGGGCGCCCAGCTCGCCGCTCTAATCTGCACCGACGACCGCTATCTGAAGGCCGAAGGCGCGAGCTTTGACTGCCTCATCGGCTGTCTCCCCGTGGATGGCGATACCTACGACATCCCTGCGATCATCGAAGTGGCCGAGACCCGTCGGCGGGTTCATCATCAGCCCCAGGCGACCTTTGGCCATCGCGAAAAGTTCGGGAACGACCCTGCCAAGCACCTCGATTTTTCCGCCGTCACCCATGTGGCGAAAGACAAGGAGATCCCGCCCTTTCTCATCCTCTTCAACGCCGCGCATCCCGACAACTCGGCTCAGGCAGTGCGCTTCGGAGCGGTCTTGAAAGAGGCCGGTATTCCCGTGACTCTCTACGCCGGGAAAGACACCGATCACTCGAAGATCAACAACGACCTCGGTCTGCCCGAAGACCCGGCGACGGTGGAGTTGGAGAAGTTTGTCGCGGGCATTTTAAAAACGCCGTGAGCTACTCCGTCGGGATCTCCACCTCGACCTTCGCCGTTTTCATGACGGCACTGCCTCCCGCTTCCCCCGGGGAAAAGACACCCTCGAGACGAACTTCGAAAAAGCCCTCGGGCTGGTCCAGCTTGGGGACGACGCCGTTGAGCTCGGCGATGAAGGAGCCGTCGTCTTTGATCGCGATCTCATCGAGCGAGTACATGAAATCGTCTTCATCCGCCAGTCTCCGGGCGGCCGGGTGCGCTGACTTGAGCGTGGCCTCTCTCATCGCGGCGATGAGCGGCTCGAGGAGGTCGCTGGATCCCTCGCACTTCCCTTCACGGATCCACGCGATGGCGGCGAATTCGGTTTTCCACTTTTGGGTGACGCGTATCACCACACAGGCGAGACCGGGCGACCACGAGGCGATGAGCCCGTCGAGATTAAAGCGCGGCCGCTCCCCGGGGTAGTGGATCCCGAGTTTGCAGAGCGTCTTGCCCGACTCCAGATCGAGGAGAAAATTGGCGTCATTCTCCAACGGATCGCCCTCGGGAATGTCGGCCATTTTCGTAGAAAAAGTCACCTCTCCCCATTCGGTCCATCCCTTCTCATCGTACGCGAGGCGGCTCCAGTCGACGGGGCCTTTCTCGTATCCCCATCCGATGGCGTAGCGACCGTCGGGACTGGCGGATCCCTGCACCGGCATCACGAGGGTGCCGGCCGGCGGGAGCCAGTCTTTCTTCCGCGAGGCGGGATCGTCTGCTCTGGCTGCGAACGAAGATAGGACACAGAGAATGGCAAGGAGGGAAGGCGAAGCGACTTTCATCACGATCAAAGGCGGGAGGTGACGGGAAGAACCTTCCGCCACCTGTGACTTGTCCCGCAGGAGTGGCCCTTGTGGGCAACAAAAAACCCCGTGATGACTAGCACCACGGGGTTTTAAAATAGTTGGATCGAACGATCAAGTGACCGCAGGCCACCGGATCGAGCGATTAATCAGATTACTGAACAGGAGCCGGGGCAGCAGGAGCGGCGGGGTCAGCGGCAGGAACTTCCGGAGCAGGAGCGTCAGCCTCAGGGGCTTTGCTGCAGCTAATGAGACCAAAGCTGAAACTGAGGGCGATGGTGGCGAGCGTGATACGAATGATGTTCATTTAATTATTTCCCTTTTGGTTATGATAATATGGGATCAGAGCCTGATGATGCCATGATTCATCCGATCTGGCAACCGCTCCGGCCTATTTTTTTGAAATAAAACGAGGACGCAATTCCGGCATTTCGAAATCGTCCGCGAACAAGAAATCACGTGCATCGGAACTTGCCGGATGCGCTTCCACATACCATGATTACTGAATCTACAAGATGAAAAAACTTTCCCATTTCCCCTCGTTTCTCCTTCTTGCCTGCGCCGCAGTCTCCCTGACACTCGGCCCTGCTCTAAACGCGGAAGAGAAGCTGTCCCCGATTTTCAATGGCAAAGACCTCGCCGGATGGAAGGCCCCTGACAATAATATTTGGTGGCTCGTCAACGAGGGGGTCCTTCAGGTCCGCAGCGGCCCGGAGAAAAAGGGCTCGGTGCTCTGGACGGAGAAGGAATACGAGAATTTTGTGGTCGAGCTCGAGTTCCAGTTCGGCGAGGGCACGATCGACTCGGGAGTGCATCTGCGCAGCGAAGACCAGATCCAGATCGGCATCTCCGGGTCGCTCAAGCGCGATATGACCGCCTCTCCCTACATTCCCGGAAAAGGCTACCCGGTAGAGGCTGAGGGCGTCAAAGAGCTGCTCAAGATGGATGACTGGAACCACATGCGCATCGAGGTCCGTGGCATGGAGTATGCTTGTTGGCTGAATGGTAAAAAAGTCATGACCTACACTTCGGACACCGGCAAAGCCAAAGGCCCCATCGGCATCCAGCTCCATGGCAGCCGGGACATGTCGATCGACTACCGCGAGATCAAGGTCGGCGAGCTCTGACCCTCTGCCCCAGCCCCACTTCCCCAACTTCCCCAAAGCAAAATGGAATTCCAAGATCACGAAAAGTCGCTTTACGAAAGAATCGGCGGCGAAGAGTCCATCGCAAAACTGGTCGATCATTTCTACGCCAAGGTCGTTGCCGACCCTGAGATCGGGTAATATTTCACCCACGTCCCGATGGGTAAACTCATCCCCATGCAGCGGGAGTTTTTCGCGATGGCGACGGGCGGACCGACCCTCTACAGCGGCCGTCCCCTTTCCGAGATTCATCGTCCGCTCGCGATCAGCCGGCGGGAGTTCGCCCGCTTCACCGAGCACCTCATCGAGAC
>JBDNIL010000459.1:0-3737 GCA_041688355.1 Verrucomicrobiales bacterium | reverse complement strand
TGGCGGCACCCGCCGCTGATGTCCTTTCCGAAAAGCCGTTCCGGGAAACCGGGGCGGCTTTTTTTCGGCTTCCGGCCGATTCCGGCGAGCCCCTCTTGGGTGAAGCGGAAGGACGATTTACCCTGGGTGAGAAAAAAATTGCGGCCGCAGGAAATATGCCCATATTTATGGCCATATGAAGACGACCATCGAAATCGACGAGGTCAAGCTCGACCGGATCATGAAATTGACCGGGATCGGCACGATGAAGGAAGCGGTTGATTGGGCCTTGAACGAAGCCTTGCGGCTCGCCACGATCAATCGAGTCATGGAGGAGCCCTGGACTCCGGAAGAGGCCCGCGGGGCCGTCGATCCCACCTACGATCTGATAGCCATCCGGAATACAACTCCGGTGCCCTATCTTGCCAAGAAGACCGTTGGAACGAAGCGGCGAGGGCCACACAAGGCCGCGAAATGAAGGAGGCAGACTATCTCGTCGACTCGGCTGCCTACATCGACCTGATGCGCGCCGGGGAAGATCCCCGACAGGTCCTCGCACCGCTGCTCCGGGCCGGTCGCCTATACAACTGCGGTGTGGTCCGCGCCGAGGTGCTGCGAGGGATTCGGATTGAGAAGCTCTACGGGCAGATGGAGCAGTTTTTCGACCTCGTCCCGGAGATTCCGACCGACGCCCGTCACTGGCGTGAGGTGAGCCGGCTCGGATGGCAACTCGGTCGAAAAGGGAAGTGGCCGCCCGTGAGTGATCTCGCGATCGCCACCGCGGCGCTGAGGGTGCGAGCCATCGTGATTTCGCCCGATGCCCACTTTCGCGACGTGCCCGGACTGGAGGTCTACACGACTCTGGACGAGGCGTGAGTCGCCCGCCCTCACACCGGCCGCAGTACGCTCTTGACGACCTCGCCTTTGTGCATTTTCTCAAAGGCTTCGTGCCATTCGGTCACGGGCCAGACGCCGCCGATGATGGGTTTCACGTCGAACTGCCCGCTCGCGAGCAGGGCGATGACGCGCTCCCAGATCGGCCAGTTGTGGCTGAAGCTGCCCTGGAGAGTGATGTTTTTCTGGACGAGTGGATCGATGTTGAAATTGAGCGGCTGCGGCCCCCAGCCGACCTTGCTGACCCATCCGGCGGGGCGCACGAGATCGAGGGCGATCTTAAGGGTGATGCTCGCTCCGGCCGCGTCGATGACCCCGTCGCAGCCGAGTCCGTCGCGCTGCAGGGACCAGGGTTTCGCGTCACCGATGATGACCTCGCATCCGTAGCCTCGCGCGATCTCGAGACGATGGGCATCCTGCTCGAGCCCGACGATGGCGACCTCGGCTCCACAGAGTCGGGCCATCGCCGCGCAGAGGATGCCGATCGTGCCGGGGCCTAACACGACGACACGATCGCCGGGTTCGATGCGGGCATTTCTCACCACCGCGTTGTAGGCGACGCAGCACGGTTCGGTGAGACAGGCCTGCTCGAAGGGGAGCTGGTCGGGGACGTGATGGAGGATACGTGAGGGAACACGCACGTATTTGGTCATCGCTCCGTTGACCCCGTAGCCGAAGCCCTTGCGGGTGGGATCGAGATTGTAAAGGCCGCGACGGGTCATGGGATTGTCGTGACTGATGATCGCGGCGGTCTCGGAGACGACACGGTCACCCTCTTTCCAATACTCGACCTCTTTTCCAACCTCGACGATGTGCCCGCCGAACTCATGCCCGAGGACGACGGGGTAATTGACCGGCCAGGAATGATCGGCGGTCCACTGGTGCAGGTCGCTTCCGCAGACCCCGACGTTGGCGACTTCGAGGAGGACGTCTTCAGGACCGATGGACGGTTTCTCGATCTCGCGGATTTCGACGGAGTGTTTTTCAGGGGCGTAGTTGACGACGGCTGCGTTCATGGGGAAGCTTTTTAGCGGTTAGCTGTTTTGCTGTTTAGCAAGAGTGGAACTTGGATTGGAATGAGGATGGAAGCTAAAGGGCAAAAGGGCAAAAGGGCAAAAGAGCTAAAAGCTAATCGGCTCGGAGGACCACCTGCGCATGCACGGCCTCGCAGATCATGCGCAGCGACGATTCCAGATCACCATCCGCCGTCCGAAACGCATCGGCATCGATTGTGAGCGGAGCCCCCAGCACGACGAGAGGCGCTCCATACTGCGGGCACTGGATCGCCTGCTCGAGGCTGAGACCTCCTACCGCCTGGACGGGAATTTTCACGGCCTGCACCACTTCGCGGAGATGGTCGAGCGGGCTGGGCATGGGATGGCCGGCGGCGGCGAGGCCGCGGCGTTCGTCGTAACCGATGTGATGGATGACGTAGTCGCAGCCGAGGTCTTCGAGAAACTTCGCGCCCTCGACCATGTCGGGACAGATCATGTTGTCGCCCATGACGGCGCAGCCGAAATCGGCCCCGGCTTTGACGACGCACTTGATCGTCTCGGCGTGGGCGCGGGCCATCACGACGACATGGGTGGCGCCGGCCTTGGCCATCATCTCTGCCTCGAGGTAACCGCCGTCCATCGTCTTGAGATCGGCGACGATGGGTATCCCGGGAAAAGCGGCCCGGAGCGCCCGCACGCCGTGGAGGCCCTCGGCGAGGATGAGCGGGGTGCCGGCCTCGAGCCAATCGACGCCGGCGCGCATGGCGAGAGCGGCGGTCTCGAGGGCCTCGTCGATGTTGGTGAGGTCGAGGGAGATCTGGACGATGGGTTTCATGGGGGATTACTTGCAAACGATGACAGACGGGAGCACTTTCGTCGCGACAAAATCTATGGGAAATACGTCACCACTCCAGCCGCTGCGACGGCGAAAGCGAACCTCTTCCGAACTGCTCGAATGGGAGCGGGTACGCGAGGAGTGGAACGCCGGGATCGATCCGTCGAGCCATTTTCACCGGCTCTTTGACCAAATTCCCGGTCTGCACTTCTTTGCTAAAAATCGGGAGGGGCACCTCATGTTCGCGAGTCAGGGGCTGCGCGAGCGCTACTCGATGCGCGACGAGTCCGAGATCCTCGGGATGACGGACTTCGACCTCAACCCGGACCTCATGGCCCGCGCCTATGTCGAGGATGATGAACGGCTCCTCTCGGAGGAGGTCGAGGTGATCGAGCGTCTCGAGTTGTGGTGGGACAGCCAGGGTATGCCCGACTGGTTCATGGTCACGAAGCTCCCGATCCGTGATCGGGCGGGACGTGTCTCGGGGGTGATGGGATTGCTGCGGCGTGCCGATGAGTCAGACCGCGAGCTGCCCGTCTTTCAGACCGTGGCGAGGGCGGTCGAGATCATCAGGCGCGACTTTGCGAGACCTGTCGTGATTGAGGAGATCGCGCGGGTCTGCGGGCAGTCTCTGAGACAGTTGCAGCGTCGCTTTCGCACGGCCTTCGGGATCGCTCCGCAGGAGTTCCTCATCAAGACCCGGGTTCTCGCCGCGCAGCGCATGCTCGAGGAGACCTCACGCAATGCCGCCGAGGTCGCGCGGCTCTGTGGCTTCGTCGATGCGAGCAGCTTCACCCAACATTTTCGCAAACGGATAGGGATGACGCCAACCGCGTATCGGGATCGGTTTCGGACGGGGTAGGGAGGTCAGGCAGAAAGAGGGCTTCAACCCGATCCGGAACGAGTTCATTTGCCGTTGCGGGTCCGGCGGGGAAAATGGCTGCGGGGTCATCGTATTGGCCTTCATCCGATCGGAAGGAGCTGAGAAGCCGCAGTTTGTAGTCTGACATTCCCACGAAAAAAAGACAGGCGGC
>JBDNIL010000458.1:0-16497 GCA_041688355.1 Verrucomicrobiales bacterium | reverse complement strand
TCGGATTTCGGGCGGTCATTCCCGCCCTATGTCCGAGGCTGTCTCCCAATCCACGATCTCTCCCGATCGTATCCGCAATATCGCCATCATCGCCCACGTTGATCACGGCAAAACCACGCTCGTCGATCAGATGCTGAAGCATGCCGGATCTTTCCGCGAGAATCAGGTCGTCGAAGAGCGCGCGATGGACTCGATGGATCAGGAGCGCGAGCGCGGCATCACGATCAAGGCGAAAAACACATCGGTGAAGTGGGGCGAGAACATCATCAACATCGTCGACACCCCCGGCCACGCCGACTTTGGCGGTGAGGTGGAGCGCGTCATGAAGATGGTCGATGGCGTCCTCCTCGTCGTCGACGCCTACGAGGGCCCCCAGGCCCAGACCCGCTTTGTGCTGAAAAAAGCGCTCTCCCACGGCCTCACTCCCATCGTTTTTGTGAACAAGATCGACCGGCCCAACGCCGAGCCGCTCCTGATGCACGACAAAGTTCTCGAGCTGTTCCTCGATCTCGACGCCAACGAAGAGCAGTTCGGCGCGCCCTTCCTCTACGGGTCGGCGAAGAACGGCTATGCCGGCCTGACGCCCGACGCCGAGATGACGGACATGGTGCCGCTCTTCGAGGCGATCATGGAGCATATCCCGGCGCCTGACGCCGATCCCAACGGGGAATTCAAGATGCTCGTCTCGAACATCGACTGGTCTGACTACGTCGGTCGTATCGCCATTGGCAAGATCCTCTCCGGTTCCGTCACCGTCGGTCAAACGGTCTGGCGGCTCATGCCCGGGGCAAAACCCCAGCGAGCGAAGATCAGCAAGGTTTTCGAATACACCGCCCTCGCCACGAGCGAAGTGAACAGCGGCGGGGCCGGGCATATCGTCGGCCTTTCCGGATTCGAGGATGTCGAAATTGGGGAGACCATCGCCGCCGACTCCGAGTTGGAGCCGATCCCTTTTGTCGAGATTGATCCCCCGACGGTCATGATGTCTTTTGCCGTCAACGACGGTCCCTATGCCGGCACCGAGGGCACCCGCGTCACCTCACGCGAGATCCGCGACCGCATCTTCCGCGAAGCCCGCACCAATGTCTCGATCAAGGTCGAAGAGACCGACAGCGCCGGTGAGTTTAAAGTCAGCGCCCGCGGCGCCATGCAGGTCGCCGTCGTCGTCGAGGAAATGCGTCGCGAGGGCTACGAAGTTCTCGTTTCCCGCCCTACCGTCATCAAGCGTGAGATCGACGGTCGCCTCCACGAGCCTTTTGAGGCCCTCTACCTCGAGGCGCCCGACGAATCCATCGGCGGTTGTATCCAGGCCCTCGCGAACCGCAAGGGCGTCATGGAGTCGATGAGCACCCGCAACGGGCGCACCACGATCGAGGCGACGATCCCGACACGCGGCCTGATCGGCTTCGAGTTCGAGTTGCTCAACATCACCAGCGGCGAGGGAATCATGTCCCACCTTTTCAAAGAGTATCGCCCCGATTCCGGCGACATCCGCACCCGCGGTACCGGCACCCTCGTCTCCATGGAAAAGGGCGAGGCCATGACCTACTCTCTCACCAACATCGAGACCCGCGGCAAACTTTTCGTCGGACCCGGCGAGCTTGTTTACGAAGGCATGATCATCGGCGAGAACCCGCGTGCTGACGATCTCCCGGTCAACCCGACCAAGGCGAAGCACGTCACCAACCACCGGGCTTCCGGCAGTGACAAGACCGTGGCGCTCACGCCGCCGCTGAAGTTCTCCCTCGAGCGGGCCATCGAGTATATCGAGCCCGATGAACTCGTCGAAGCGACGCCCAAAAACATCCGCCTGCGCAAACGCATCCTCGACAGCAACGAGCGCAAGCGCATGTCGAAGAAGTCGTAGGTTCCGAAGCTATCTCGTGTTTCTGATCGCGGGGCGGGCGGGGAAACACGCCGCTTGGCGAATCGCGGTGGTGCCCTTAGCTTGCCACCTCATGCGATCCTTACTTTTTCCCATCCTGCTTTTCCTCTCACTCCTGCCGGTGGTGCGGACCTCGACGGGATCCGCCGAAGAGATCCTGCGCCAAGTGACGGGGACGCGTCCGCTCACCCCGATGCCTGAGGATCCCGACGCTTTTACCATCGTTGTCATTCCCGACACCCAGACCTATCTGGGAGAGGGTTGCAAGCACACGCCCGGCAGCAGCGACCCGGTCACCAACCCGAACCTCGAGGCCCAGGTAAATTGGATCCTCGGTCATCTTGAGAATCAGAGGATCGCTTTCGTGAGTCACGTCGGCGATATCGTCGATAAAAATCGCCCCGAAGAGTGGGAGGTGGCCCGCCGGCATCTCGACACACTGCGGGGCGTCGTCCCTTTCGGCCTGACGGTGGGAAATCACGATATGAAAGGCAATGGCGACGCGAGCCTCTTCCAAAAGTATTTCGCGGCGGTCAGCTTTGAGGCGTATCCCTGGTATCTCGGCAGCTATTCCAGAGCGGGGGAGGATCAGGCGTTCTCGGTCAACAATGTCAACAGTGCTCAGGTCTTCCGTGCCGGCGGCATGGATTTCATTCACCTGAACCTCGAGTGCAACGCTCCCGACGACGTGGTCGCCTGGGCGAACGCCCTCCTCGCGCAACATGCCGACCGGCGTGCCGTGATCACCACCCACATGGATCTCGGCATCATCGAAAAGCCAAAGGACAACGAAGGCTACATCCATGATCCCAAAGGCCGGATGCGCTGGACAAAGAATCACGGCCCGCGTGGCAACAACGCCGAGCAACTTTGGGACAAATTCTATCGCCGCCACGCCAATCTCGCACTGATTTGCTCGGGCGATCAGAGCCGCGTCACGACCTTGCGGGAAGTCCGCACCGGTGACCACGGTAACCCCGTCGTGTCACTGCTCAGCGATTACCTGTCGCTGCCGGTCCTGCGCCTGATGCGCTTTGTACCCTCTGCCAACGAGATTCAGGTGCTCACCTACGACGTGAAAAAAGGTGTCCTCGTGGACGACACGACCTACGTGCACGATCTCTCCCTTCACCAGTTCACCGTGCCCTACCCGATGAGCAGGTCGGACCAGTGACGAGGCCGTCGGCTTTCTTCTCGACAGCGATCCGGGATGCGATCCGGGATTGTCATTTCCGGAAAAGACGTTCATTCTCTGGAGATGACCGCTTCCCGCCGGCTCTTTTCCGTAGTGATCCTGATCTTCACCGTTTTGGCTTTCCCCGGTCGCTCGGCGGATCCCCGAATGGCGCTCGATGCCCATTTGGAGGCCAATCCCGGAGGCATCGCCGCGTTCACTTTCGACCGCGCCGATTATCGCGGTGACCTCGCCGACCTGCCCATCGGCGTCTTCGATTCCGGCGTGGGCGGGTTGACCGTGCTCGAAGCGATCCTCACGCTCGATGCCTACCACAACGACAATCTCAAGCCGGGGGCGGATGGACGACCTGACTTCGAGAACGAACGCTTTCTCTATCTCGGCGACCAGGCCAACATGCCCTACGGGAATTACCCGAAAGCCGGCAAGCTCGACTACCTCCGCGAACTGATTCTGAAAGACGCCGTTTTTCTCCTCGGGAAACGATATCACTCCGGCGGCATGGTTGCGGACAAAGGCGCCGTTTTCCCCGACGGCATACCGCATGCCGTGGCGGGCTCCGTCCGATACGACAAACCGCCCGTAAAAGCGATAGTCATCGCCTGCAACACGGCGACGGCGTACGGCTTCGAGGATCTCCAGGCGGCGGTAAAACGCTGGAACCTGCCCGTGATCGTTGTCGGCGTGGTCGAAGCGGGGGCGAGGGGCCTACTCGAGACGACCGGGGACGGCGCCATCGGGGTGATGGCTACAGTCGGCACTTGTGACAGCGGCGTCTATCCACGCACGATCCAGAGTACGCTGGGCCGGGCCGGACGCGGTCTTGCGTCCATCACCCAGTACGGCAGCGCTGATCTCGCGGCAGTAATTGAGGGAGATCCCTCGCTTACCGTCACGGTACCGGAGCAGGTCGCGACGGACGTGCGCCGCCTCGTCGAAGCCCATCGCGATTTCCTCGCCGGAGCCGAGCCGATCCCTCTCGCAAAAATCGTCCTCGGCTGCACTCATTTTCCCCTCGTCGTTGCCGAGATCGAGGCCGCCTTTGCAAGCTTGCGAGAGGATCCGGCGCTCGCGCCCTATATCGCCGCAGAGCAGGTCTACGTGGATCCCGCCGAGTGGACGGCGCGCCAGCTCTTCCGCGAACTTGCCTCGGCAAAACTACGGAGTCGCGAGCGGGCCGCACCGGAAACGGCGTCGGATCGATTCTTTCTCTCTATCGTCCATCCCACCCGGTCGAACGTGAGACTCAACCCCGATGGGAGCCTCCACCATGACTACAAATACGGCCGCGACTCCGGGCAATTTTTTGAGGATACCATCGTTGTTCCCATGACCCGCACGATCCTCCCCGAAACCGGTCGGCGGCTCGTTTCAGAAAAATTGCCTGAAGTCTGGAGTCGCCTCCCCGATTGAGTCCGGCCGCTTCACTTCAACCACTTCTCCAGAAAACGATACGATTCCTCCCGCTCGTTCGTCGGGAAGTCGTGCTCGTCGTCGGGGTAGGCGATACGCATCTTTTCGGGCACGCCGTGGAGTTCGTAGATGCGGCGGGCCTGTGGGGCGACTTTCTCGACGCCGCGCCAGTCGAAGTTCACGTCGCGGAGCGGGGAGTTTGAAAAGAAGGCGGCGGGGGCGAGGGCGGCGATGAGTTCGTAGTAGTCAAAGGGCACCTTGTCAGGGTCGAGTTCGTAGCGGTCGCGGATCGCGGGGATGTAGCGGTCGCTCGTCCAGCCCTTGAGGTCGCCGCCGTAGTAGTCGTGCAGGGGCGTCCAGCCGCAGCTCGAGACGATCACTTTGATGCGCTGGTCGAAGACTGCGACGAAGATCGCGTTGTGCCCGCCGAGAGAGTGGCCGATCGCCCCGATCTTTTCACCGTCGACCTCGGATCGCGAGACTAACAGATCGACACAGCGCATGTGGTTCCAGATGCCCTTCATCGTGCCCGACTCGTAGCGGTCGGTCGCGAAGTCGTAGTCGGCGTAGTCGCCGAAGGAAAGGTAGTCGGGCGCGATGACGACGTAGCCCCGCTCGGCGAGCTCGCGGGCGTAGGCGCGGTTGGGTCGTTCGCCCTGCCCATCGACGATTTTTTTCCCGATCGCACTGGTGGGATGGAGGGCGACGATGCCGGCACGTTTTTCGCCGGGGGCGAGCCCTTTCGGCAGGTAGAGAAAAGCCGGAGTGCGGTCGCCGGCTTCCGAGGCGAAAGTGATCGTCTCGCGGGTGTAGGTTGGAGTCTCGATCGTCTCTGCGATTTTTACATCGAGGTCGGGCAGGCTCTCCCGCGAGGGCAGGGGGCCGGTCGCTTCTTCAAAGCCGGCCACGATGGCGGCGCGCCGCTTTTTCCAGTCCTCCAGCGTCTCGAGCGGTGCGGGCTTGCCGGCGGCGTCCGGATACCAGTCGAGGGACTGATGTGTAGGCTGCAGCGTTGGCTCCTGCGCGGACGAGTCGACGGGAAAAACCGCCGCCGCGAGCAGGCAAAGGATCATTCGGGAACAGGACATGCGGGTATAAGAACGGAATTCCCGGGGCTTTGGCAATCCCAAATCAGCCGCCATCGTGCGTCCAGTTCCCCAAAATCCAGGGATATGGTCCGAAGGTAGGCGTGACTGGAATCACCGTTTCCTGCCGACTGCGGGCTCTGGTCCCCTCCGCCGTCGGGGAGCAGACCCGTGGGAAAATGGTGGGAAAATGCTTGCCCTACCGTCCCTCGTATGTTCCCCTCTCTTTATGGAGATTCAGGATCAGCCCTCCCAACGGATACCGCAGGCCCGCCGCGACGGGATCTTTGAAGAGCCTCTCGGCGAAAAGATCATCCTCTTTGATTCGGCGACCCGGCAGTCGCTGACCTTGAGCTCTCTCGAGTCCTTCGTCTGGTCACGCTGTGACGGAGAGACCAGCGTGGCTGAAATCAGCAAGGCTTTTGCGCGGGAGAATCCCGATCGTCAAAACGATCACGACGTTCTCGGCGCTCTCGACCAGCTCGCGGAGAAGAGCCTGCTCCTCGGAAATGAATGGACCCCGGTGGTGGCAGCGGAGACCAAATCGAGACGGACCTTTCTGAACTACGGTGCCCTCGCCGCCAAGGTGGCGATCGCCTTTCCGCTGCTCGGCTCCTTTCTCAACCCCACCGAGGCCCAGGCCTTCCGCACCCCGAGATCCGTGAACAATCCCTTCCCTGCGAGAAAGAAGAAAAAAAAGAATCAGCAGCGGAGACGGCGCAACCAGGGCAATCGTCAAAACAACGGCGGCGGCAACACCGATCCTCCGGCCCCCGTCGATTGCTACGGCGGCTGGGGCGACTGGGGTCCCTGTGACTTTTACATGCAGGCGCGGGAGTACACGGTGATCGTGCCTGCCGCCAATGGAGGCCTCGCCTGTGAGGTGGAGGACGGGACGATCGAAACGCAGGACTGCGGTGCACCACCGGTTGATTGCGCCGGCACGTGGAGTGCGTGGAGCTCCTGCTCCGTGTCCTGCGGCAGTGGCACACAGGCCCGCGTCTTCAATATCACCACTCCTGCGGCGAACGGCGGGGCAGCCTGTCCTGTCTCTCCGGAATCCCAAAGCTGCGAAGCCCCTCCGTGCGCTGTCGTTTGCCAGAACTGCTTCGAAGCATCTGACCGTTGTCAGCCAGACGGCAGTTGTATCCATCTCTGCCCCAATGGTGGGACCGGTGACTGTTGCACGAGCCAAGATGGCGGCGCAACATACTTCGACGATTGTTGATACCTATGCCGTGGATCGTCCATGAGATGGGCATTTTCGCGGTGGTCGCCTGCCGTCTGCTGCTTGCCGCCGTGTTCGCGCTGGCGGCGGGGACGAAGATGGCGGATCGCCCGGCGACGCGCGTCGCGGTGCTGGGATTCGGCGTGCCCGAGTCGCTCGCGACGGTGGCGCTGTGGGCGCTCATCGCCGGGGAGCTGGTGACAGCAGTTCTGCTGCTGCCGGCGGGCACGGCGTGGTTCGGGGCGCTCGCGGCACTGGGGATGCTGCTGCTCTTCTGCGTGGCGGCTGGGATCAACATGGCCCGCGGCAAGGCGCCGGAGTGCAACTGCTTCGGCCAGATCCATTCCGAGCCCATCGGCCCGATGCTGTTCGTGAGGAATGCGGGCTTCGCGCTGCTGGCCGGGGTGATCGTCGCCGCCGGTCGCGGCGGGGTCGGCCCCGGGATGGGTGCCCTTTTTGGAAAACTTTCCGAAGCCGAGGCGATGCTCGGCGGCTTGGTCGTCGTGCTGGCCGCCGCGGTGGTGGTGCTGGCGCTCAAGCTGCGCTCGATGACCGCAGCCCAGGCCGGGCTTGTGGAAAGGGTGGAGAAGCTGGGTCAGGCAGGCGCCGGACAGGCGCAAGGCCATCCGCCGGGGCTGAAGCTCGGCACGACGGCCCCCGCGTTCGAGCTTTCCTCGGCGGACGGGACGGTATCGCTCGCGGGGCTGCTTAAAGAAGGCAAGGCGGCTTTCCTCATCTTCACCAGCCCACGGTGCAGCGCCTGCCATGCGGTGATGCCGAAGATGAAGGAGTGGCGCGAGCGCTTCGGCTCGAAAATGACCTTCGTGCTGGTGACCTCCGGCGACCGCGAGGCGAACAAGGAACAGGAGCAGCGCGCGGATGGCGAGCTGATGCTTTTCGACGGGGAAAAAATCGGCCGTGCGTTCAAAGTGGCGGCGACGCCCGGGGCGGTAGTCGTCGGGACTGATGGCAGGATCCAGACGGAGATGAAATACGGCGTGGACAAGATCACCGCGATGTTGCTGGAGGCTGTCGGCGAGGCACCGATCGGGGAGGAAATCCCGGAGGTCGCGAGGACCGGGCGCGGATTGCCGATCGGCACGGTCGCGCCGGGCTTCGAGCTCGTGTCGTCAACGGGCCCGGTGGCGCTCGCGGATCTGCCCGGAAAGGGCAAGCCGCTGTTCCTGCTTTTCACCAGTCCTACATCTGTGGACAGCGGTGAGGCGATTTCAAAAGTCCGGCGCTGGCAGGAAATGCACGGCGGCAAGGTCGATTTCGCGGTGATGAGTACGGGCGGGCGGCTGGAGCTGGAGGGCGACGGGGTCTACGAGGCGCGCACCACGGTGGGTGAGTTCCAGGTCGGCGAGGTGCCAGCCGCCGTGCTGCTCGGCGCGGATGGGACGGTGCTCAGCGAAACCGCGTTCGGGCTGGAGTCCATCATCGTCCTTTTCCTCAGCGATATCGCATCCGCTCCGACGCCGCCACCTGTCGAGGATGCAAGCCCGGCCGCCGCACCCCGGGGCGATGCCGCCACGCTCGAGGCCTATCGGGATTGGCACGCCGCCACGCTCGCCGCGCTGGATACGGGGAAACCTGTGCCCGCAGGGCTGCAGGCGCTGGTCTGGTCGCCGCGGGCAGGATTGGGCGATTCGCTGTTCGGTTTCTCCGCCTGGCTGCAGCTTGCGATGCGCAGCGGGAGGCTGTTTTTCATCGACCTCGACGGAGGCGACGACCGCACCTGGCGGCTCGGGTTCAGCTCGCCGGGGCTGAGCTGGGATTGGGCGAAGCACGAATCCCCGGTTTCCAAGGGTGGTGTCGGCGTGCTGCCGGTCTCGGGACATCCGACCTTGGGCGACCCCCTCGTGGAAGCCGCTGAAGCCTTGCCGCCGCTGCCACCGATGAGTCACTCCGGGTTTTTCCAGGGAGTCATTTCCCCATCCGCCGAAGTGCTGGCGATCATGGCGGAGCATGCGGCGGCGTACAATGGCAACCGGGTGCTCGGCCTGCAGCTCCGCACCGGCACCGCGCTGCCACCGGATGCCGCATTTCTCCGACCGGGCGAAGAGGCGGAGTTTGTGGACGCTGCGGTAGATCTCACGCAGGATGCGGACGGGGCAGGCTGGAAGGTTCTGATCATCAGCGACGATGAGGAACTGAAGTCGCGAGTGAAAGGTGAGCTGGACGCCGCGGGTCTCGATGCGTTCCACCTGGAGTCCAGCGTGCTGCACACGTCCCGTGACTCGCGCAACGCACTGGAGGACGATGCCGTCAGGCAGCGCCTGCTGCGCACCTGCGCGGAGTTTTTCCTTTTCAGCCAAGTCGACTCCGCCGTCATCACGGCCCGCTCGCTGTTCGGCCGGGCCGCGCTCGCCTACGGAGGTGTGAAAGCCAGACGCGAGGTGGGGTCATGAGCGGCGCACAGGGATCGCGCACGGTGATCTCCTTTTCCACGAACCCCGGGGAGGGATACAACCTGATGCGCCAGGTCATGGTGCGGATGGTGTTGGCGGTCGGGCAGGCGGCCGCTTACCGCCGGTCGTGGTCGCCGGAGTGGAACGGTGAGCTGAGCCTGGCGCTCGCGCCGATCTGTCCGACACCGCATGTCAGCGCCGGTGGGCATCCGCCCGGGGGCTTGCCCTGGTCGCGGCTGATCGACCTTGAGCACCTCGCGCGGTGGATGGGCATGGCGGTTGTGGATCTCGAAACCTTTGTGGCGGAGCATCCTGCGGCACCCTGGCGTCTGATCCAACTGCGGGCTTCTCCACGTGTCATGGCAATGCTTCCCATGTCCGGTTCGCCGCCGGATTGCTGGGAGCCGCGCGATGCGGAACCGGATCCCATCGGCTGCCGTTGCCGTCCGGCCGATTGGCTGAAATGGTCATCGGTGCAGGCCATCGATGCGTTTTTCTCTCCGCAATCGAATTTTCTCGCCCGGGAAACCTGCTGCCACTCCGGTCGCGATGTCAGCGGTGTGTTCCTCTCGCATGCAGAGACCATGAACTGGGGAGGTGTCTTCGACTCGGCGGCGTATTGGCGGGTGATACTCGCGTTGCGTCCCGCAAAGGGAATCCGCGATCTGGCGGCGCGGCTGCGGCCGCAGGAGCCTTATCTGGGGGTGCACTGGCGGCGCGGGGATTTCCGCAGGGTGCATGCGGATCATTCGCCCTCGCCCGGCGTGGCGGCGGACCAGATCGCCCTTCATGCCCGCAGCCATGCGCTGCGCATGGTGTTCGTGGCCACCGATGCAGCGGAGGACGAAATCGCAAAGCTGCGCGCCGGGGTGGAGGCAGCCGGGCTCGGCATGATGACCCTTGCGCCGGACTCCGCGCCGGAGCTCTGCGATCTGGAACGCGCCGCCCTGGAGCAGGCCATCCTTTTCGAGAGCGCTGCCTTCATCGGCACGCGGATCTCCACCTTCAGCCACACGGTTTTCGAAACACGGGAGGCGGCGCAATCATGGGAGCCGGGCGCGACATGGAACGTGCTCTGCGGCGATGCGCACCACCCGGGCAATGCGGATGATACCGCATTCGGCCCCGTCGAGCCGCGCCGGGCGTTCAAGCAACCGGCAGGTCCAGAGGTGAGGTTTGTGTCCGCTGATCTGATTCAATCCATCCCGGGCGGGTGGACGATTCTCCCGATGCTCCCCGCGCTTGTGGAAAAGCTCGATGCCGGGGTAGATTGGGTCTTCTTTGCCCCGGCGGATCTCCCCGCCCGTCACCGCGACATCGTGGAATGGCTGGCGCAACACGACCCCCGCTCCGGGATTTTTCTCGGTCGGGCGCTCTGCGAGATCCGTCCCACGATCATTCATCACTACCGCCAGGACCAACTGAGCTATCCCGATTTCCGCTGCGGCTTTGCCCTGAGTCGGCCGCTCCTGCTGCGCCTCGTCGAGGCGTGGCGAACGAGGACTCCGAAGGCCTCTTTCCACATCGATCCCGCCTATGAACTCGCCGACGCGGTGCGGGCCTGCGGGATCGACTTGACCGATGAACCGCGACTGGCCGGTCTGATCCAGGCTTCCCCGTCTTCACACGCCAGCCCGGTTCGCGCCGGGAATGTCGTGTTTGCGGTGAAGACGCATGAGGGGAATCACCACTCCCGCATCCCGGTGCTGCAGAGGACGTGGGGAGGCGATGCGCCGCACCTCCTTTTCTACAGCGATGTCCATGACCCTGCGATCCCGACGATCCCGGTCGGTGTTCCGAACTCATCGCGTGGCCATGGCCAAAAGTTCCATGCGATCGCGCGGCACCTGATGGATCATCATGGGGAGCGGGAGTGGTTCGTGATTGTCGATGACGATACCCTGCTCTCCGTTTCGCGGTTGCTTCAGGCGCTCGGTTCCTTTTCGGGCCGTCGGGATGAGCCGCTCTTTGTTGGCCAGCGCTACGGCTACGGGCATGATCTTCCGGGAGGCGGGTATGACTACATCACGATGGGCGGCGGCATGGCAATGAATCGCGCGGGCCTGGGGGCCCTGCTTAGGGAAAACGAACCACCGCCCCTCGACACTCCGGACGACATGTGGGTCGGGCTTTGCCTGAAAAAGATGGGGATCGCAGTGATCCATGACGAAGGTTTCCATCAGGAGCCGCCGGGTGCCTATCCGCCCGAATCGCTCGCAGGACGCCGGACCATTTCCTTTCACCGGCACGCCCCGGATGATCCGGATGCGGTCTTTGGACGATACTTGAGGGGGTAGAGGAAGGAATCCTCTCCTGTCGATGGCTGAGGCCTTCCGTTCAGAGCTCCGGGGCACCCGCGATCCCGCCGAACCATTTCGTCAGGCTGTCGAGTTCCCCCTGTCGTCCAGGGCTTCTCCAGCGGCTCGGTCGCGCGCAGGGTCGCGACGGACTCGAGGCCGAGGGCGGCGCTCGCTTTTGCTTCTTCCCCTCGCCCGTTCGCGACGAGAGCCCGCACGTAGGTGCGAAGGTAGCGGGGATTCGCCTCTTCGACCGATCCGCGGCGGATCAACAGTGCCCCGATACTGACGGCGGCGTGGGAGCTCCGGGGATCGAGTTTAGCCGCCTCGGCGTAGTGCCTCATGGCCTCCTCGTGATCTGCGATGCCGTAGAAGTAGTCACCCGACCCGATCCGGACGGTGGCTTGAGCGGGATCTTCAGCGACCGCTCCCTTCCCAAGCGTCGTCGCGAGGTCCTTACGCCCGGCGGTGAGGCACGAAGCGATGATGCCGGCGCGGAACCGCTCCCTTCCCGGCAAACTCGTCCCGGCCTCTTGAAAATGTCTCACCCCCCCGTTCAGATAAGCGTTTTGGACGCAGGCGATCGCGAGACTGCCCTTCGCCATGGGATTTTCCGGATTCTCCGTCACCGCCGAGCGCAGTTCCCCGAGGCCTTCCTCGACGAGACCGTTTCGAATCGGCGTCAGGCCGAGTTGGTTCCGCGAGAGGTAACTCGGCCCCTTTGCCCTAATGGCGTGGCGCCAGAGCGATTCGGCATCTTTCCAGACGAGACTCTGCCGTGTCGTCAGGAGCGATGGCGGAATCAGGACCAGGATCAACGCGACCCAGTCAACCTTCCCCGGGATTCGCCGGGCTCCCGCCGGGGCGGCGATCTCCCAGATCAGCGCGATCCCGAGCCCGGTGTGGGCCGGGTAGGCGCAGCGGTCGGGCGCGAAATGGTCGGAAATCGCGGCGAGGATCAGAACCAGGGAGAGTGCGAGACCGGGAGTGATTTTCCTGCCCCTTAACGGAATGTAGCAGAGCTGAACAATAAAAGGGGATCTTTCCAAACCAGCATAAATAACCCTTTACCACGGGTGTTCATGCTTTATTCTGCTGCTAGGGTCCGGGGACTCAACAGGACAACCCGCAACCGTCATCATGAATTACGTCAAGCCACTCTCCATCCGAACTTCCCTCCTCGCTGCGCTGGCCGGAGTTCTCTCTCTCATTCCCGCCGCGTCGGTGATCGCCCAGCAGATTCCTGCCGGCGACCTTACCGTCACTGTGGAAGAACAGGAGAACGGGGACGTCAAATTCAGCCTCAGTGGGACGGCTTACATGCAGAGTTCCCTGCCATTTCCACAATTCGTAACGAACTTCTCCTTGGACTCTGCCAGTCCTCCCGCAAACGGAGACATCGGAGACTTCGGAGACTTCGAAAACGGCGGCATTTCCCTTCCCAGTGGGCTCACGCTGACGATGCCGGACAACCCCATACTTACGTCAGAGATCGAGTCGCCGGAGGAGTGCCCGGCGCAGACTTTTATCCAACCTTTAGGTAATTTCTATACCTATGAAGCCGATCGTTGGTTTCTGGGTGAGTTCTTGAGCGGGGAACTTTCCTACGGCGATCCAATCACGGGGGCCGGCTCTGTCACGACGAGCAATATCCCCTTCTCCCTTTTTGTCCCCGGCACCTTCCTCGTCGGACCCGCAGAGGACGACTGGTGGGATTCTGAGCCCGAAGCCTCGGTGATCGAAGGGGAAATTCACAGTTCGGGGCTTTACCCCTATTCCATCACCTACGAGGTGATTCCTTTCGTGCCGAATCCGTCCCTCTCCCTTTCCCACCCCGGGGCTTTCCCAAAAACCATCCGCGGCAAGTCGGGTGGAACAAAGAGAGTCATGATTAAAAACAATGGCAATGCGCCCCTGACCGGCCTCAGTCTTTCGATCGACGTTCCAGGCTCACGGGATTTCTCCACTTCCGCGATTCCAAAGACGGCACTCGCACCCGGTGAGTCGACCTCCGTAGCGGTGAGCTTCCGGCCCAAGGGTGAAGGCCAGCGCACGGGAACATTGACCGTTAAAGGTTTCTACACCCCCCGGGTTGAGTTCGGTTTCGTTGAAGCGGGCGCTCCCGAAGAGGGCAAGGGCGAATACCCTGTGGTGCCAGTCGAGGTCTCCGCTTCGACCCAATTGACCGGTCAGGGGCTACCCAAGCCGAGACCCAACCGCCGCCCCAATACCCCCCGTTTCCCATTTGGCCCTCGTTAATGGTTACACAGAGTCTTACAAATTTCTTTTCCGGCACACGTCAGTCATCCTTCACCCGCTTCCACAGCACCCATCCCATCATGAAAAAATCCATCCTCGTCGCCTTGATTGGCGCCACCACCATCGGTCTCCAAGCCGGTGATTGGGGCAAGGCACCCATCGACAAGACTCCGATCGAAGAATGTGTCGATCTCGGGGGAAGCCTCAGCGTCGGCTATGAGACCGACTACATTTTCAGGGGTGTCGCCTTCGCCGGCGATAGTGTCTGGACTGATGTTAACTACACCATTGACGGGCTCCCTCTCCCCATCACCGTGGGTGCCTGGTATCTCAACGGCATCAACGACAGCGCTTTTGGGGCTGGGCTCGACGAACTCCGGCTCTATGCCAGCGCGGATCTCGGGACTTTCGCGGGTTTTGACTTTAATCTCGGCTACACGCAATACACCTTCCCCGAATTCCGCAGTAACGTCCGCCCGATTGGCGGCTATGGTGAGGCTAATTTCGGCATCTCCCGCAGTCTTGGGTTTGTCGATCTCAACTACGGCATGGCGTATGGATTCGGTGGTGGCGGCTTCGCGCCGTCCGGTTGGTTTCACGATCTCGGGGTAAGGAAAGCCTTCACCCTTACCGATGACGTCAGTCTCGTTCTGGGTGCCGGGGTGACCTACACCGATGGCTACTGGGGACCAAGTGGTTGGAACAACTACTACGCGAATGCCTCTCTTCCCATCGTTCTGAACTGCCGCACCACCCTCACCCCCTACATCGGCTATCTCGGAGCGCCCGATACCTGGGTGGTTGACGGGATCTTCGGGACCAACCAGGCCCAGTCCGACCTCCTCCACGGAGGGGTTTCGTTGAACGTCGCGTTCTGAGCGAGAGAGACCGGGAGCCGGTCTTTTTACCGTCACAAGTTTCTGAATCGCCCTACCGCAAGGAGGGCGATTTTTTTTAACCATTCAATTGCTGCCGGGGCGAACGCCCGCCCCCATGTCCGCTGAGTTTTGCGTCGTGGTGCCCGACTGCCGGGCCGAGGGGGGTCTCGCGGCCACGGTCGCCCGCCTCCCCTATGATTTCTATCGTCGCGGCGGTCTCCCCCTGATCATCGACGATGCCAGTCCTGACGCAACGGGGCGTGTTGCCGACGGACTCGCCATCAAACAACCCGGCATCCGGGTGGTGCATCACGAGCAAAGCCGGGGTTATGGCGGCGCCCAGAAGACCGGTCTGAAGGGGGGCTTGCGACTCGGTTGTCGCGCCTTCGCGATCGTCCGCGGCGACGGTCAGTATGCGCCCGAACTGGTTCTCGATCTGCTCGAACCCATCCTCGAGGGTGAGTCCGATCTCGTCGAGGGATCACGCATGCTGGGAGGGGCAGCGAGAGAGAGCGGCTCCTTGCCGACGATCGCCATGAGCTAACCGCGATCGACATTGACGGAGAAAAGCTCGAGGGCCAACTCGAGCACGCCCGGCTGACGTTCCACCGCCACGATATTCGCAGCCGCGATGATGCACTCGAGTCACTCGTGAAAGACCACGATCTCGTCGTCGATCTTGTTGCGGTGGCGAACCCGAGCCTCTACCTGACGCATCCCCTCGATGTCTTTCACCTCAACTTCACCGAGAACCTGCGTATCGTGGAGCATTGCGTGAAATATTCGAAACGCATCGTCCAGTTCTCCACCTGCGAAGTCTATGGGCGCACCGTCGCGGGGGTCCTCGGCAAAGATCCCGCCGGGATGGCGTTTCCCTTCAACGAGGACACGTCCCCGCTTATCATGGGGCCGGTGAAAAACCATCGCTGGATCTATGCCTGCGCGAAGCAGCTCCTCGAGCGTGTCCTCCACGCCTACGGGCTCGAAGATGGACTGAACTACACGATCATCCGCCCCTCCAATTTCATCGGACCACGCATCGACTATCTCCCGAGCGAGACCACGATTCGCGGGCTTGCCGAGCTCCTGAAATCGATCTTCGACGAAGAGTTCCGAAAGCCCGGCGATCCCGATCCCGAAATCGTCGATGTCCCCGCCGAGGAGTTTTACGGCCCCGGCTACGAGGATTGCGACCGGCGCATCCCCGACGTGTCCAAGGCGAGGGCTTTGCTCGGTTGGGAGTCCCGGCACGATCTACGCTCGGTCGTCTACCACACCATGAAGTACTTCGTGGATCGCCATCGGGCGGGATAAGTTCGGCAGCCTCGCCGGGAAGGGAGTAGGATACCCCCACCCTCTGATGCGCCTGCCCTCAATAGTCCCGATGCTCGTCGTTGCCGGCCTTTCCGGTCCCGGATAGCTCCCGGCTCCTCGTCGCGGAAAAGATCGGACGTCTCGTCGTGATCGGGAACGATCCTACCACGACCACTAAAACGACGATTCTGGACATTTCTCCGTCGGTCAGTTCCCTGAACGAATCCGGAATCCTCGGGGTCGCCCTGCATCCGGAGTTCGGCGAGGCGGGATCTCCCCACGCGGGCGAACTCTTCGTCTACTACCGCTACACTCCGGACCAGTCCCAGTTGCACCCCGCCTACCTGCGCCTCTCCCGCTTTTCCTGGAACGGCCCCGGTTCGGTGATCGATCCGGCCTCGGAGTTCATCCTTATCCAGCAGTATGATCGCAACAACTGGCACAACGGCGGTGGTCTCGTCTTTGGTCCTGGGGGATTCCTCTACCTCTCCCTCGGTGACGAGGGTAGCGTCAACGACTCCTACGGCAGCGC
>JBDNIL010000457.1:0-7078 GCA_041688355.1 Verrucomicrobiales bacterium | reverse complement strand
GAGGCGAAGAACTCGGATTCCCTCTCCGCCGGATGACGATCCGAGCGGAAGGTCGCGCCCTTTGCCTCGAGCACCTGACGACTCACAAGATTGTGGACGGGCTCGCAGACGAAGGCGTTTCCGTAAACCCCGTCGCCTAACAAAACATCACGATAGATCGCCGGACCGCAGGCCGAGGTGAATCGATTGGCCCGGTCAAAGTCGTTGAAGCGCTCCAGGGTCGGGCTCGCGGGAAAGACGGGCGATGCGCCGGGCTCCTTCGGCACATCGACGTAGGCCCGGGGCACGCGGACCTCGGCGTTGCGCTGGACGAGCCGCCAGGGATAGGGATAATGCCAGAGCGGGTTGCTATTGTTGCAGCCGAACCAGTTGTCCCAGTCGTCGCGGAAGCGTCCGCACTGGGTGCGGCCGTTGAGAGGCTGGAGTTCCTTCGTGAAGGGGTTGATGCGCAGGTCGAAGCCGCGGATGTCGACCTCTTCGCGACGCTCCTGCGAAAGGATGACGCCGCCGCCATCGCCGTTCGCGACGTGGAGCCAATTGTCGAGGCCCCAGGCGAGACCGTTGACGCGGTGCTGCTGATTGGAACGGGCGAAGCCCTCGTACCAGACCTCGCGTTTGTCGGCCCTTCCATCTCCGTCGGTGTCTTCAGCGTAGAAGATCTCGGGCGCGGCAGTGACGAGGATTCCTTTGCCCCACACTTTTACTCCGGTCGGGTAGGAGAGGCCATCGAGGAAGACGGTTGCCTCGTCGTAGCGCCCGTCGCCGTTCGTGTCGGTGAGGACCTTGATCCGGCCCCCGGGAGCGTCGAGCGGGTCGCCGGCTTCGTTCCAGGTGAGCCCGTTCGGGTAGTCGCGCATCTCGGCGACCCAGAGACGTCCGTCGGGCCCCCAGTCAAAGGCGACGGGGTCCATCACGAGCGGCTCGGCCGCGACGAGTTCGACACGGAAGCCCGGCGGCACTTTCATCGAGGCGAGAGCGGCCTCGGGAGGGAGCGCCTTGCTCTCGTTTGTGAGCGGGACGGTCGAGGGATCTGCGGTGGCCAGTGCAGGGATGGCCACGATCCCGAGGAGGGACGCGATAAATAGGGTGCTACGATTTCTCTCGGCGATCATACTGCTATTGGCACACAAAAGAGTGCCCGGGTAAAGCCCTCGCAACCTTTCGGCGCTCCATGATCACGCTGAATCACATCGTAACCGTTGCCGTCGCGCCGCCGTCTTCCCCTGCATGCGATATCAGCTTCTCCTCCGACTCTCCCTCTTTCTTGCAGCGACTCCCGTGCTTCTCCACGGCGAAACCCCGTCCACCGGGGAGACGTTTCTCCTTGAACCGGTCGATGCCTCGCGGGAGCGCACCGTGCCTGTCAAAGTCTACCTCCCGCCGTCGGAGTCACCGCAACCCGTTATCCTTTTCTCCCACGGCCTCGGCGGTTCGCGGGAAAACAGTGCCTACCTCGGCGAATACTGGGCAGCGAGGGGATATGTCGCGGTCTTCGTGCAGCACGCGGGCAGTGACGAAGAAGTCTGGAAAACGGTGGAGCGCAGTGAGCGCATGGCGGTCCTCAAGCAGGCCGCCAGCCTCGAGTCCGCTCTCGCCCGCTCTGCCGACATTCCCTTTGTCCTCGATCAACTCGAAAAATGGACCGTCGCCTCCGACCATGCGCTCAAGGGCAAACTCGACCTCGAAAAAATCGGGCTGTGCGGCCACAGTTTCGGGGCGGTGACGACCCAGGCGCTCATGGGGCAGCGCTACCTGGTAGACCGCAGCTTTCACGACCCCCGCATCGATGCTTTTTTCGCGATGAGTCCCTCCGCCTCCCGGGGGATTTCCTCTGCGGAAGCTTTCGGTCACATCACCGCTCCCGTGCTCTGCATGACGGGAACCGAGGACGGTAGTCCCATCACTCCCGAGACCACGCCCGAGTCGCGCCGCGGGGTCTATACGGCTCTTCCGACGGGCGACAAGTATCAACTCGTCTTCGAAGGCGGTGGGCACTTCGCCTTTTCTGACGTCGGCTTTCAAGACGAAAACCGCATCGCGCATCATCACCCTGCTATTCAGCAAATCTCGACTCGCTTCTGGGACGCCTATCTCAAGGGGGACGCGGCCGCAAAGACCTGGCTCCAGTCCGCCGCCCCGCGCGAGGCCTGCGCGCTGGTTGAGAAGGATGTGTGGGAGTGGAAGTGAGAGGGACGGGGCGGTCTTGATCGAGCAGCGGTTATCCCAGACGGAGGCGGGAGTTGACGAACGCGCGGCGAGGTTGGCCGCGTGCGTCCGGTCTAGACTGGGGTAGTCCCTTTGCACTCGGGGTAGTGGGTGCATCCCCAGAACTGAGAGCCGGCGTTTTTTCCACTTTTCGCGGTGCGCAAAGCCATGAGTCCGTCGCAAAGCGGGCATTTTGGCGGTGAAAGATCCGTCTGATTGGTCTGATTACACAGATCTGTCTGATCATTTTTGCGCCGCTGGCGCAATCGCTCGGTGGCGAGCAGCTCAGAGTAGCCGCCGCCCTCGATAAAGGCTTCTTCAAGCGCGGCGATCTGGCGGTCGAGCAGGTAGTTGGCCTGGTGGATCAGGCAGATGACTGCGTTGGCGCGGATCGCAGGATCCTCGTGATCGAGCCAAGGGCCGTAGAGCGTCCAACGTTGCTCGTCTGTTAGATCAGTCAGATCCGACTGATCGGAGGGATCCGACCGATCTTTTTTAAACGTGCGTGGCACCGCACGCACGGCGCTGGCCTCGGGACTGTCCATGGCCCACTGCGGCAAACGGCGGTGGCGCAGGTAGTCTTCGTAGTCGAGCAAAAGCTCCTCAAGACTGGCGCGGGCGACGTTGACGAGGCGCAATTCGGTTTGTGAAGAGGTGGCGGCGGCGCGGCTGCCTTCGGCGATGTTCTGCCGACCCGAACGCGCCGCCTGGACCATCTGATCCACCGTGCGCGAGCGAGAATTCACGAACTTTTCGCAAAACCAAACCGTGGCATCGTAGATGATCGTGCTTGTCTGGAAGCTGGCGGTTTTGCGATAACCCCCGCTCGGGCGGAGCTTCTTGCGAGGAGTGCGTTCGGGGGCGCTCATAGGCTTTTTTATCACAGATCGTTCTGATTTGTCCAATCAGACGGATCGGTCGGATCTTTTGGTTTTTCCGGCGGGTCTAGCGTCCCGCTCCGGCCGGATCCGCTTGAGCAGGGGTGAGGGGAGTTTTCCGCATAGTCGGGGCGAGGGCAATGCGTATATTGCGGCACTCTCCGTAGTCTGCCCCGCAACGCGCTCCTACCCCCACGGATTCACAAGGGAAATACCCGTTGCCCGGAAGTCGGCGAGGTTGCGCGTGGCGAGGGTGAGTCCGTGGAGGTGAGCGGTGGCGGCGATGAGGGAGTCCTCGAACGGGGTGTCGTGGGCGGCGCGGAAGTCGGCTGCTTGCTCTGCGATGCTACGGTCCACATTCAGGACTCGGAATTGATTAGGCAGGGAGATGATTTGGGCATACCAAGCACCGAGGTGGGCGGCGAAAACGGGATCGCGGGGTTCCACTTTTTTCATGCCGTAGCGGAGTTCATTGAGGGTGATGACGCTCACATACCCCACTTGCCCGCGCTGGTTCTTCTGCCAGCGAACAAGATTAGGATCAGCCTTGTCCGGACGACGAAATGCCGAGAGGGTGACGGTATCGAGCAGGTAACGCATCAGTCCTCGTCAGGCTCGAAGGTGAACTCGCGATGTTTTGTGGACTTGCGATCGGGCAAGGGGAATTCCTTTTCATAGAAAGAATCGGGCATCCCGGGAACGGTGAGGGCTTCGATCCATGTTTTTGGCTCTTCCGTTTGAGGGGCAGATTCACCGGCAAGTTCCCGTCGCACCAGCGCGGCCATCCACGCCGAGAGGGACTTGGATTGATTCACGGCGCGATGTCGAGCTTCACGGACGAGCTCTTCGGGCAACTTCAAGGTTACGTTCATGTGGCGTATCGTGTTGTCGTGCTGCACGATAGCACGGGTCCAGTGGCAGGAAAAGTCGAAACATCATCCCGCTTGCCCCCCTCTCACGCAATTCGGCATGTTGTCGGTCTCCTGATTAGAGCGAGACTTATCGCCATGTTAACGATGAAGCTCCCGACTCTGTATGTGTTGTCCACTCTCGTTTTCCTCCCAGACTTTCTCCCGGCCGCCGACTGGCCGAATTGGCGGGGCCCCGACTACAACGGCATTTCCAAAGAGACGATCCCGGAGAACCTGCCCGCGACTCTCCCGATCAAGTGGCGGGCAAATGTAGGGATCGGCTTTTCCACCGTCTCGGTCGTCGGGGAGCGGGTTCTCACGATGGGCAATCGCAAGATCGGCGAGACGGAGACGGACACCGTCTGGTGCCTGAACGCGACCTCGGGCAAAGTCCTCTGGGAGCACTCCTACCCCTGCGCCCTCGACCCGCGCTACTACGAGGGCGGACCGGGCGGGACCCCGACGATTCACGAGGGATCGGTCTACACGCTTAGCAAAAAGGGGCATGCCTTCCGCCTTGATCTGGAGACGGGAAAAGTGATCTGGAGTCGCGACCTCATCAAAGACCACGGCTTTGAGTTACCCGAGTGGAGCTTCGCGGGCTCGGTCTTTGTCGATGGGGACAGGTTGCTGCTCAATGTCGGGCGCGGTGGCCTCGCCCTTGATCGCGCGACGGGGAAGACGCTCTGGATGCCCTCGACCGAGGCCTCCGGTTACGCCACGGTAGTGCCCTACCCGGCCGGAGGCGAAAAGGCTGGAATGCTGCTGTTCTCGGCGAAAGGACTTATCGCGTTTGATCCGGCGACGGGCGCGTCCGCTTCGGAGTTGCCGTGGAGGTCGAGCCGTGATGTCAATGCGGCCGATCCCATCGTGATCGGGAAACGCATCATCGTCTCATCGGCCTCGGGCGCGGCCATGATCGAGCCCCGCGCGGACGGCAGCGGGGTCGAGATGATCTGGGAGCAGAAGGACATGAAGTGGTATTTTAATCCCGGCGTGCTTCTAGGCGACTACCTTTATTCGATTCACGGCACGACCCACCGGCCGACAGAACTGATGTGCACCGATGCCCGCACCGGGGAGATCAAGTGGACGGCGCCGGGTTTCGGCAGCGGCGGGGTGATGGCGGCGGGGAATACGGTGATCGTCTTTGATAACGAGACGCTCACGCTCTTTGACGCCGACCCCTCGGTCTACAAGCCGCGTTTCACCCAGAAGATCCTCGAGGGGAAATGCTGGACTTCGCCGGTGCTTGCGAACGGTCGCATCTTTTGCCGCAACGCCGTAGGCGACCTCGCCTGTGTCGAGGTGGTGCCGGCCTCGGCGTCAGGCGAGTCTCAGTAGTCCGCCCCCTTGAGGCTCGCGACGACGCTGGCGAGCCATGACTCCATGCCGATCTTGAGGTCGTCGACGATCTCGGGATATTGCTTTGCGAGATCGCTTTTTTCCTGCGGGTCGTTGGCGAGATTGAAAAGCATCCAGCGGACATTCTCCCCGTCGGTGGCGGAGAGTCGGTGCAGCTTCCAGTCCCCCGAGATCCAAGCGGAGTGGCCTGAGTAGACGTCGGCGGGGAACTTCTGCTTCGGGATCTTCTCGACCCGTCGGGTGACTCGCTCGACCTTGTTATCGCTCCAGTTTTCGATGGTCGGGAGAATCTTCGTGACGACCCCGGCGGGATTGGTGAAATGTCCCGGGATGCCCGCATTCCAGAAACCGAGGGCAGTCGGGCGGATCCTCATCTCTCCGTGGAGGAGCGGCACGAGGCTGATGCCGTCGAGGACTTTCACTCCCGGATCGGCCGCCCCGACGAGGTCGAGGATCGTGGGAAAGATGTCCGTGGTGCAGGCCCGCACCGGCGTCACGCGCGGCGAGGGGATCCCCGCGGGCCATTCGATGAAGGCCGGGACACGTAGCCCGCCCTCGTAAAGGACGTGTTTGCCGCCGCGATTGTCGGCCGATTCTCCGACGGGGAGTCCGCCGTTGTCGCTGTTGAACCAGAGGATCGTATTGTCCCGCAGCCCGAGGGTATCGAGTTCGGTCCGGAGGCGTCCGAAGGCACGATCAACCGCCGTGATCTCGCCGAGGAACTCGCGCTCTCTCTTTGGCCTGTATTTGTAAAGGGCAATGTCTTCGGCGATGGCGTGATGGGGAAAATGCGGCGCCGCAAACCAGATCACGGCGAAGATAGGGGCCTCTCCCGCCGCCCTTTCCCGGATCCAGTCGAGGGCGAGATCCATCGTCACGGTGCTGCCCTCGCCCTGGAATTTAACCTCTTTTCCCTCGTCGCTCATCTCGGGATTGATGTCGTAAAAATTCGTCGCACTGACCCACCGATCGAAGCCGTTCGCGCCGGGATTGACGGGGCTGTCGGCCCGGATTGACCCGAGATGCCATTTGCCAAAATGGCCGGTGACGTAGCCCTCGCGACGCAGCACCTCGGCGAGGGTGATCTCCTGCGGGCGGATCGGGCGTCCCCAACTGAAGACACCCATGCGATTCGGATGGCGCCCCGTGAGCACACTTGCCCGGGTCGGAGAGCACGAGGGAGCCGCCGCATAAAAGTGATCAAAGCGCAGCCCCGCCGCCGCCGCCGCGTCGAGGTTTGGCGTCTTGAGATGAGGATGCCCGTTGTAACCGATGTCGCCCCAGCCCTGGTCGTCGGTCATCACGAGGATGACGTTCGGCCGTTTTCGCGGGCTCTCCGCCGACGGTTTTGCCTGATCCTCAACCGCCGGGAGAGACGTCGTGGTCAGTAGCAGGCCGAGCACGGCGAATCTGAGGCGAGGAGAAAACATAAGTAGAGCGAAGGAACACCAATCGATAACGTTTGGGAAGCCAAAGCATTTTCGCGAATCGCCCCCTTCGCAAGAAAAACCTTTCCGATCGGGCCCTCTTAGGTCTATGAGGTAACCTTGTTGGATCCGAAATGGAGAGTTCGTTTATCATTTAAATCGTCTAAACATGCGACTTATATTCAATTATCTGCTCTTATTGCCCAAAGTGACGAATTGAATAAAAACTGTTTTAATCGTTCTAAGTGGCGATTAGAATTGAGAATGGGAGAATCGAGCAGGCCTATCAGGT
>JBDNIL010000456.1:0-6293 GCA_041688355.1 Verrucomicrobiales bacterium | reverse complement strand
TAGTGCCTAGTGCCTAGTGCCTAGTGCTTAGTGCTTAGTGTTTCAGGAGAGGACTCCACGGGAGAGGCGGGGTTCTGGACGGATTGTCTTGGTCACATCCCTAGCCCGACTTGCGGTGTCGTAAATGCGCCTTCGCTGACCCGGACTTGGGGCGCTTGGCCCTGGTGCAGGAGCACCTCGATGATGTCAAAGCGGAAGAGCACTTCGGGATGGTTGAGCTCGCGCAGCCACGCATTCGCCCCGCGGATGATGAGCTTGCGCTTCGCCCGGTCGACCGCCCTGGCCGGTCCGCCGAACTCGCCGCGGCTCCTTGTTTTCACCTCACCGAAGACGAGGATCTCTCCGTCGCGGTAGATGATATCCACCTCTCCCCCGCCCTTCGGTTTGAAATTACGATAGAGGACCTTTTTCCCGATGCTCCAGAGGTGCTTGCCGGCGAGACGCTCCCCGGTGATCCCGATGTAGGCATTCCACTCTCCCGGGGTCATGCTGTCGCGATCAGGGAGGTCGGGGATACGATCGAGCTCGCGGTCCCAATAGCGGAAATAGGCCTGGAGGAGCAGTCTCAAATGAAGTCGAGTTCCAACTGGGAAACCGGGGCGAAGCTGCGCCGATGAATCGGACAGGGGCCGTGACGTCGCAGGGCCGCGAGATGCTGAGCGGTGCCGTAGCCCTTGTGCTGGTCGAAGCCATACTCCGGATAGCGGCTCGCATATTCGACCATGAGCCGATCACGGTGAACCTTGGCAATGATGCTTGCCGCAGCGATAGACAGACTGAGCGAGTCCCCCTTTACGAGGGCGCGATGCTCGCCGGGGAAATCGCGCACCGGGCGGCCGTCGATGAGCGCGATATCGGCCGGGCGGGCGAGTTGTTTGAAAGCAGCCCCCATCGCCCGCCAGGTCGCCCGCAGGATGTTGATGCGGTCGATCTCTTCAGGCTCGACAGAGGCGGCGGACCAGTGCACCCTATCATCGGCGAGGAGCTCGGCGTAGAGGACTTCGCGCTGCTTTACGGTGAGTTTCTTGGAATCGTTGAGGACACTGTGGCGGTAGTCATCAGGCAACACCACCGCGCCCGCCGTGACCGGACCCGCGAGCGGCCCGCGCCCCGCTTCGTCGATACCGGCGATGATGATGAAGCCCTCGCTGCGAAGCTGAATTTCGTGAAAAAGATCAGGCATGGTTCGGTCGGGCCGGGTTCTGCGACTACTGCGCGTTCACACAATCGATCAACTGCCGGAATCGCCCTGACAAGCCCCTTTTTTTAGTGCAGATGAGACGCGGCAGATCTTTCAAATGCGGCTCGTCGGCTTCCTGCGGCAGGGCCTCGCAGGTGTGATAGGCCCCCTCTTCGATCAGATCGACGAACTCTTCATTGAGTTTCCCGAGCAGCTCAGGCGTCACCGGCCTCTGGAGGCGCATCACGAGTCGTTTCCCGACGTATCGGTAGCTGTGGAAGTTGCGGTAGAAACCCGCAATCTCCTCGACTGCCTCGTCGAGGTCGTCGGTGACTTTGAAAAGGTGGAAGTCGTCCTCCGAGATCAGGCCGAGGCGGAAAAGGTGGTCTTTCACAAAGCGGAACCAGGTCTTCCAGTAGGTCCCGCCTTTCGCGTCGATCAGGACGATGGGCACGACCTGAGCCTTGCCGGTCTGGATCAGGGTCAACACCTCGAAGAGCTCGTCCATCGTCCCGAATCCACCGGGGAAAGCGGCGATGGCGTCGCTTTCCTTCACGAAGGCGAGCTTGCGGGTGAAGAAATAGTTGAAGTTGATCAGCTTTTCATCTCCCTGGATGGTCGGGTTCGCCCCCTGCTCGAAGGGCAGCTTGATGTTCAGGCCGAAGCTACCGTCGCGACCCGAGCCTTCCTGCGCGGCCTCCATGATCCCCGGTCCGGCTCCGGTGATGGACATGAAGCCCGCCTCGCGCATTTTCTTTGCAAAGGCGACTGCGGCCTGAAACTCGGGCTCGGCCGGTTTTGTCCTCGCACTCCCGAAGATCGAGAGTTTGCGCTCGTCCTCGTAGGGTCCGAAGACGAGGCTCGACCGCCGCATCTCCTTGAGGGCGCGGCTGTAAAGTTTCATGTCGCCCTGGCCGATGCCCTCGCGTCCCATCTTCAGCGCCGAGATGATCATCTCGCGTACGAGCGGACAGGCGGGGCCGCTGCACCAGTCCTCGACGAGCCCCTTGATGCGGTCGTCAACCAGCTGGTCTCCCGTGCTCGCGGGTGTTCCGGGCAATCCCATGTTGGCTCCGCCGGTGAAATCACGGGGGTCCTTGCGTAGGTGGGCGGGTTTGTTCATAACCCCCGAGGCTAAGACAAGAATCCCCGTTCCTCAATCCTTGAAACCGATTTCGCGTTCTTCCGCCGCCGCCGGAAGGCCGTAAATTAGACGAATTTCCCCTTTCACGGGTCGCTTTTACGATGCTTATTCACCGCCCCATGTCCATCCCACTTGACGACGTCCGTATCGCCAGCACCCGCCAGCTCATCGCCCCCACCATCCTGATGGAGGAAGTCCCGGTATCTCCGGAGGCGGAGAGCACCGTGGCAAAGGCACGTCGGGAGATCGCCGACATCCTTGCCGGGCGCGACAATCGGCTCCTCGCCATCGTCGGCCCCTGCTCCATTCACGACCCGAAGGCGGCTCTCGACTACGCCGATCACCTCGTGAAACTGGCGGCCGAGGTGGCGGACGACGTCCTCGTCATCATGCGGGTCTATTTTGAAAAACCGCGCACCACGGTCGGCTGGAAGGGGCTCATCAACGATCCCCATCTCGACGAGTCCTACGACATCAACGAAGGCCTCACGATCGCCCGCAAGCTCCTCCTGCAGATCGCCGAGAAAGGAATGGCGGCCGGGACCGAGTTTCTCGACACGATCAGTCCTCAGTTTTACGCCGACCTCATTAGCTGGGGCGCGATCGGGGCCCGCACCACCGAATGCCAGCTCCACCGCGAACTCGCCTCGGGTCTCAGCATGCCGGTGGGATTCAAAAACGGCACCAGCGGCAACTTCCAGATCGCGATCGATGCGATCCAGGCGGCGGAGCAACCCCACCGCTTTCTCTCCGTGACGAAGTCGGGTGACAGCGCGATCATCTCGACACGGGGCAACGAGACCTGCCACATCATTCTGCGTGGCGGCAGCGTCACGGGGACAAACTACGATCACGAAAGCATCCGCGAAGTCCGCAAAGCCCTCGAGGCAATGGGGCTCGAGCCAGCCATCATGGTCGATTGCAGCCACGCCAACAGCGAAAAGGATTTCCGCAATCAGCCCAAAGTGAGTGCAGTTCTCGGCGCCCAGATCGCCGGGGGAGATTCCTCCATTCGTGCCGTCATGATCGAGAGCCACCTCAAGGAAGGAGCCCAGAAGCTCCTCCCCGATCTCGACAAGCTCGAATACGGCCTCAGCGTGACCGACTCCTGTGTCGGCTGGGAAACGACCGTGGAAATGGTCAAAGATCTGGCGACGGCGGTGCGCAAACGCCGTGCAACGTTTTTGGCGTGAGATGTCTGAACCAAGGCTCACTCGTTCACCTCGAAATACAAAATCGTCGCCGTGTTCCCCTGGCTCTCCGGATTCTTCTCTTCCGCAACGCGGATCGCGGCGGTGTGGTAGGACTTCGTAAGGCCATCGGCGAGGATGACGCTGCGGGGGTAGTTGAGCCCTTTGCTGTAGGCGTGAAAGAGGTCCACCTTTTTCCAATCTCCGCCATCGATGCTCACTTCGAGGATGCCCGAATCGGGACCCGCGAGGACGAAGGCACCGAGCATCGTGCCTGAAAAGGTGTGGTAAAGGTAGTCCCCCGCCCCGTCGGATCGCAGCGCTTTGTAGACAGTGTAGTCGCCCCGGATACTCCCCAACGGCAGCAGCGCGGTCGAGACCGTATCGTATTTCCAACCGCCGAGCCAACTGAAAGCCTGAGGATCGACCATCGTCGCGCCCGAGTAGGCGAATGGATCGAGCGGTGCGGGCAGGGTAACCGTCTGCGGCGTCTCGCCCGAGACCGTGTCCTTGATCACCTTCGTAATGAGATCCGAGGCGAACTGGTATCCCGCGGGATTCGGATGGGTGTCTCTGTAATCCTGTTCCCAGGTCATCTTCCCCGCCGCGATCTCGCGGGCGAGGGCGAGCCCGACATCCACGCCCGGGACATCGTAGTGGCGAGCCACCGCCTTGTGCGCCGCGACGCTGACCGCCTCTTCCGCCGCCTGCGCTTTGGCGAGGATCGCCGGACTCACAAACTGCACCGAGATGACATCCCCGGTCGGATTGGCCTCGAAATACTGCCTGATGATCCCCTCGAGCCCCCGGATCGCCGTCTCGCGATCATGCCGCGCGTCCTGATCGTCGTTGACCGCGAACTCGAGTATCAACAGATCGATCTGACCTTTTGAAAAGACATCGCGCTCCGCCCGAAACGCGCCTGTCGTCGAACAAGTCGAGCCGAGCCCCGCGTTGGTGAAGGTGAACTCGACATTCGGCCACTCCGCCTGAAGCCAGTCAGGCACCATCTTCGTGTGTCCGGTTTTGTTCTGCGTGATCGACCCGCCGAGAAAAGCCACGTGCGCCTTTTGCTCTTTCTCCAGCCTCGCGATGAAGTTCGAGACCCCGCGTGTGCCCATTTCGATGGCGGCGGGGGCTGGTTCCTGAGAGCGGGCGAGGTCTTGGGATCCAGCGAGAAAGAAGAGGGCGATAAGGGGGGGGGAAATCAGTCTCATGGCGTGGTCTTGATTCTATACCGGAATCCGCCCCTTCCATGAAGTGCTTTTTCCGTTTTTGCGGGAACGCGTAACCGGCTATGGTGTTTTATCGTCTCTTCCCTGAGACACTTATATGAAGACGATCCTCTCTTTCTTCCTCCTCGTTCCCCTGCTCGCCGCCGCCGACGAGTCCGCTACCTACCACCGCGACATCGCCCCCATCGTCTACGCCAACTGCACCAGTTGCCACCGCGAGGGCGAAGCAGCCCCCTTCCCGCTGACCAGCTACGAAGAGGTCTCCCGAAAAGCCGGGACGATCCGCCGCGTCGTCAATGACCGCTACATGCCGCCATGGCACGCCAATGACGAGGTCACCGCCTTCCTCGACGTGCGTCGCCTCACGCCGGAGCAGATCACCCTGATCGACCGCTGGGTCGCCGCCGGAAAACCCGAGGGCAACCCCGCCGATGCGCCAGCGATGCCGACCTTCACTCAAGGCTGGCAACTGGGCGAACCCGACCTCATCGTGAAAATGGCGACACCCTTCGAGGTTCCCGCCGAGGGCCCCGACATCTACCGAAACTTCGTGCTGCCGCTCGACCTGCCCGCCGACAAATGGGTCAAGGCGATCGAGTTGCGCCCCTCCGCCCGCAGCGTCGTCCACCATTCCCTCTACTTCCTCGACGACAGCGGCACCGCCCGCCAACTCGACGGCAAAGACGGCAAGCCGGGATTCAACGGCATGTCCTTCCGCCAGAGCGGGTCTCTCGGTGGATACGTCCCCGGGGTGAGCCCGCGCAAGCTCCCCGCCGATCTCGCGAGACCCCTGCCGAAGGGATCTGATCTCGTCCTTTCGACCCACTTTCACCCCTCCGGAAAAGCGGAACTCGAGCAGACCACCGTCGGGATCTACCTCAGCGACACCCCGCCCTCGCGCAAGCTCGAGGAACTCCAGGTGCCGCCCGGCTTCGGACGCAGCGCCGGGATCGACATTCCCGCCGGTGAGAAAAACTTCACGATCCGGGACAGCTTCAAACTCCCCGTCGATGTCGAGGCCTACTCGGTGAGCGGTCACGCCCACTACCTCTGCACGACGATGAAAATGACCGCCACTTATCCAGACGGCGAAACTCGCATCCTTCTCGACATCCCCGACTGGGATCTCGACTGGCAGGACACCTACTTTTTCGCCGAACCCCTCATCCTGCCGGCGGGCACCGTGGTCGATTCCGTCATCACCTATGACAACTCGACGGGGAATCCGGAGAACCCTCACACTCCGCCAAAGCGGGTAAAGTGGGGCCGCGAGTCCACCGACGAGATGGGCAGCATCACCCTCGTCGCCGTCGCCTTGGACGCAGCCGATGATCAGCGGCTCAATCTCTCGACAAAGGCACAGCGCGCCAAAATCTTCGCCCAGCTCGGTCAGGAGCTGAAGAGCACCGGCGTGCTCGAGCGGCTCCCCGCCATCGTGAAAAAGCTCGACAGCAACGGCGACGGCAGCCTTCAGGAGTCCGAAATACCCGAGCGCATGCGCGCGGCCCTGATCCTGCGACTCGACGAAGACGGCGACAAGACGC
>JBDNIL010000083.1:0-2700 GCA_041688355.1 Verrucomicrobiales bacterium | reverse complement strand
CGCCGGTGGATTTAATCTCTTTCTCGTTCGGCCCGGCGATCTTAGTGACAACGACGCTGCCGATGTCGTCAAGGAAATCACCGACGCTCTCGCCGGTCTCTCAGCGCGATCCGGGGCGACACAGATACTCGTCTTTTGCCCGGGGACGGTGAGCAACGATACGATCGAAGACGCCGCGGTCGAGTCGCTCAGCGGCATCGCGAACGTGGAGGTGATCCCTTCGAGGACCCTCGCTGAACACTATCTGGTGAGCGATCCCTTCGATCCCGAGGCGGAGCGCTCGGGGAAGATCCCGTTTACCGAGCCGATGTTTGCCGCGCTCGCCACGATGCTGGCGCGAAGAATCAGCCTGCGCACGCGGCCCCCGGAAAAAGTCCTCGTGCTCGATGCGGACAACACGCTCTGGGGCGGCATCGCAGGCGAGGATGGTCCCGCCGCACTGCGCATGGACGGACCGTGGAAGACCCTGCGCGAATTCGCCCTGACAAAACGCGAAGGCGGCCTCCTCCTTTGTCTCTGTTCGAAGAATTAGGAGTCCGACATGGACCGTGTTTTTAAAGAACGGGCCGACGAACTCATCCTGAAACGCGCGGATTTCACCGGCTGGAGGGTTAACTGGAATCCCAAGTCGCAGAGCATCCGCGAACTGGCCGGGGAGCTCAATCTCGGTCTCGACAGCTTTGTCTTTCTCGATGACAACCCCGCCGAGATTGCCGAAGTCGCGGCCCGCTGCCCGGGTGTCCTGACCCTGACATTACCCGAATAACCGGAAGCAATTCCCTCTTTCCTGCAACATCTCTGGGCTCTCGATTTGGCGAATACGACCGCCGCCGACGCGAACCGGGCCGACTTCTACCGGCATGAATCGGCCCGCCGGGAACTGCGCAAGGCTGCGCCGGGCTTCGCGGATTTCCTCCGCGGACTCGAACTCCATGTCGAGATCTCCGAAGCGACTGCTGACGACCTCCCCCGCATCGCCCAGCTCACGAAGCGGACGAATCAGTTCAATGCCAATCCCCTGCGGCTCGACGAGTCGGACCTCGTGCAGCGACTCGAGTCGGGCGCGACATGCCTCACCGTTCAGGTCGCGGATCGTTTCGGTGACTATGACCTCGTCGGTGCGATGCTCTACACCTTTGACGAAAAGGCCGATACGCTGGCAGTCGAGCTCTTCATGCTGAGCTGCCGTGCCATGAGCAAGGGCGTCGAGCGGGCCATGCTCATCACTCTGGGCGCACGCGCACGCGATCTCGGCGCCGAGTCTGTCGAGGTCCGGTATCTCGAGACGGACCGCAACGAACCCTGCCGTCGCTTTTTCGAAAGTGTCGGAGGTTTCACCCTTCCCGCCTACGAGGCTGCCGAGCTTTCCCCCGTTCCGCCGGAGCCGGAGGAAAACACATCCGTCACGCTCGCGGCCGACGTCACCACAGCCCGGAGCACTCCCCTTTTCGACGCTGACCTCGCCCAACGCATCGCCACCGAGCTGAACGATCCGCAGGTCGTCCACGCGCAGGCTACGGCGGTGAAGCGTCCCCGCCCTGAACTTTCCCAGGCCCTCGTGAAGCCGGGGACGGTCACCCAGAAACTCCTCGCCGCGATCTGGCAGGATATCCTCGGCGTCGAAGAGATCGGGCTCGACGATCCTTTCTCCGCTCTCGGCGGCAGCTCGATTCAACTCGTGCGCCTCCACGTCCTGCTGAAGCGTGAGTTCGGCTCGACTCTGGGACTCGTCGAGCTATTCGAGCTCCCCACCATCGCGGTGCAGGCGATCCGACTCGACGCCGGTCAGGCAAGCGCTGCCTCCGACAAAATGGCGGAGACTTTCTCCGATAACGCTGACGACGACGCGGTCGCGATCATTGGCATGGCTCTGCGCGTCCCCGGGGCAAATGACCCGATCCAGTTCTGGAAAAACATCGTCGGCGGGGTCGAGTCGATTTCGCGATTCACTCAGGACGAGATCGAGTATCCCGAAGAGTTCGACAAGCCCGGCTACGTGCCGGTGAAAGGGCTCATCGACGACATCGATAAATTTGACGCCTCCTTCTTTGGCGTTCTCCCCAAAGACGCGAAGATCATGGACCCGCAGCAGCGGATCTTCCTCGAACTCGCGTGGGAGGCGATGGAGCGGTCGGGCTACACGCCCGAGACCCACACCCAGCGCATCGGCGTCTACGGTGGAGCCTACTTTGACACCTATCTGCTCGCCAATCTGTGCACGGACCGCGCCTTCCTCGCGGATCTGATTCCCCAAATTCAGGTCGGCTCGCTCCAGACGGAGCTGGGCAATGACAAGGACTACCTCGCGACGCGCGTTGCTTTCAAAATGAATCTGCGCGGTCCGGCGATGACGCTCCAGACCGCCTGTTCGACCTCCATGGTCGCGATCATTGAGGCCTGTCGCGCGATCCGTTCGGGTCTCTGCGACATGGCGCTCGCCGGCGGCGTCACCGTGACGCTGCCCCTGAAACGCGGCTATTTCTACACCGAGCAGGGCATGCTCTCGGGCGACGGACATTGCCGCGCCTTTGATGAAAAAGCCACCGGCACGGTCTTCGGCAATGGCGCCGGAGTCGTCATGCTGAAGCGCCTCAGCGATGCCATCCGCGACCGCGATCACATCCATGCCGTCATCCGCGGCACGGGCATGAACAACGACGGCGGGGTGAAACACAGCTACACCGCTCCCAGTGTCGAAGG
>JBDNIL010000455.1:0-3725 GCA_041688355.1 Verrucomicrobiales bacterium | reverse complement strand
GCGTCATCATACAATCCCGCTTGATATTCACGACCTTCGTCCGACCACTCCTTGAACTGTTCCACGATCTCCAATCCCTCCTCGCGCAGGCAATTCAGCATTCCCCCGGCCGTCATGTCGCTGCGCCAACCGCCATTCTTTCCTCCGACAGTCCCATGGTGTATTACCCCCACTCCACCCGGACGCATCACCCGGGCGAACTCCGCAGCATATTTTTCGACCTCCGCCCGATTGATATGGACGAAAACATCGAAAGACCAGATTGCATCGACGCTTTCATCGGCGACGCCCGGCAGAGAGTTGCCGGGCGTCAGCACAAATTCCACATTGTCGGCGTCGTGGAAACGCTCGGCGCAGACTCGCAGACATTCCGCCGAGATATCGACGGCTATGAGACGATCCGCGATATCCACGAGAGTTTCCGTCCACCGTCCGCCTCCCGGCCCGATTTCCAACTGCGTGCCTCCCTCCGGCATGTGCTTCAAAAGAATGTGACGCAGAACCGACTCTTTCCACTCCGGTGAGGGCGTCCACTCCTCCCCTTCCGCCGCCCAATCCCACGATTCCCAGATCAGCTTGTTGAGCCCGGCGCTGTTGAGCCCCGGCAAGCCCAGTCGCTTTCGCCGATCATCGAGAGCTCCGAAGGCACGTTCCGCAAAAGCGCTGGAGATGTAGTAGACAGCGAGATAAAACGACCAGACCACACCGTTCTGCCTCATGACCTCAATCCCCAGCTTGATTTTTTTCGAGAGCGGAATGCGTTTGCGGTTTTCGACGAGATCTTTCATGGAGTTGGGCGGGCGGAGGGAGGGTGGGAGGGCGGCTGAATTTTCGAGAGAGATTCATTGGGGCCGGTCCCCGTGTTTCTCCGGATCCGGAGCGTTCCGCCCCGGGAAGGCTTAGAGTCTTTCATCAATGTCCTCGATTGGCAGGATGGACTTCACATCGTAGATCACCCCCTCGGGTCCGACCCAGTCCCGAAGTCGCAATCCCCGAAAAGCAGTGTGCGCGACAGCGAGAACTGCCGCATCGTAGCTTCCCCTGCCCCCTTCAAACGACGACGTATCAATTAGTTTTCCACGATGGCGCTCCTCGATGCGCACCGCATCCGCGACCGGATCGTAAATCTCCACAGAGGCTCCGAATTCTTCCAACTCCTCCACAATATCAAAAACGCGGCTGTTCCGGACGTCTGGACAGTTCTCCTTGAAAGTCACCCCCATCACGAGGATCCGTGCATCCCTGACCCGACTTCCCTTGGAGATAAGTCGTTTCACGACCCGGTTCGCAACGAAGATTCCCATGCCGTCATTGATCCGGCGACCCGAGAGGATCACTTCGGGCTGATACCCGACCGATTCCGCCTTGTGCGTTAGATAATACGGATCCACCCCGATGCAGTGCCCGCCCACCAGGCCGGGTCGGAACGGTAAAAAATTCCACTTCGTTCCTGCGGCCTCCAGTACCTTCAGGGTGTCGATCCCCAGCCGCTGAAAGATAATCGCCAGCTCATTGACAAAAGCAATGTTGATATCGCGCTGGCAGTTTTCGATCACCTTCGCTGCCTCGGCGATGCGAATCGAGTCCGCGACATGGATGCCCGCCGTGACGACCGCTCCGTAGATCCCGGCAAGTCGGGCCGCCGTTTCCGGAGTATCTCCTGCCACGACCTTGACTATCCTGTCTACCGACCGCTCCCGGTCTCCGGGATTGATCCGTTCCGGGGAATATCCGACAAAAAAATCCGTCTTCCACTTCCAGCCACTGGCGGCTTCAATAACAGGGATGCAGTCTTCCTCAGTGGCCCCCGGGTAGACCGTTGATTCGAAAACCACGGTAGCGCCCCGCTTCAGATTTTCCCCGACCATCCGCGACGCTGCGAACAAAGGGCGGAGATCGGGACGCTTCGACTCATCCACCGGTGTCGGAACGGTGACGACGATCACATCCGCCTCCCGCAGGCAAGCAGGATCGTGCGAGAAGGAAATGCCGCTCTTGCCCGCCTCCGGCACCTCTCCGAGACGATCCACTCCTCGCTTCAGTTCCTCAATCCGCTCCGGATCCCGATCATACCCGATCATTTCGAAACGACGGGCGAAGCAGACCGCCAGGGGCAGCCCCACGTAACCAAGTCCGACAATTGCGATTTTCTCCGGCATGCTTTCAGTCACTCTTCCCGTCACGGGACGACGTTGCGAGTCGCCCTAGAGGAAGGCCGGAAGATCATAACCGCGAACTCTAGCGTTACAAGGTCAATCATTATACACCGGCATGTGCCCCTGCGGCGGGATTGTCGAAATCGTCGCCTTGCCAGAATCGCCCGCGTCGTCCATGATGGGCTTTTTCGCAGCAAGACTCCCGCCGAGACGTGATGATTTTCCGTATCAGGAACTACCTTCTTTCCGAAATTCTTTCCCTGCGCTGCTTCTGGCGCGAGCACGGCACCAGAGCCACCCTGGCCTGGCTCGGTTCACAGGAATCCCCCGTGAGCTTCCAGTTCGTAAAATATGTACTCTTCGGTGGCTTCACGACCCTGATCCACCTCGGGATCTTTGCCTGGCTCACGCACACCCTCTTTCCCGCTCACGACTACCTGCAGCCGGGCGGGTTCCCGGATACCCTCAAACAGCACAACGCTCTGGTGAGCAACCTCATTGCCTTCCCCGTTGCCGCCACCGTCAATTATTTCTTCAACATCGCCTTCATCTTCACCTCCGGACGCCATTCACGGATTCCGGAATTCGCCCTTTTCCTTGGTATTTCCCTGGCGAGCTTCGCGATAGGGCTCCTCGCCGGCCCTTTTCTTATCTCGCGCGGGCTCAACACCTGGATTGCGCAGGCGGGCTTGATGATCACCTCCGCCCTCTTCAACTTCCTCTGCCGCAAGTTCATCGTGTTTCTTCGCTGAGAGGCTAAAAACCTATAAATTCCACTCTTTTCCATGGACTGCGCACCGTTCCTCGTTCACCATTCTGCGCTTCTATGTCAAAGACCTATGAATCTCTTTCCGCCCATCTCACCTCGCAACCGCGTCGGTGGCTAGTCACCGGTGGCGCCGGTTTTATCGGCTCGCACCTGATCGAACGGCTCCTGGAACTGGGGCAGGATGTAGTCTCTTTCGACAATTTCTCCACCGGCCACCGCTCCAATCTCGACGGTCTTTTGAAGACGAATCCCCTCTGGTCGGATCGTCTTCATATTTTCGAGGGTGATCTGGAGAATCCCGGCGACTGCCTTGAGGCCGTCCGGGGAGTCGATCACATCCTCCACCAGGGCGCCCTCGGTTCCGTCCCCCGCTCGATGGACGATCCGCTTGGATCCCACCAGAGCAATGCCACCGGGACCCTCAACCTCTTTGAGGCCGCCCGGAAGGAGGGCGTGAAGCGGGTCGTCTACGCCTCCTCCAGTGCCGTCTACGGCGATGAGCCGAACCTCCCCAAGGTCGAGGAACGCACCGGCAACCTCCTCTCCCCTTATGCCGCCACCAAAGCCATCGACGAGGTTTATGCGAACGCCTACTCCCGCGCCTACGGCATGGAGTTCGCCGGGCTGCGCTATTTCAACGTTTTCGGCCCCCGCCAGGATCCCGAGGGGCCCTACGCCGCCGTCATCCCCATCTGGGTCAAGGCCATGCTGCGGGGCGAGCCCATCGTCATCTATGGCGATGGCGAGACCACGCGCGACTTCACCTACGTTGCCAACGTCGTGCAGGCCAACCTCCTCGC
>JBDNIL010000082.1:0-3869 GCA_041688355.1 Verrucomicrobiales bacterium | reverse complement strand
TTGAAATCGACTTTCGCCTTGATGTCACCCGCCTGCATTCCGCCTGCGGCGATTAGCATCGCAAGCCCCGTAATTATAAGTGACGTTTTTTTCATACCTTTATTATTCTTCCCTCGTCCAGCCGATAGCTTACTCACCGCGCGGAGTGGAGTCAATCGCTATGAGGTCTCAAGTGAGGCGAGAGAGCAAGGCCGTGGCGAGATTGAGGACGAGGAAAAAGCCGCACATATCAGTGCAGGTCGTCAGGATCGGCCCCGAGGCGAGCGCCGGATCGACCTTCAGCCGTTTCAAGAGCGGCGGGACACAGCCACCGAGGAGCGCCGAGAGAACGGTGTTCAGGGCGAGGGAGCCGCCGAGGACGAGCCCGAGGTAGACATTGGACTTCCACAGCGCCGCGATCACTCCAAGGATCGCACCGAGGACGAGCCCGAGGACGCCCTCTTTCCACACGATGCGCATGTACCCGTGGGGTTTGATCAATCCGAGGGTCAACTCGCGGATACTCACCGCGACGGCCTGATTCCCCGAGCAGCCGCTCATGTCCGAGACGATGGGGAGACCGATGCAGTCCCTCTTTTCAAAGATACCGCGCAGTTTGTCAAAGTCGTGCGACACCCTCACCGAGACCGGACTGCCGATCATGATCCCGGCGACGGGGCGATTCCGCGCGGTGAGGACGAGGTCGCGCAATCGGATGACACCGCGCAGGTGTCCCTCGCCGTTCACGAAGTAGACATACTGCACATCCATGTCACCGTAGCGATCCGCGTGCTCGCCGAGTTCAGTGAGGACGTCACCAATCGTCGCTCCCCCGGGAAAGGAAGCGAAGGACTCGTTCATCAGCCCGCCCGCAGTATCCCACGCATAGGCGTAACGCTCGCGCGGGTGCTCGGCCTCGTCGGGATCGTCGAATTCGGCGAGAACGGCCTCACTTTCCGAGCGATGTATCTCGTGCAGAAAATCCGCGCCTATCCCCCCCCCCGGGGAGCTCTTCGACGATATCGGCGGCGACCTCCGGTGAAAAGTTCTTCGAGAATGCCGACCGCCTGCGCTTAGGGTAGAATCTCGAGCAACTCGGCCGCAGACGCAGCGTCGAGCAACTACACAAAAAAAGGCGGTCACCCGTGAGAGGGACCGCCTTTCGATAGAATCGGTTCGCCGCGCGAAGCGGGAGTCAGATCACTTGGGCATGATGACCGCGTCGATCACGTGGATGACGCCGTTCTTGCCGACGATGTCGGTTTTGACCACGTTGGCACCGTCGATCATCACGGCGCCGTCTTTGACCGTGATGGTCGCTTCGGCACCGTTGACGGTCGCGACTTTGCCCGCCTTGACGTCCGCAGCCATCACCTTGGCGGCGACGACGTGGTAGGTCAGGATACCGGCGAGCTTCTCTTTGTTCTCGGGCTTGAGGAGCATCTCGACAGTGCCTTCGGGGAGCTTGGCGAAAGCTTCGTTGGTGGGGGCGAAGACCGTGAACGGGCCGTCACCGGAGAGCGTCTCGGCGAGGCCGGCCGCTTTCACTGCTGCGACGAGCGTGGAAAAATCTTCGTTGCCGGCGGCGATCTCGACGACGGTCTTGTCGGAGGGACCGGCGAAGGCAGGAATCGAGATCGAGGCGAGGAGGGTGAGAGCGAAGGCTGATTTGAGGAGTGATTTCATAGGATTTTATTTCGTTGGTTAACGGAACGCCCGACCTTAGATTATCGGCACCGCTTCCGCCAAATGTGCTACGGCAGTCCTTCAAAAAAGGTTCGACATTATTTAAATATTTTTTCGACATTCTTTAGACAACATATTTTGATAGGTTGATGCGTTCGTTCGTCCATTCCTCATGACCCGATTCCGACTCTTCTCTTCACTGCTCCCCCTCCTCCTCGTCTCGGCAGGCGTCGCTTCGGCGAGCCGCCCGCAAGTAGCGAGGGTCTACGGGAAAATACAGTTCGTGAGCAGCTTCCCGGACTATAAGGTCCAGGTCGTCGATTCTTTTGCCGATCTTCACGTCCAGAGAGTGAGCGCCTTTGCCAATGCTCCGGGAAAATGGCTAATCGTAGAAAGCTTCCCTGACTTCAAAATTCAGATTGTGAACAGCTTTCCTGATTTTAAGATCAAGTATGTCGACAGTTTCCCCGGGCTTCCGCAATAGCCTCCGTCTTTTCCTCATTGGTCTGCTCCTCGCCGCCGGTGCCGCTCGTGCGAACGGGCTCGAAGAGATCGGTCCCTGCACCTACGTCGCGACGGACTGGGCCGACGGCGATTCCTTTCTCGTGAAACTGCCCGACGGGAAGGAAAAAGTATTCCGCCTCTACTTCGTCGATTGCATCGAGCAATCGGTGAGCGACACCAGCGACAAGCGCCGGCTCCGGGAGCAGTCGCGCTACTTCGGAGTAGACGACTACCTCATCTCGGTGGAGCACGGGAAAAAGGCCTCTGCCTTCACCGCCGCCGCCCTGAGCCGCCCCTTCACGATCCACACCGCCTACGCCGACGCGAGAGGGCGCTCCGGCTCCCCTCGCTATTATGCGTTCATCCGGACCGAGGGCGGGGGCGACCTCGGCCATCTCCTCGTTGAAAACGGGCTGGCGCGAGCCTTCGGGCTCGGAAGGGAGACGCCAAGCGGCACCCCGCGCGACGAGTGGGAAGCCTACCTCAAAGACCTCGAACTCGTCGCCGCGATCGGCCACAAGGGCATCTGGGCCCACTCGAACGCCCGGAAGATCGTCGCGATGCGCAAAGAGGAACGCGACGAACTGCGCGGGCTCAAGGCCATCGCCGCCGCCCTCGCCGTCGCCCCGCCCTCCGAACCGATCGACGTCAATACCGCCTCGCTCGAGGATCTCATGCGGGCCGGCCTGCGCGAGTCCCTCGCGGATGCGGTTGTGCTGAAGAGGCCTTTTGTAAGGATCGAAGAACTCCTCGACGTCAAAGGGATCGGCCCGGCGACGTTCAAAAAGGTAAAACCCTATCTCATCGTGGCGACAGCTCCGGCCGGGAAAGCCGCACCTTGATCTTTGCTCCATTCACTGTTTCACTACGGGTCTATGGATCGTGATCAAAACCTCTCCCGCTTTCTGCAATCCGATGGTCGCACCGTCATCGTCCCGATCGACCACGGCACCGCCATCCCCGTCACCGGCATGGAGGACCCGATAGGGTTGATCGAGGCGCTCAACCCTGTTGTGGACGGCTACGTCGTCAATCTCGGTCTCGCCCTCGCCGCCGCCGACGCGCTCGAGGGCAAAGGGATCTGTCTGCGCACCGACTGCTACAAGCCCCGCTACGGTGACAATCTCGACGAAGGCAGCTACCGTCTCTACGGCGCTGAAGAGGCCCTCACGGTCGGGGCGCACGCCGTCATGAACATGCTCTACACCCACCATTCGAATGAGGCGGGCATTTTCCGCGAAGCGGCCGAGCTCATCAGCGAGAGCCTCGACGCCGACATCCCCGTCATCCTCGAAGCGCTGCCCTTCGGGATCGGTCGCCCCGCCGACTACACCCTGGAAAATATAGGATTCACCGTGCGCGCCGCCGCCGAGTTGGGAGCCGACATCGTCAAGACCGCCTACCCGACCGGCGCGAGCGCGGATGAGTTCCGCGCCATCGTCGAAGCCTGCTTTGTCCCCGTCATCATTCTCGGAGGCTCGGCTCTCGGTGACGACAAGGCGCTGCTCACGATGGTGAAAAATGCGATCGATGCCGGCGCCGCCGGGATCGCCGTTGGACGTAACGTCTGGCAGCATCTCCAACCCGCCAAAATCGCCGCAGCCCTCCACGCAGTCGTGCATGATGACGCCACCGTCGCCTCGGCCTTGAAGTGCCTTTCGTGAATCTAGTTCTTCCTCCGTTCCTTACTCTCGCTCTCG
>JBDNIL010000081.1:0-10993 GCA_041688355.1 Verrucomicrobiales bacterium | reverse complement strand
GCTTCTCTCGCGCCGAAGACGGCAGTCTCAAGGAGACCTACCATTTCACATCCCTCACCGTCGATGAGCTCGCCTACACCGGCGAAGCCGAAGACGAAGTAGCCAAACGCATCCTTGCGAACTACCGGCCGAAGTTCGATTCGCTGAAGGAAAATCTCGTCGTGATCGGCTTCGACCGCACCACAGACCGCCGCATCACCACCTCCAGAGGAGAAATCCTCTCCGAGACCACGCTACTTGCGCGCGCCATGGCCGTGATCCAGAGCGGACGTCACATCGAGTGGTGGCCGGGCTGGGCTCGCTTCCTCTCGGTCATCGCCATCGCGGGTATCGCCGCCTACCTCTTTACCCTGCCGCGTCAGAAGTTCCTCCCCATCGCACTGGTGGCGCTCCTGTTGTTCTTCGCCGCACAGGTCATCATCTTCTCCACCACTCTAACGTGGAACCCACCTTTTGTCGGAATGTCGCTCTTCGTCCTGCTTATCGTAATCGGGATGGTCATCCCCGGTAGAAGACAGTCCCCGAAAAGCACAGGTATCTGACCTTCGTATCTGACCTTCTGTCTCAATCGTCACCGAAGGCCTTCTCTTTCGCGAGCTTCACCACCGCGGCCACGAGACCGGGGATATCGCTCGTCTTCGCCTCGAGATCAGCTTCGTATCCGTTTTCAACGAGCGCCTCGGAAGTCACCGGCCCGATGCTCGCGATCGCCGTTTCGTCGGGAATGGTGAGCCCGAGATCGAGGAAACACTCCACCGTCGAGGCGCTCGTAAACGTGATGATGTCGGCCCCTTCCTCTTTGAAGCGTTTCACCGCCCCGGTCGGATCCTCCGTCTCCGTGACCGTTTGGTAAGCGATCGCCTCGTCGAGGATGACCCCGGCCGCAGTGAGCTCTGCGGCGAGCACTTCGCGCGCGCCCTTTGCCCGCACCCAGAGCATCGTCGTGTTCTCGATAGAGCCCACCTCGGTCTTAAAGGCCTCGGCGAGGGCTTCGGCAACGTGTTTTTTCGGCATCAGGTCGGTGCCTATATGATACTCTTTAAGCTTCGCCGCCGTTCCAGGTCCGACTGCGGCGATGCGGGCACCGCCGAGTTCGCGGGCATCGGATCGGGCCAGGTAGAAGGCATTGAAGAAATACTCGACCGCATTCGGACTCGTGAAAATGAGCCACTCATACGTGTGCGCGTCGATCACCAGCCGGGCGAACTCCTTCGCATCGTCTCCCTGCGAAGGCTCGATCCGGATCGTCGGCATCTCGAGGACATCGGCCCCGAGTTCGCGGAGGCGACGGCTCATCTCGCTGGCCTGATTGCGAGTCCGCGTCACGACGACTCGCTTGCCGCGCAGGGGGCGTTTTTCGAACCAGTTCAGCTTTTTGCGGCAGTTCACGACCGTGCCGAAGACAGCCACGGCGGGGGCTTTGAAATCGGCTTCCTCGGCCACTTTCGCAATCGTCGCGAGCGTTCCCGTGATGGTGCGGTGCTGACCGGTCGTGGCCCAGCGCACGAGGGCGACGGGCAGCTTCGGATCACCGCCTTCTTTCAGGATCGCCGCAGTGATTATGGGGAGCCGCTCGACACCCATCAGCATCACCTTAGTGCCCGGGGCTTTCGCGATCTGGGCGTAGTCCATCGACGATTCCGCTTTCGTGGGATCCTCGTGCCCGGTAAAAATGGTGAGCTGGGTGCAGTGGTTGCGATGCGTCACCGGGATGCCCGCATAGGCCGGGCCCGCAATAGCCGAACTGATCCCGGGGACGAATTCAAAAGGGATCCCCGCGTCGTGCAGTTCCTCGGCCTCTTCGCCACCACGCCCGAAGATGAGTGGGTCGCCACCCTTCAGCCGCGTCACGATCTTGCCCTCTTTCGCCCTGTCGATGAGGAGCTGGTTGATCCCTCCCTGCGGGATTGCGTGGTCTTTCGACTTTTTCCCGGCGTAGATCTTCTCCGCTCCGGGCTTCGCCCATTGCAGGAACTCGGCATTGGAAAGGTAATCGTAGACGATCACATCCGCCATCTCGATGCACTCCTTGCCGCGCAGCGTCATCAGCCCCGGATCCCCCGGGCCCGCACCGACGAGATAGCAGATTCCTGTTTTTCTACTCATGTCAGGATAGTTTTTTTGATTTCAAATTCATCAGTTCGTCCGCCAGCGCCGCGGGGGCAATCGCGGGACCGCGCACCTCACCGACAAAAGGTTCAGCAAAGGGCGTTGCCTCGTCAAAGACCCGCACCGCCATCGCGAGCGTCGCGCCGTCGTCTTCGAACCAGGTGTGGGCTCCCACCGGGGTCTGGCAACCGGCTTTGAGGAGCCCTAGGAAAGCGCGCTCCGCCGTGACCCGGCAAAAGGTCGGTGCATCGTTGATTTTTGCGAGCGCCTCGCGGGCCGCGTCGTTGTTCCGCAGGATCTCCATGCCCACCGCACCCTGACCGGCGGCCGGGAGGAAGGCGCGGATGTCGAGCTCGTAGGCGTAGACGGTGTCGCCCTCGAAGTCAAAACTCGTTTGCCCCGGCGTGTAAATCCCGAGCCGCTCGATCCCCGCCCGGGCGAGGAGGATGGCATCCCACTCCTCACTCTTGATCATCTTGCGAATCCGCGTCGGCACATTCCCGCGAATGTCGGCGACCTCGACCTCCGGACAGAGCCAGCGCAACTGACGGGCCCGCCGCACTGCGCTCGTCGCGATGACTTTTCCACCGAGGAGGGTCAGGTCATGCCCCAGACCCTCTTGGGTCGTGAGGAAGACATCGGCAATGTCCGCCCGGGGAAGGGTCGCGCAAATTTCAAATTCCGGCCCCAGTTCGGTCGGTACGTCCTTGAGGCTGTGCACTGCAAAATCGATCTCCCTGCGCAGCAGAGCCTCCTCGAGCTCCTTGGTGAAAATGCCCTTGTCGACGACGGGGTTTTCACCCTGGCTGAACTCGCTCAGCTTCAGATCAGGGCGTTTGTCCCCGATCGTGCGGATGACCTTGATGCGGCACTCCACCCCGGCGGCACCGAGCGCGGCGCGGGTCATGTTCGCCTGGGCGAGAGCGAGTTCGCTCCCGCGGGTTCCTAGGATCAGAAGTTGGCTCATGGGTTCGTAAGAGGGCGGGCCACCGTGTCCGGCTGGATACGGTCGGGGCCACTGCCGCCACGTCCTTCGGGGAATCCGGCGAGAGCTTCAATCCCTTTTTCCCGGAGAAATTCATCGATCACTTCTCGACAGACCGCGATCTGCTTCTCGCGTCTCGTCTTGCCCTCGGTCGCGATCTGCTCGAGCTGGTCGATGTTGTACAAGTAGACGTTATCGATCCGGTTGACGTCGTCCTCGATATCGCGCGGGACCGCGATGTCGATGAGGAAGAGCGAGTGCCCGCGACGACCTGACATGACACGATGGATCATCTCGTGCTTCACCACGACATGAGGCGCCGAGGTCGAGGAGATGATGATGTCAACCTCGTCGAGGCAGGTCTCCCAGTCGTCGAAACGCACCGCCCGCCCCTTGAGTTCCGCCGCCAGTTCCTCGGCTTTGTCGAAGCTGCGGTTCGAGACGATGATGCTCTTCGCCCCGCGCGAGAGCAGGCTCTGCGCCGTCGTGCGGCTCATCTCCCCCGCTCCGATGAGCATGACGCGGCAGCCGTCGAGCTGACCGAAGATCTTTTCCGCAAGGTCCACCGCCGCCGACCCGATCGAGGTCGAGCCCTGCTGGATGCGGGTGCTCGTGCGCACCAGCTTGCCCACGGTGAAGGATTGCTGGAAGAGCTTGTTCATCCGGCGCGAAGTCGTGCCCGTGGTCTGGGCGGTCGCATACGCTTTTTTCACCTGACCAAAGATCTCCGTCTCGCCCAGCACCATCGAGTCGAGACCGCTCGCCACTTCGAAAAGATGATGCGCTGCCGCCACCGACTCGTGCCTGTAAAACTCGACCTCCCCCAGCGACACCGCAAAATGACCGACGAGGTAATCCACGAGCTTGTCGAGGGCGACCCCGGGATTCTCCGAACCACCGTAGATTTCGACGCGATTGCAGGTCGAGAGGACCACCGCTTCCGAGATCTCGGCTATCCCGCAGATCTCCATGAGGTGCTGCGGCACCGCCTTTTCGGCAAAAGCAAGCCGCTCCCGGAGCTCAACCGGGGCCGTCTTGTGATTCACGCCGAGACAAAAAATAGACACTTTCGAGGGGGATTTAAAATGGTGCGATCACAGCGCCGACAGAGTCAGCAGCGCAAAGGCAAAAGCGATGATCGCCGAGAAAGAGAGCGGTTTCGGCGGGATCCGCTTCACCAGATGGATCACAATGAGGAAGAGGTAAACGAGCCAGACCGCCCCCGAGATCAGCAAATGGCCACGATCCGGAACGATTTTCATGAAAAAGGCGGCCACGATCCCCACGCTCAGCAGCACTGTCCCGATGACCAGCAGCCGCACCAGCGCATCGACGAGGTAGCGGATCGGCGGCATCGAGTAAAAAAGCCGACCGGGGTGGTGGCTCTTGAGCTGCCTGTCCTGAAAGAAATACATCACCCCGGCGACCCCGGCGAGGCCGAAGGCACCGTAGGCGAGCAGCGACATCGCCGCATGCAGCTCGAGCCAGGGGTCGAGAGTAGCCGGCGGACGCGGACCGGGATCGGCCGCGAGCAGGTAAACGATCGCCGCCACCTGGAAAACAAAGACCATCGGCATCGTAAAGACCCCGAGGAGCGAGAGCCGGAACGCTTTCCCCAGAGCGAGATACATGATGACGATGCTCCAGCTCACAAAGACGAGGACCTCGGCCCCGTTCGTGATCGGGCAGCGCCCGTGCATCTCCCCGCGCATTTGCAGGAAGAGACTCTGGAAGACGAGGCCCACCACCGCGATGGGGATGTTCAGGCCCTGCTTGCCTGCACTCTCAGATCGCAAAGAGACGGCGGCGAGGATGAATCCGCCGAGAAACGCCAGGGTGGCAAGTATGAGGTAAAGATCGTCCATCCGGGGAAGGCAAAAGGCGCTCTGCGCCGGTCGCAAAGTCGCAAGGGGCTATAAAGGTAACGCCCCGGAGCCGCTTTGCAAGGAGCTTGCAGGCACGGGAAAGAGTGGCATCCGCCCCCTCAAAAGAGTCGTAAAGTCGATCGTCGCTCAGACGATCGCGCGACCGACGAGCGATACGAGACGATCAAGGTCGGTCGCACTGGTCTTGGCGACAAATCCCCGCGCGTGGGCAAAGTGGACGTCAGCTTCATCGATGATGCGGGTGAAATCGAGCAGCGCAGAGTCCTCGTGACGGGAAAGCCCGTAGCCGCCGCCGCGCCGATCCGGGTAGATGAGCCCCGCGACATTCTCCCCGCGACTCTCGATGAATCGCCCCAACCCCGAAGAAGGATCGTCCGGCATGGGGTCGGTCCGCGGCATGAAGAGGATGCGGACCGACTTCCCCTCTTCCGCGACCTCGAGAAATGAGGCATGGTCCGCCACGTAATCGAGCCGCTCGCGCAGAGTCCGCAGATACATCACGAGATCCTCCCCCACCATGCGCATCACCTCCCAGACCGGCTCACCCGGTCCCAGCTCGCGTTTCTGGGCGAATCGACGCAGCAAAGTAATATCGATGGGGGAATTCAGCCGGTTCACAATAGACCGATCCACCCCAAGCCACTCCGCCGTAGCAAAGGGACCCCGCGTGTCGAACCACTCGGCCGGCTCGAGCCACTCGCAAAAGCTGCGGGCGTCCTCGTAGAGCCCGAGATCCTGCAGCACGAGCGAGAGCGCACAGACCGGCGCGTGATCGCGAGGGAACTGGTGGTGGTCGAAATTCGACTTCGCCGGCTCGTGCTCTCCCCCGACATCGACCACGACGATACGGGGATCGGCGAGGTCTTCGTCGGTCGGCTCCCGGCGCCAGACGGGCACGCCATGGCGCGCCACGAGGAGACAGCAGGCGAGAAAGTCGTCTTTGTGGGCACTACCGGGATGGGTCAAAATCGCTTTCATCAATATTACTTCACCGCCTCCAGGAGCACTTCCATTTCCCGCACCACCACCTCCGGTTCGATGCGCAGCATGCAGCGATAGTCGATCGGACACTCGCGCAGGAAACAGGGGCTGCAATCGACCTTATGCCGAATAACCCGGTGAATCGTCCCGATCGGCGCCGTGAAATCGGGCTCGGTCGAGCCGAAAATCGCGACGGTGGGAACTCCCAGGGCCGCCGCGAGGTGCATCGTCCCCGTGTCATTCGTCGCGACGAGGTGGCAGCTCTGCAACTCCTGAACGAGGCCGGCGATGCTCGTTTCCCCCGCGCGATTGACTCGAGGTTGGGAAATGAGGGCCGCAAGGTCCTCGCCGATCTGTTTTTCCGCAGGGCTGCCGAAAATCGAGACCCGTATCGTCAGATCCGGTCGATGAGAACGCAGCGTCTCGATCGCTGCGGCATAACGCTTGATCGGGTAGCGTTTCGCATTTCCATACTCGGCACCCGGGCAGATCCCGAGGTGGATTTCGCCCGTGGCTGCGGCTCCGGCAAGCGGAGTCGGGGCCGGCGGGATTGCGAGCAACTCAGCAATGGGCTCCATTGTGATCCCCATGGCCTCGATGAGATGGAGATAACGATGCACATGATGCTGCTTTTCCGGCGACGGGGCAGGCTCCTTCACGGCACGGCGAAGCAGGATGCCACGCTGGTAGCGGGCGTATCCGGTCAGCGTCCTCACTCCCCCGAGACGGAGCTCGAGCGCCGAACGAAAGGAATTTGGCAGGAGAAGCCCTTCATCAAAGCGCCCCTGCTCCCGAATCAGCCTCCCCACCGCAAACGGGCTGAGGGATTTTGCAAACGGGATCACCGCATCGACCTCGGCCCGTGCCGCCCACATCGGGGCGAGATTGTCCCGGCAACACACCGTGAGATGGATGTCGGGTCGACTTTTCTTGAGGGCACGCACTGCCGGGAGCGACATGCAGGCATCCCCGAGGGGATTCGGCGAACGCACGATCCAGCGATAGGCCACAGGAGAGACCCCGCCCGCCGGTTCATAAAGTTGTCCGGGAGCGGTCATCGAATCGTCACCGGCCTGATTGCCGGATAATATCTGATTTCACCTGCGAAAGCTCGGTGAAGCTCACTCGCCTTTCGCCTTGCCGTCCGCCGCTGGTGCTGGAGCAGGCGCAGGCGTCGCAGGTGCCGGCTCGGCAGGAGCGGGAGCACTCTCAGGGACCGCCCCGGGATCGATGGAAATATTCTCAAGGCCCGGGATATTCATCAACTCAGGCGGCAGACCCGGCAAATCAGGTTGCTTCGCCTCGACCCCTTCGAGTAAATCACTCGCGGCCGAGTCACGGAATTCGCGGGTTTTCACCATCGCAAGGCCGATCGCCGAGACAAAAAAGAGTATCCCGAGCCAGGTCGTGAACTTCTGGAGGATGTCTGTGGTGTGCGCGCCTAGGGCCGAGTCGAGCGTGCCGCCGCCGAACGCTGCACCGAGACCCTCCTGCTTCGGACGCTGGATCAATACGACCAGCACCATCAGTATGCTGACTGCGATGATGATCACCGTTAACAGAATGGATAGAATTGCCATGGGGCGGCGAATATGCGACACAGGTAAAGGCTTGTAAAGCGCTAGAATCGTCCCGCTTCAGCGAATACCGGCCACTTTTCCATGAGTCAGCCCGCCAACGACGCCCCCGAAATCGAGGGATCGGTCCATGCCATCGTCTTTCATAACGAGGAAAACGGCTACACCATCATGCAGGTGCGGGACGCCCGTGGCGAGACCGTGACTGTCCGCGGGCGCATCCCCGCCGTGGTCGAAGGCGAGCAGATCCGGGCCACGGGGCAGTGGAAAAACGACCGCCGCTTCGGTCGCCAACTAGAGGCCGACCGCATCCATGCCCTCCCTCCCGAGACCCCCGACGGCATCCGCCGGTTTCTCTCCAGCGGATTCATCGACGGCATCGGACCCGCCTACGCCGCCCGCATCGTCGAGGCCTTCGGGATCGATACATTCCGCGTTATCGACGAAGAATCACAGCGCCTCGAAGAAGTCGCCGGGATCGGCAAAGCACGACGACTCCGCATCAAGGATTCGTGGAAAAAACAGCGCTCCGTCCGCGACATCATGATCTTCCTCCACGCGCACGGCCTCTCCACCGCCCGTGCCCTGCGCCTTTTTAAAACTTACGGTGACGAGGCCGTCAACATCCTCCGCGCCGATCCCTACCGTCTCGCCCGCGAGATACCCGGAGTCGGATTCCGCACCGCCGACGACATCGCCCGCCAGATGGGTCAGTCGCCCGACGCCCCCCGTCGTCTCGTCGCCGGGATTCTCTACGTCCTCGAACAGGCCGAGCGGAACGGTCACTGCGCCCTCGCGCGCGAAAAACTCCTCACCGACGCCGCGACGACTCTCAGTTGCGATCCCGCCCATCTCGAGATCCCGCTTAATCACCTCATCATTGAGACGCGCGTCATCGTCGAAAATAATGGCGCCGAGACCCTCGTCTTTCCCGCCGATCTCCACGAGGCCGAGAGCACCGTGGCAAAGGGGATCCGCCGCCTCCTCGATGCCGCCCCGAACCTGCCCCCGATCGACCCCGTCGCCGCCCTCGACTGGTTCGAACGCCACCACGATCTCAAACTGGGAGCCGAGCAGGCCGACGCCGTCATTCGCGCCGCCCAACACCGTTTTTTTGTCATCACCGGCGGACCCGGTGTCGGGAAAACCACCATCCTGAAAGCCCTTTTAGAAATCCTCCTCGCCAAAAAGGTCCATCCCGTCCTCTGCGCCCCCACCGGACGTGCCGCCAAAAGACTCTCCGAGAGCACCGGACGCGAGGCCTACACGATCCACCGCGCACTCGAGTATCAGCCCCACGCCGGCTTCACCCGCACCGCTCACAAACCGCTCGCCGGAGACCTTTTCATCATCGACGAAGCCTCCATGATCGACATTCGGCTTATGGCCGCGCTCATGAGCGCAATCCCTCCGAGCGGCAGCGTTCTCCTCGTCGGCGACGTCGATCAACTCCCCTCCGTCGGACCCGGCAGCGTCCTCCGCGACATCATCGAAAGCGGCGCCGTCCCGGTCGCGAGACTCACCGAAATCTACCGCCAGGCCGCCTCCAGCCGCATCGTCGTCGCCGCGCATGCCGTTAATCAGGGCCAGCGCCCCTCCCTTGAGAAAGTGCCCGATTCGGATTTTTACTTCATCGAGCGCCAGGGAGGAGAAGCAATTACTGATACAATCAAACACCTCATCGCCGAACGAATTCCCGAGGGCTTCCACCTGCATCCGCGTGACGACATCCAGGTCCTCACACCGATGAACCGGCAATCCCTCGGAACGCGGAAACTCAACGCCACCCTCCAGGCCACCCTCAACCCTCCCACAGAGCTGAAATTCGAGATCGAGCGTTTCGGCAATGTCTTTCGCACTGGCGACAAAGTCATTCAGGTCAGGAACAACTACGAAAAGGAGATCTTCAACGGGGACATCGGCCACATCGCCGAGATCACGACCGAGCCGACCTCCATTTACGTCACCTTTGACGGACATCAGCGCGTCCATTACGAACCCGGAGAACTCGACGAACTACAACTCGCCTACGCCATCACGATCCACAAATCCCAGGGAAGCGAATTCCCAGCCGTCGTCATTCCCCTCGCCTCGCAGCACTACATCATGCTCCAGCGCAATCTCCTCTACACCGCGATCACCAGGGGGAAACGTCTCGTCGTCCTCGTCGGAGAAAAACGCGCCCTCGATCTCGCCGTCCAGAACAGCGACAGCACCCACCGCTTTTCAGGCCTCAAAGCGAAGCTTCGCACCCCTCTCCCGGAGACCGCCCGGATGAATCAAGAGAGTTGAGTCCGTGACCCGACAGGGTTACACTGGGCCCATGAAACCCGACCGCCGCCGCTTCCTCACCACCACCGCCTCCGCCCTCGCCACCGGAACATTTCTCTCCGCATGCAGCGACCAAGGGGGCACTGAGGCCGGCTCTGCAGAGTCCCCTTTCAAAATCTCCCTAGCCCAGTGGTCGCTCAATAAGGCAATCAAGGCCGGTCAGCTCGACAACCTCGACTACCCGAAATTCACCAAAGAGAACTTCGGCCTGACCGCGATCGAGTGGGTCAATCAGTTCTTTTTCGTAGAAGACGCAACCCTCGGTTACCAGCCTAAAGACCAGCCCTATCTAGCCGAGATGAAAAAGCGTTGCAACGACCTCGGTGTCACCAGCGTCCTCATCATGTGCGACCGCGTCGGCAATCTGGGAGATCCTGACATCACCAAGAGGACTGCCGCCGTCGAGGGGCACTACAGATGGCTCGATGCCGCGAAATTTCTCGGCTGTCACAGCATCCGCGTCAATGCCGCCTCCGACGCCAGCCTCAGTCCCGAGAATCAGGCAGACCTCTGCACCGAAGGCCTCCGCCGTCTTTCCGAACACGCCGCCCCGATGGGCCTCGGCGTAATCGTCGAAAATCACGGAGGACTCTCCTCCAACGGGGCCTGGCTCGCCAATGTCATCAAAAATGTCGGCCTCGACAACTGCGGCTCTCTCCCCGATTTCGGAAACTTCTACGTCGCCAAAAACCGCGGCAACGCCGAGCAGTATGAAAAGGAGAAAGCACTCTACATCGGCGATCCCGCCTACAAAGAAGACCCGAAAGGCCTCGCCTACGACCGCTACCAGGGTACCACAGAGCTCATGCCCTACGCCAAAGGTGTCTCCGCGAAAGCCCACGACTTCGATGCCGAAGGCAACGAGATCCACACCGATTTCACCAAAATGATGCAAATAGTTAAGGACTCGGGCTACCGCGGCTACGTCGGCATCGAGTATGAAGGGAGCGAACTCGGCGAACTCGAAGGCATCAAAAAGACCATCGACCTGCTCGTGCGGACTTTCGCCACCGTGTGAAAATCGCGATGGCGCGGGAGAATCGTGAAGTTAGTCCCCGCGGCCCCCAGACTCACCCCGCCTCCCGCTCCCCCATCACATCCTTGCGCAGGTCACGCATCACCCG
>JBDNIL010000454.1:0-4038 GCA_041688355.1 Verrucomicrobiales bacterium | reverse complement strand
GGGAGCACTTCCTCCCACGACTCGCGGGCGATCCGGTCGATGGCAGTGCGGAAGATACGACCATTGACCGCCCCCTCGTTGGTGACGATAAACCAGTGCCCGGCGCAATCGGCGAGGGAGTAGCGCAGCCCATCGCGACGCGGGAGAAAAACCTGCGGTGCCGCCACCGCGCCGGTCAGCGGGAGGATCGAGGTCTCGGCCGTGTCTTTCGAGGCCGAGGTGATAAGAAGAAATTTCTGGCTCTTCGTCGCTTCGATTTCAACCTGAAAGCGTGCGTCGGGCTCTTCGTAGACGACCGAGTCTTCCTCAGCGCTGGTGCCGAGGCGGTGGCATCGCACACGCCAGGAGCGATCGGTCTCGTCGGCCTCGGTGTAGTAGAGCGTTTGATTATCGGCCGCCCAAACGGGCGAGGCGTCAAAGACCGCACCCGTCACTTCGTCGGGGAGGAGCTCGCCGGTCTCGAGGATCTTGAATCGTATCGTGTAGCGGTCCGTGCCATCGAGGTTTTCCTTCCAGGCATAGAGACGGGTGTCGGGCGAGACCGCGCCGCCGCCGAAGGAGTAGGCTTCATTTCCGCCGGCCCGTTCATTGAGATCGAGGACGACGACCTCGGTCCCCGGCGCAGACGCTTCGAGCAGCTCTTCCGCTTTATCGCCATGCCAGGGTTTACGGCAGAGGAGGGGGTAGTCCTTGCCCGCCACTTCGCGGCTGTAGTAGAGCCACGGGCCTTTGCGGTAGGGAACGCTGATGTCCTCCTCGATGATGCGGGCTTTCATCTCTGCCACGAGAGTGTCGCGGAGAGGCTTCAGAGGCGCGAGTTCGGCGGCGAGGTAGGCGTTCTCCGCCTCGAGATAGGTCCGCACGGCCGGGTTTTCGCGCTCCCGCAGCCAGAAGTAGTCGTCGCTCCACTCGACCCCGTGGATCGAGAGCGGATGCGGTCGCTTTTCGGCGACGGGGGCGGGACCAGCGAGGAGTGGGGAAGGGGAAACAGCGAAGGTCATGAGGGTGAGAAGGAAAGCGGACTTCATGGCAGCGAAAGTTCTCTACAGTCACACCTGCGGATCGGGGCTGGCAAGTGGTGATCCCGCTTCCCCTTTCAAAACCTTTGCCACCGGTCGTAAAAAATGGCATGACATTCCCATAGTGAAATTTCTCGCACTGGCACTCCTGCTCTCCGTCACGGTTCTCCGCGCCGAGCCCGGCCTCTCCCTCGCGGTCGTCGACATGACGAAGGTCTTTGCCGGGCATCCCGCCACCGCTGCGGCGACGAAGGAATTGACCGCCGCACGCGAGGCCTCGCGGGAGCCGTTCAAGGAAAAGTCGAGCGCGCTCAAAGAGATCCTGCAACGGCATCAGGAACTCATCCGCGCGGGGAAGCGGGAGGAGGCTGCCGGGGCGCTCCAGTCGGCCAATGAGATCGAAAAGGCCATCGCGACCCTGCGCACGACCGAGCTGCGCGACCTCGAGGAAAAATTCCGCGAGGCGAAGACACGCATCATGGAAGAGATCCGCGCCTCGATCGAGCAACTCAATGCCGATGGTCGCTACACGATGGTCTTTGACCGTTCCGCCGCTTCCTCGAATGGGCTGCCCCAGGTCCTCCATGCGCCCGGCGCCGTCGACATCACCGCCGAGGTGATCGCCTTCGTGAAAGAAAAGGCGAAAGCGGAAACTCCCAAGCCATGAGCCGCGTCATCCTCCCCGTCGACCGACTGCCCGCGATCTGGCCCGATCGGCTGCGGGGCTGTCGTCTCGGAGCAGTCCTCCACGGGGCCTCGGTCAATGCCTCCCTGCAACCGACCCTATCCATCCTCGAAGCGATGAGCCAAGAGGGTCAGATCGAGCTCGTGACCCTCTTTGGTCCGCAACACGGCTTCGAGGCGACGACGCAGGACAACATGATCGAGTGGAGCGGCTACCGTCATCCGAGACTCGGCATTCCCGTGCACAGCCTCTACGGCGAACATCGCGAACCAGCGCCCGGGATGCTCGCGGGCGTCGAGGTGCTCTTTGTCGATCTCGTCGATGTGGGGTCGCGCTACTACACCTTCATCTGGACGCTGCTGCTCTGCCTCAAGGCGGCCTCCCGGCTCGGGGTCACCGTCGTCGTCGCGGACCGGCCCAATCCGCTGGGCGGCGTCACGATCGAGGGACGACCGCAGCATCCTGATTACCTTTCCTTCGTCGGTCTGCACCCGCTCCCGATCCGGCATGGAAAGACGATAGGAGAACTGGCGCGCCTTTTCCGGGACGATCTCTTCCCGGCGGTGGATCTCGAAGTCCTGCCGATGGAGGGCTGGGACCGGCGCCATTTTTACGACGAGACCGGCCTGCCCTGGGTGATGCCCTCGCCTAACATGCCCACCGTGGACACCGCCGTCGTCTACCCGGGCATGTGCCTGCTCGAGGGGACGAATCTCTCGGAAGGCCGCGGCACGACGCGCCCTTTTGAGCTCTTCGGCACGCCCTGGATCGAGGCTCACGGGCTCACCGACGCCCTCAATGGGGTCGGGCTCCCAGGGGTGGTCTTTCGCGAAGCGGCCTTCGAACCCGGATTTCAGAAATACGCCGGGCAGGTCTGTCGCGGCAGTCAGCTTCATGTCACCGATCGCCACACCTTCCTGCCATACCGCACCGGTTTGGAAATCCTGCGGGTCGTGCGGGAACGCTACCCCGAAGACTTTGCCTGGAAATCACCGCCCTACGAATACGAATATGAAAAACTGCCCATCGAGATCCTGTGCGGATGTCCTCTCGCGGAAATTTTCAAGACGGCTTGAAACGGTCGTTGCCGGCCTGCAGCTCGTCGCGAGTCCGGTCGCTGCTGCGGGTCCCGAGGTGACCTGGCGCGAGATCCTTGCGACACCGCTCGAAGCCGACGGACTCCTAAACACGCCGGAGTCTTTCGCCTATGTCGTTCCCGCTCGGGCCGTCGCGCTCGAGGGGATACGGCCCTTCACCGAGGTGCTGCGCGCCATTTACGAGACCTTCGAGAAGCCGCCCGAGACGCACTATTTCTTCTGCACGGTCTACTACACGCCGCGCGAGAGCGGCTTCACCGAGGCGCGCGGGTTCAACACGACTCCGGCTTCGCTCAGGGCGCTGCCCGGGCGAAAATACGGGGCCGATTTCGTAAAGGCGACCTATGCCAGGGGCTTCGGGCGAGTTGCCGAGCCGGTCAGGGAGCGTCCTTATCTTTCCCACGACGGCAAGTTCCACACTCGCATCCTCGGGAACCGCAACAACACCCTCCTCGATCGGGAGTCCATCGCGGTGCATCGGGGAAATCCCCTCTTCGGCAAAACGACACGGACGTGGGTCCTCGATCCGGCGATCTACAATCAGTTCGGCGCGACGCGTTTTCAGGTCGGCGATACGGGCGGCGGGCTCTTCCGCAGTCAGATCGATCTCTACTGGGGCGAGGATGATCCGCTCGGGCCGGGCTCGGATATCTGGCGTCCGGCCTCGCCCATGGCCCGGAGAGTGCCGAGGAGCAGGGCGGTTCCGATGCCCTTGCCCCGATGGCTTTCCAGCACGCCGGTCGGGCCGAAGAATCCGCGGTAGGTGGCGTCGTAGCAGGCAAAACCGACGAGTTTCGAGGATTCATCGAGTGCGACAAGACAGGTGGGTGGCTGGGTGGAAAAGGCCATCCCCACCTCATCCGCCCATCCCTCGCTGAAATGTGTTTTTACCCAGCGGCTAAGGAGGCTCCTCTCCGGGGGGAGCGGTCGCTTGATCGTGATGCCGGCGGAGCGGAGATCTTCCCTGTCCGGATCGGGATCGGGGAGATCGTATAGTTTGACGAGAAGATCGCCCATGAGGTCATGAGGGGGGTGGCGGTGAGTGCCTCACTCTGACGCGGCGACGGGTGCGGCGCGGACGGGTGCGGCGCGGACGGGTGCGGCCGTTGGTGCGGCCGTTGGTGCGGCCGTTGGTGCGGCCGTTGGTGCGGCCGTTGGTGCGGCCGTTGGTGCGGCCGTTGGTGCGGCCGTTGGTGCGGCCGTTGGTGCGGCCGTTGGTGCGGCCGTTGGTGCGGCC
>JBDNIL010000080.1:0-4488 GCA_041688355.1 Verrucomicrobiales bacterium | reverse complement strand
TGAACCCTGTTGCCTCCCCGGCTTGACTCTGTTGAACCATCAGTCCCGTGAAAAATTTACAGGGACGAAAGTTCACAGGCACCAGACTAATTGTACTGGCTTCCGGCTCCTCTCTATCAGGGAGAAAGCTCAGAAAGTTTTCCCCGTAAATTCAACCACCCGAACCCCCATGTGCAATCTCTACGATGTTGGCAAGGCACCGCGCAAGATGCGCTTTGGCTGGGAGCCGGCCCTGAAGGAATTACTCGGAGGCCTCACCTATGTCGCTCCGGGAAAGCCGGGACTGATTGCGCTTGCGGACGAAGGCAGAATCAGTGCCGCGCGAGCGAGCTGGGGTTTCCAACGCAAGTTCCCCGGCAAGGACGGCAAAATGATCGAGCGCTCCGTCAACAATACTCGCGACGACAAGCTGGACGGGAGAATGTGGGGCAAGGCGTTCCGGGAGCGGCGTTGCGTGATCCCGGTGCGTCGCTTTTACGAGTGGAGCGGAGCGAAGGGCAGCAAGACAAAACACGGGATACAGGCGGGTGACGGCGAGGAATGGTTCTGGATCGCAGGCATCTGGGAGGCTGACGGAGATGTCGCCGAGGGGCGCAGCTACAGCATGATCACCACGTCCGCCCCGGAATCGATTGAGCCCATTCACGATCGTTGCCCTCTGGTGTTGCCCTATGAAAAGGTCAAAGAGTTCATGCTCTCCGAAGATCCTCCCGGAGAGCTGGTAACACCGTTTCAGGGCACGCTTTCCTTCGATCCACCGATCAGGTAGTGACCGCTACGCCTTTATCTGCCGATCTTCCCCGATGCCCTACCGCGTCCTCGAACCCCGTTTCCCTCTCGGTGAGGTTTTCATGACGGCCGTCACTGCGGAGGGAACCGATCCCGACGAGATCACGAAGATCCTCCACCGTCACCACAGCGGCGCTGGGGAGATCTCGGCGACGGGGACAAGCGGGCCAATGAAGAGGCCCTTCAATCCGACGAGCGAATTCTCAGCCGCTACGACTTGGAGGCGGGCTCCTTTTACATCGTGACCGAAGCCGACCGGTCCATGACCACGGTGATGGGTGTCGAGGAATATTGACGGCCTTCGATCTTCACGGATCCACCATGTGTGATAGGAACGCATGCCCCGCGCTTGCTGCCTCTTTACCCGCTGCCGTGCTCATGTATCGCGGGGAAGGCGTTGTCCCTACCCGGCCAAGGTCGAGGCGGTCGGCGTCCCAGCAGGCTCCGATCGTGGGATCGTCGGAATGTTCACCGTCGGTGTGCCAGGTGCAGGCGTAGACGAGGTGCTCGAAGACCTCGTCCTCCAGGTCGAAGAGCTTGCCTCGCAGTTCGGTCGCGTGCTCCGCGCCCCGCTTTCCGTGCTCGGGATCAGTCCAATCGTTGACCCGGCGGGAATCGTGGAACCAGGCGAAGAGCCTCACCACGAAGAGATCCCCACCGGACCGTTTCGCCAGCCAGATGCCGTTGCGCTCCACCCGTCTCCAGTGGGCGGGACCGTGGATGGAGTGGCTCCCCAGAGCGAAGGTGCCGGAGACGGCGCGGGCGAGGGCGGCGAAGTCGCAGTGACGTTCGTGTTCGTTCATGTTCGTTGAATGGATTTAAGTTTTCTATTCGCCGGTCTCGGCATCGATCATGGCCAGGTTCCGGCGTGCCCGGTGCAGGGAGGGTTGCAGCTCAAGGACGCGCTGGTAGATATCGATTGCCTTGCCGTAGTTGCCCTCGCTGGCGCGCTCTTCCCTAACGAAGCCTCTCTCCTGCGCCTTGTCTCCGCCATCCTCTGCGAGATCTCCAACGAGTGGGCTACTTCAAAAACCCACCTCAGCATGAACCTCACCGATCTTCCCCAAACCTGATCGCCGAACTTACAGAATAAAAATTGCGCGGCCCGGATGCATTCTGCCACATGGCGAGGGAGCCGTTGTGGAGGCTGCCTCTTTTCTCCCTCGTCAATTTTCCGGTGCCTCGTGGTCGACCTTGTCCCCGGAATGCCGGGAAACGGGCGGCAATGCGCGGAGAAACACCGGTTTATTTTCAAGATGCCGCGTGATCGCCACCATCTCCGCGCGGATCTGGAGTCGTCGCTCGTTCCTCTTTTGCACAGCTAGCATGTTGAGCAGTGCACTCATCGAAGTGAGGCCAACGCCTTCTTCTTTCAGGCCGTCCGCCCATGCCACCTCATTGATTTGGAACCAAGGTCTTCCGTCCTCATACGGATCGATCTTTTCCAGGGTGATAGAACACCCGCTCGGCAAGCCCTCGATCTCGTAGATGGGCACACTCGTCCGCGCAAAGTCACCCTCATTTGGAGAATCAAAAAAAACGCAGCACGTCGAGTAAACAAGGCGGTCGACATCCACGGGAGATGTGTTGGTGAGCCTTCGCTCGTCATCTTCGGTCTCAATGTGCAGGTGGGCGGTGGCCCTTGTTTCCGGGGGGTGCTGGGGCATGTCTTTCATTTTACAAGCTTCGAGTTGAAAGAAGTGATTTTTTTAATTCTACTTCCTAAGGTATTTGGATCCCTCCTCCGGGTCGATTCTTCTTTTCCCATCTTTGCTGAAGAACCACGGATCTGTAATCGCCTTCCGGTCCAACACCTTTTCGTCGTCCTCAGTCTGGCTTAAAATGGTTTTATTTCTTCTCCTGATCTTCCTGTTCGCTCCTGTCTTGTCTTCCTTTTCAGAGGTAGCCGCTACGACCGGGATAAAAGGCTGACTTTTCTTAGATCTGCTCATCGTTTAATAATTTTGGAGTTCTCATCCCGGACGGAGAGCGCAGGCAGGGTCATGCTCCCAGTATAATGCGGATTTCAGTGCGGGACACTAGCTTTCTCCCGATTCAACCAGCATATCCAGCTCGGGCGTGCGAATCTTGAGATAGACTGAACTGCTTCTGTGACATCATCCACGTCGTCGCCGAAATCCGCGAAGGTCACGGCCTTGTTCATGACGCCTTCCGTCCACGAGGGAATCCCGAAGTGCGGTTCCGTGATCGGTTCCTCACGGGTGATCCCCCTCAGTTCCTTATCGATTTCCTCGCCTGCTTTGCTCAAAAGGTGTTCGTTCATAGCCGCCATCTCAGTCCTCGTCCTCGTCCTCGTCGTCCTCGTCGTCGTAAACTCCTACGGTGACAGTCCACCAAGACTGCCCAGACTCATCGTCGCTCCGATTGAGAGCCACAGATTCACCGGGACGAGTCTTGTCGTTCAGGAGGCCGCTCTCCGTCATGAAATCGAAATGTCTGCGTTCGTCCCAGTCTTCTGCCTCCAAAGTGGAATAGTAGACGGTCCGGCAAAAGGTTTGGGTGTCGCAGTCCAACCAGTTCTCAAAAATCGCGGGTCGTCCGTCTTTCATGACCCAACTCCCTGAATTGATGTCAATCTCAGGATAAAATTCACGATTGTAGGCGGACTTTTTGGGTTCTCCCGGGCGGCTTGGAACAGGGAAACGAGGGTCGGGCAAGCGATTTGTCATCTGCGATTAACATACAATAGAGGCAGGGGCTTCGCACGTCTTCATTCTGTCATACCGGGGGAACGGGGTCGTTTATGACAGACATGCCTATTGCAAAGCCTGTTCTGAGTCCTGATGTTGTAGGGACAGCGCAAGAAAATGAACACAGATATTAACAGTCCGATCACCGATCTCATCCGGAAGGGGATGTTGTCACGCGGGATCAAGCGGCACGAACTGGGTCTCATGCTGGCCGAAGGCAAAAACACGACGAAAGCTTACCGGCGACTCGATGAACTTTTGCGGGGCGATCGCTTCGTGCCTGCGGTGGTTCAGAGGGTCTCGGCAATGCTCCAGATTCCCTCTGAGCAGCTCGCCGTGGTTTGGGAAGCCCACGAGAAGCAGGAAAGGGAAAGAACCGCAGAGAGCTGTAGGAGAGAAACGGAGGAGACCATGGCAAGGCGAGGTCCCCACCTGTGGGGAAGGTTGCCCGAAAAATACTATCCGAGTCTGATCACCGTGCTGGGAGCCGAATTTTACCTTCTGGTCAGACTCCCTGAAGAGTTGGTGAAGCTGTCACATTACGAGATGATTCGGGAAGTGGGGGAAGCGGTCAGGGAGCACTACCAGCACCACCGGCGCTGCCGCCTCATCGGCTATGACTACTGCCAGTCTTTGGATGAGGTCTACCGATTCGACGCGGACGGGGAATATGTGCGCCGGGTCGACGGGAATCCGTTGGACTCGAAGACATTTGTTCGGATCGGGAAGCGGACCATTGAAACCCCGAGTGACCTGCCGTGGGGAGGGAAGCGAGAATGAGTGACGAGGACATTCCACGGCTTTCACACACGGGCTGGCAGCCGAGCGAGAAATTCTGGGTGTCGCCCGAGGGTCGGCTCATCCCACTCCTGGGCTTGTGGCACTACCAGTGGGCGCTGCAGCACCCGGCGGATCATGGCATTGATCTGGGCAATGAAACCGGGGAACAGCCCGTCAGGCTGCGGATGCTGGCGGGCGGGTGGTGGCG
>JBDNIL010000079.1:0-7358 GCA_041688355.1 Verrucomicrobiales bacterium | reverse complement strand
TCCGGTCCACGATGCGTGAGTGCCACGCGCGATAGCGCTTCGACACAGCGAAGCCTGAAATGCACAGCCTCCTCAGAGGCAAATCACGTGGTAGTAGCTGAGGCCGGTTCCCCGGATGCGTGATTGTCTCATGAGATTCTTATTAATGTTCTTGTGAACAATTATATCAAAACGCTTTTTGCTAAGGGGGAATTTCAAATAATTAACCTGTCCCCGAGAATTGTCCCCGAGAATTCGAACCACGGCGTTCGAGCGGAGGCGCGATGTCTGCCCAGGAGCGAGCTTGCGAGCGGAAGCAGACAGCGTGCCGCAGCGGTCGCTTGCTCACAGACGGGGTGGGCTGGATTTTTGCGCCAGCGCTACGACGTGCGAGGATGAAAAGCGGTGGGGAGATTCTAGGGCCCAACCGCACCTCTGGTTAGATTAAGGTTGGGATCTCCCTTTTGCCACCCTTACCAAAACAGAAAGAATGAGAAGCAGGGCGATAAGTCCAGCAACCAAGAGCGACTTTGATGAAGCCTGTCCATCATTGGACTTCCGGTTCTCGGACGATTGCTGCTGCGGAGTTGCAACTCTATTTATTTCCCATGGATTGCCTCCTACATTCTGTTCGTCTTTTTCGGGTGCTTCCTGTTTGACTGCGGTTTTGCTCGCCCCCAGCAATTGCCCTTTCCAATTCACTGCGATTTCAGGAGGCCGGGTTCCCTCAAGCACTTCAGCCGCGAAAATCAGCTTATCGATCGTCCTTTGATGCCCTCCAGATTTTCGAATTTCCTCGGCGCGTTGACGGGCCAATTCCGCCAGTCGATCGTCCATTTTTCCGAAATGCGAGAGAGCCGTTGCTGCAATCAAATAGTTGGTATCGAGTCTTTCACTTCCTCCTCTTGTGGGAAAATTTTCAGGTGAAAACGGAACAGATAAGGATTGTCGCCAATAATCAATCATCTCAGGTGTCGCCCATAATTCTGCAGACATATTTCGAACCTGTGCGGCAAGACGAGCCTTGGTGTGTCGCTCATCCATCCAGTCGAGGATATCAACTACCTCACGACGAATTTCAGGATCATCCATTTCGAGATAGAAGATCCCGTCATAAGCTGCCGCGGCATTTTCCGGTCTGGCAGTCTCCGATCTTGCCACTTGCAGCAATGCAGCTTTGATCTGCGGCGTCGGCTTCGTGAACTTCACAAAGCTCGTGATCGCTTTCGAGTCGGTCTTCGGATCGCTCAGGGTGCCAATCAGTTTCACGAAAAACGGTTCGTAGCGGCCCAGCCAGCCCTCCACCTGCTCAACCCGAATCTGCCTGGCTGCGGAGTGTTCGTGCAGCGCTCCAGGCACGATGTAGAAATACTGCTGGATCGTGTCGATGATCAGGCGCGACTTGTTCAATATCCTTTGGGCTTCCAGTCCAGACGGGTCTAATTCATATGCTTTTTGCGCAGCTTCGAGGGTTTCGGTGATTCGAGCCTCGACGTCTTCGGCAGTTACGGCAAATGACGCGTTGGTTGTTGTGATCAGCGTTAACCCAAAAATGAAAACTCTAAATGGAAAAGAACTTATCATTGCACACGCTTTCTTTTTCCCGGCCCTTCGTGGGACGAATTGAGGCTAAATGGCCCCGGAAGAATCTCTTCAGCGGGCTCGTATTGGTATACGTGTGAGTATATTTCATCCGAATCGGCAACCGTCAGCTCATACGCCGGATAGAGGTTGTGTTTGGCCTCGGTGGTGAAATAGATTTTTGCGACTCCATCGTCCTCCACCCGTTCGGCCTTGATCTTGAACTGGAAATCGATGTTCGGGAGGGACGACGCCGGAACTATGTCCGGGTGCCCTGCATCGCCGGAAAGAGAGGGCGTCATTTTCGATACATCGTTGCCGTTTGAGTTCTGAACCCGTTCGATCTCCTCGTATGTTGCCTCCGGTTCAGTCGGCCCAAACTCCCAGTTTGCGGTCGCGCCGGGAACAAAATCTTCCCCAAACCTCGCATTCTGTTCGGATTCTGGAACATCCTCCGATTTCTTGTAAAACTTACTCAACGGTGTCGTTCCGATTTGCCTCTTACTTGCCAAGTCGATATCCCCATGTAGCTCACGATAGGGCGTGATGATGACTTCTTGTCGAAGTTTGTATTCCAATTCTCCGTCATAGTCTTTTTCCGAAAACTCCTGCCTATTTCCTCCGACACAATCGGAGAAGATTAGGACTGGAACTGGAATCGGATATGGGTCGAGAGGATTTGTGACGTATTCAAGACCAACCGGCACTGGCCATTCCCCTTCCGTCCATGCGTGAGGAATGAACGCTCGCATTACGACAGGAATTTCAGCATGCACAACAGTCAATGAGACTGCATCACCATCGATCCAATTCCCACCGATATTGATTTGCCGGGTGACGGTGATTGAACTTGACTTGGAGACCGATGCCCCCTCAAGAAACAACTTTCGTTCTACCTTTGCGTAAAATTCCGTCTGTCCGGGTGTGACAAGCTGTGTCCGCTGGTAGTCCTCGTAGATATTGATCGAGCCCGATCCCGAAGGTGTTTCGACTTTTAGCCTGCTCTTTGTACCCGTCGGCAATGCATCGATCGCTTTCAAGTGAAGTTTCGTTACCGGCGTGGTCTCGTCTCGTTTTAAGGCAACCAGCCCGCCTTTTCGTGGACCGCTTCCAGAGTAGTCCTCTTCCGACTCTTCGAGCTCACCCGTTGCCGGATGAATAATGTCTAAGTCCACCGGCAGGAGGCGCTCCTCCCTCTCGACCCCCTCGCTCATCTGCGGCTTTAGAACGACTCTCGCGGCCTGGCCATCTTCCACAGATTTCGACTTCTTTGCCGGAATGACAAGCTCAACTACCTCCACCGGTGCTGTCACCCAGGGCCCCGCTGGCCCACCGTTTTCCGGAATCGTCCGGCTACGCTTGATCTTCAAGAACTTCCGCTTTACCTCAACTTCAACCGCCTGGTAGCTTTCGGGACTCGATTGGCTCGTCTTGCGCACGAGGCGAACCTCCCGGTCGGTCGCGTACCCCGCACTGGCGGTGGCAACGACGGACCGTTCGCTCCCGAGTCCTGCCTCGTCTTTTTCCCAGTCGATGCTCGGATTAAACGGGGCGCGACTCAGAAACCCGTGGGCACTGCCGATATCATTGTATGTATCGGACAAGTCGCTTTGCTGATTGTTGCCGACCCGGTAAGAGAGGAGTCCCCTGAATTCTTCATCGCCCGGTTGTCCACCACCACCGGTATAGGGACGAATATAGTCTTCGTCTTCGAAATTGGGAATGCCATCTTCATCATGATCGCCAGCGGCGTCAGGGTCCACCGTTCCATAGTCACCGCCACCGCCGGGAATAGCCTCACCGCCAGTAATTGATTTATCGAGCTCACGAGTCTCAAGGAAGATCTGGTCGGCGGGCGGGGCGCTCGGTTTCTGGGGAGGATTTGAATCGGGGCCGGCATCGTTTGGCCCTGACGTGGGATGGGGTCGCGATGGAGAGGGATTCGTGGGGTTTCCTCCACCACCTGACAAGGTGGGAGCACTTGTGGTAGCGCCGCCACCCGGGCGCGGAGCGGATTCGACCGTGAGTAAGTCGATTCGGGTCGCGACCGGACGAATCGGCGTTACGGGGGGGGTGCCGCCACCGCTAGCGCCGGGGTCGCGAGGGTCAAGCGGATCGCTCAGCGTGACGGTAACTTCATGCCCGTCGTTGAGGGTATCACCGTCAGTGTCCGCCCGCCACGGATGGGTTCTACGAATGTATTCCGCCGAGTTGATGAGGGAATCGTTGTCCGGATTTTCTCCTGCATCCGCGGCTTTGTCCGGGTGCAACCAATGGTCGTATTCCCACTTATCGGGTATGCCGTCTCCGTCCGTATCACTTGACTTCGGATTCGTTCTTACCCACCACCAGGTCGATAAATAGCCGTCGCCTCGTCGGACACCGACCCAGAGACGCAACGTTTCATCGTAATGGGTCGTCCACTGTTGGACCAAACTCACGTGAGTAAGGGTATCAGTGACCGGATCGTGAAACCACTCGTCATTCGGCTGGACCAAAACGCCGCTCGCAAGAAGTGTCACGTATCGGTCCATGTAAACCGTTTGCGTGCCCGAGTGTCCCGAACGCCAGTCATACCAACTCTCGATCCGCATCCAGGCCTGGCGAATTGGTGTCTGTGTGTCATCACCCGCTTCAGGGCTTTCGTTTATCAATTCCCAAGCACCGTAGGCGCGTTCCGCATCAACTACCTCGGCAGGAATTACCCGGGAGGTAGAGTGCATGATCAACCCTGCAGTCTCCCATCCGTCGGGTAGACCGTCCTCGTCTGTATCTGGGTCGAGCGGGTCGGTCAAAAAAGTGTTCACTTCGTCACCGTCTTTGAGATCGTCTCCATCACTATCGGAACGAATGGGATCGGTACCCAGGGCGAGCTCCTGCTGATAGGTAAGCCCATCGCCGTCAGAGTCGGTGATACGGTCGTCGCGAATGGGATCAAAGCCATTGGCCACTTCCCATCCATCCTCAAATCCATCCCCGTCGGTGTCCTTCAAGGTCGGATTGCTCCGTACCGCAAATTCTTCGGCATTGGTGAGCCCGTCAAAGTCAGGATCACCCGAGGGATCGATGTAATTTGTGGGATGGAGATTGTATCGTTGCCTCCACGCGTCAGAGAACCCGTCAAGAGCCGTGGAGATGAGATCCGGTCGTGATCCGAAATCATACTCTGCGCGATTGGAGAGACCGTCGCCGTCGAGATCGGCGGTTGGCGAGCCGTTGGGATTCGTGGTTAGGGCCCCATCGGCGGGGTTTTTCGGATTTAGTCCATAGGTGACTTCCCAGCCATCGGGCATCCCGTCGCCGTCGGTATCTGGTTTTGTCGGATCGGTGCCGCGATTGTATTCCTCAATGTTGGTTAACGCGTCATTGTCGGAATCGCCACCCGGAGGGATTTGCTCAACAGCGGTGAACTGGGGGTAAAAATCGACGATCTGTTGCTCCCACCGGTCCGCCATCTGGTCATTGTCTCGATCAGGATCGTAAATCCCGCGGTAGCGCAGATTTTTAACGCCAGCGCCTGCTCCAGGGAGACGCACGACTACGGCGAGGGGCGCTCGAACAGCCACTGTTCCCAGATTTTTGTCGTGGTCCCAGACGAATCCATCGAAACCTTGTGGTCCTTCGGGAAGTGTGACCGAAGCTACATTTTCCAAAGTCGAGTTAACGGTGTCAATTATGTCGATATTGAGGACGCGCGGAGCGGCACCGTCAACGCCAGTCTTTAAATGCAGTTCGATTAGATCCGTAAGTGCAACGTCGAAGGGCGGCACCTCGGTAATCACGGAGCCATATCGCAGAACCCGTGCTTTTCCGTTCAAATCGAGCCGGATCGCGGCGGCGTAGTGGGCCTCGGGTAACGGATCATAGGGAGGATAGCCTCGATGTGAGAATCCGACGATGACCTGGTCATTGGTGCCGGAGGTCGTGTTCAACGGTAGAAACTGAAAGCGCACCCGGGTGCCGTTCTGTGCCTCGTGGTGACTGATGCCTCCCGCCGGGCTGCCGGTTGACGCGGTGCGGACGAGGCGGGTCGATTTAACACCGGCGATTTCGTCAATTGTCGGGACGGCACCCGCAACACTTCCGAATAGCTGGCCGAAAACGACAGGCCGGAACCAATCGTTGATGTCCGTCGCCGAGGTGCCGTCGTCGCTTTCGAGGCGGTTGCTTACGTTGTCGCCGTCGAAATCAGCGTTCGGGAGAATGTCGATCAATGCCGCGAACGCGTCGTTGGGACTGAATGAAATGATCTCCCATCGGGTCTTGTCCGAGACGCCGTCATTAATCGTAAAGCGGGTTTTAGGATTGAATCGCAAAGGCGAAGTCACTTCAAATTCGTCCTCGAGGCCGTCGCCGTCAGTGTCTTTTCGAGTCGGATCGGTGTCGTGGTCAATTACCTCGGCCCCATCCAAGAGCCCATCACCGTCGGTGTCGGGATTCTCCGGAAGGGTGCCGTTGGCGACTTCCTGCGCGTTGGTGAGACCATCGAGATCCAGATCCTCACTGAGATTTACATCGAAAATAGATTGGAGCGAGTCCTCGGAGTCGGCATCGATGACGGGTCGTTCGGTGCTGTCGGTAAACGCGTCGTAATCAATGTTGGTCGACCAGGCCGGATGAAGCCAATGCCCGGAAATCTGCGCTCCGAAGAGGCGCGCATTTTCCTCCTGAAGGGAAGCGTCGACGTGGAGGTAAGAGGGAGCGTTTGGAGCAAGCGCGATAGCATGCAGAAAGGTCGAATTCCTCCGGAAGATCATCTGGCGACCGACCCGCTCGATCTCCATCCAATCGCCGTTGACGTAGTTGAACTCTGCCGACGTTCCACCGAGGGCCTGCACTTTTCCGCTATTTTTATTAGTAAAACGATAGGTGATATGTGTCGGGTCGCTGCTCGCGGCGCTCAGGGTGAGCCCCGCCTGCATCTGCAACCCGTCGCCGATGAAGCGAAAGCGAAGCTTCCCGTCACCGAGCAGGGCGTTCGTACTGAAGGCGCCGGCATTCCAATTTCCATTGAGATCATGTTGAGAGCGCTTCAGTTCATTGGAAGCGCCGGAACCCGCGAAAGTGATGCGATTCGTCCCGGCAGGGGTTTTCGTCCAACCGGGGTAACCTGTCACGCCAACCTCCGAGTTTGGTACCAGAACGGCGCGGGCGGCGTCAGCATAGAGCACGGTGCCCTGAGTGCCTGGATGCAGGAGCCTCACGGAAACGGTCGAATCCGCGGTGAGAGGAGCCGAATCAACGAATAACCATGAACTCCGTCCGGAAGGCGTATTGTCGGGAGTGAAGACCGCTCGCCGCACGCCGCCCACGACGAGGGCCACACGGATTGAGGCCGGGTTGCCCGAGGGAAGGTGAACAAAAAACCGGTAAGTTCCCGGAGCCCGGACCTGAATCGGGAAATCGACAAAATTGACGTCGGCCGGGGTTCCGCTGCCGACAAGGGACAATAAACTCGATGATTCGGTCGTCTGGGCGGGAGTAGGCGGCGTCGCCGTCCACGCCCCCGTGGGAACCGCGTTGGCGATCCTAGTCGTCCGCTCTGACCAGAGAAGGTGTTCCGACTGATAGACGTCAGCTACGGTGGCGGATCCCCGGCTGACGAATAAACCGCCGAGATCGCTGCGCCGTGTCGAGGGCTCGATACCGGTCAGCTGGATCTTCACCGCCGTGAGGTAACTCCAGGCCCCCGGAGTCGCCGAACTCAGGGAGCCGGCGGCGTAGGCATAGACGGTGTCGCGTCCGACGACAAGCCGGAACCACGGACTGGCCCCGACCGGTCCAAAATCAATCGACTG
>JBDNIL010000453.1:0-3715 GCA_041688355.1 Verrucomicrobiales bacterium | reverse complement strand
GCCCGCGATGTCCTGCAAGACGGTCGCCTCGCCCCAGGAGCGTCCCTGATCCGACGAAAACGCCTGCACGATGCGCTGCGATTCCGCGCCCTCCGATGGCGACGAAAACCAAACCGCCATCAAGCGCCCATCCGGCAGCACCGTGATGCTCGGCCCCAGATTGTAGCCCGAGGTGTTCGCCGGGTCCTTCGGATCAGTGCTCGTGTGTTTGAAGACGACTGTGTGATCGGTGATCCGGATGGGCGATACTTCAGCGGCGTGGAGTGCAGCCAGAGGTGAGAGCAGCAGGGCGGTGAGGAGTGCGATGGTGGTTTTCATAAGATAGAGCTTGAGCGTCGTAGTCGGTTCAGTTTGCGTCGCTGTCATTTCCCCTTCCCCCAAAGCTTCGCGAACTTCTCCGGCACGTAGAAATCGTCTTTTCCGGTGGCGGAATAGGCGGTGCGTTCGATGGTCGTTCCGCGGATGCGTTGGCGGCAGAGGTTGAAGTGCCAGGGGAACAAATCCCTGGGCTGGGCTCCGTCGATGCCTTTGAGCGGGTCGATCATGCGGGAGCCTTCGCCGGTGATGGGAAGGCGCATCTCGATGCTCCATTGGCTGTCGCCGCGATGCACGCTGATCTGCGCGCCGGAGGTCCATCGCACGCCTTTGCCGTCCTTGCCGTGATCAATCTCCAGAACGGTGCCGGCGGGATTGACGGCGATCTCGTAGTAACTGTTAGAGGCCGTCTCGATGAGCAGGGAGATGTGGTCGCCTTCGAGAAGTTTCGGATCATCGGGGGCGGTGGTGGCGATGTTGATGCCGGGCATGTCGGGTTCCTGGCAGATGATGCCCAGGTGCAGGATGCTGCCTTCGCGCTGGATCTGGAAGGACGCTGCGGCGGTAGGTCGCGGGCCCTCTGGCGTGAGTTTGACGAGCGGGGCGCTGCGCACATCGGTCCAGTAGTCCTTGAGCACCTGGCCATCGAAGGGTTTGTCCTTCATCGGCTGGCCGCCGGTCTGGTTCGCCTCCAGCACGCGGTAGGAGAGATCGGTATCGTGTTTGCGGCTGAGCTGCTGCTGCAGGTTGTGCAACGGTTTCATGAGGTCGGCGATTTTTTGAATGCGGCGTCCGGGGAGCGATTGCGGATCGGCGGCGGCTTGCGCGGCGGTGAACAAGGCGAGAGCCTCGCTGATCTTCGCGCCGTCCTGGCCCATGTGCATCCAGTTCGCCTCGGAGAACTCCGCGAAGGCCTGCATCGGCTTGGCGGCGGGGCCATAATAATTGGTGAAGTAGTCGGCCAGCAGCGCATCGAGGTCCTGATCGGCATCCCACCAGAAGCGCGAGGTAAGGTAGAGATTCAGATGCTCGATGGCGAGCGGGTCGTAGTCGAACTTACCCTCGCTGCTGGCGGGATGATCATAGATTTCGATCATCTCCCCGAGCGTATGGCCTTTCAGTTCGCGCAGATCGCTGGCGATTTGTTTGGTGTAAAACACGGGCCGTCCCGCCTGCTCGGGGCGGGCGTTGACGTTGTAGTCCCAAGTGAGGTAATTGCCTGAGCTGAGCTTTTTCATCCAGGCCTCGCGCAAGCTTCGGTGCGTGCTGAGTTGTGCTTCATCCCAGAAGCTCTGACGCTGACGCGTCTCGATGAGCACGAGGTTCGGGCTGAGCTTGTCGATCTTCGACGGTGGCATTTTGTAGGCGCTGTAGGCGAGCCCGCTCACGAGTCGATCCGGGTGCGATTGGTGAAGCTCCTGCGCCACGCGATTGATGTAGCCCCAGACCTGATCCGACATCGTGCCCGACCAGCCGCGCTCTGGCGTGAGCTGCGCCATCCACTTTGGATCATCCGAAGTCATGCCGCCGTATCCATCGACGAGGTCGATGCTGATCATCGGCTCGCGGAAGTGATCGAACATGGCGCGTGAGTATTTGAGCTGCTTTTCGAAAAACAATGGCGAGTTGAGATCGGGATAGCCGGAGCCCTTCGTTGTGGTATCGCGTTTGCCACCGGTGAGCAGATACAAATCGGGGTGTGCCCGCTTCATCTCCTCGCGCATCAGGACAAACTTCATCCCATGACAAATCTGTGAGATGCCGCCGATCTTGTGCCCCTGGTTTAGACCCAGCCGCAGCGTCCAGATGCCCTTTTCGCCAAGGCCCGTGTGATCCGTGTAGAAAGTGAAACGCCTCATGCCGAAGTCCGGCTTCACCGTCTTGTTCACGCCCGGCAACGCGATCGTCGGCTGCTTCGGCACCACCTCGCCCAGTTCGCCCGGAGCATACCACCTCACACCGAGGCTGCGTAGAAACTCATAGACGGCATTGAGCGTCCCCGCGTCATCGTAATCCCAGACATCGAGGTCCTTGTGATAACGCGTGTAGAGGTAGCCGAAGTGATTCCAAAACGTGTCGCCAGTAATCTTGTCGAACTCCGCATTCACCCGACCCTGCTCGACCGTGCTGCGCATCCGGCCCCATGGCTCGATAGGAACGAAATCCTCATCCGGACCCACCAACGCCAGCCAGTCCGCCCCCGAAGCGATGCGAAAGGCACCATTCTCAAGCCCATCCGTCCCGAGTTTCAACGCCTCCGTATACGAAGATTTGCCTAGGAAAATGTGCGCCTTTCCCGCTGACGGCGCAGTGCGGACCTCCAGCTTCGCCCCGCTGATTTTTTCCAAGTAAGTCTGCAATTCCTTCGCCGCCAGCTTCGTCATCCGTGCCGGTTTTTCCGCGATGATGATCTCAGAGAGCGCTTGGCCGTTTTCGATAAGGATCGTGTCGGCCGCGTGTAGCCCAGCCAACGGTGCGAGCATGAGGGTGATGAGGAGTGTGAGGTTGAGTTTCATTTTGGTAGTTCGTCGGGATGATATGTGGTGCCGGGTTTTAGTGGTCACTTCTCTTTGGCGAACACCTCGAAAGCCGCATCGAGTTTCGCCGCATCCGCCTGGCCTTTGGCGAAGTAGAAGCGGTAGCGCAGCGTGAGGCTGTCGCCTTTCTTGATCGTGTAGTCCCCGGCACCCGCCGGTTTGTCGGGCTCGAAATCATGCAGGCCAAATGGATTCACCGCGAAGAGACCGTAGTCGCGCGCGTGCCACGTGGTGGGTGAGCGTAGGTTGCTTGGATGGCTGAAGATCACGACGCTGACGGGATTGCCTTTCGGGTCGGGGCCGTAGTAGCAGACCCAGTTCGCGTGCTTGCCCCAGATGGCGTGGTCGCGGTCGCCGTTGCTGTTGAAGGCGCGGCCGGTCGAGTTCCCGGTGTTCACGAAGTTCTTGCTGCTGTTCATGCTGAGCGATGGGCAGAGGCGCATGGCCATCGTCCCCTCTTTCGTATCGCCGAAAAGCACGTCGCCTTCGGTGGCCTTGAGCGTGATGTTGAAATCCAGCGTCCTCTCGCCCCCGGGCAGTGCGGTGATGACGATGCGCCGCTCGTCGGTCAGAACGGTCTCGCCGGTTGGCGCGATCCATTTCGTCGCCGCGACAAAGGCCCCCGGATTGCCGGTCGCTTTAATCTCGCTGAAACCGGCGTGCTCCTGCTTTCCGAACACAAGATCCTCGCCCCAGAAATTGATGTCGTTGACCTTGGAATGCGCGAACCAGAGCGAGCGGTGATGTTTGTGATCGAGAAACCGCTCCTCGCCGGGAACATCTTTCTTCATCGGAAAGTTCCGCACCACACTCTCGCCCGCCGCGCCGATGATCGGATACATGAACGGTCGCGGCGTGTCCTT
>JBDNIL010000078.1:0-2868 GCA_041688355.1 Verrucomicrobiales bacterium | reverse complement strand
GCCGTGGCGGAGACGCCTGTCGCGACCTTGGTCGGCCCCATCTCGATCACCCTTCTTCTGGGAGTGATCACTCCGATCACCGCTTTTTTTCTCTTGAAACACTTTGCAAGGCTGGACCGGATCAATGCTTCGGCGGCGGCAGCGCACTATGGATCGGTATCTGCTGTGACTTTCGTTGCCGCGATCGAAGCGGCCAAGATCAGCGGGCTTCCGGCGGAAGGCTTTATGCCCGCCCTCGTAGCCGTTCTCGAAGTCCCCGGGATTATCGTGGCGCTGCTCTTCGCCCGTCAACAAAAGAGCGGGGGCATCAAGGCAGCCGTTCACGAGTTGGTCGTGGGCAAGAGCATCTTCCTCATGCTTGGTGGTCTCGTAATCGGAGCGCTCTGCGGGCCTGCCAAAATAGAGACGGTGGCTCCCTTTTTCATCACTCCATTCAAAGGAGTGCTGTGCCTCTTCCTCCTTGAGCTGGGCATGGTCGCGGCGAGACGGATCAAGGATGTTCGCGAGGCCGGCTGGAGGCTTGTCGTGGTGGGATGTTTCCTCCCCCTGATGCACGGTGCTCTTGGCACGATGGCTGGCATCGCGGTCGGTCTGAGCGCAGGCGGGGCGGCAGTGCTCGGCGCGATGACAGGCAGCGCCTCCTATATCGCCGCGCCGGCGGCAGTACGGATGGCTCTGCCCAAGGCGAGCCCCGGCATCTACCTGACCCTCGCTCTGGGGATCACCTTCCCTTTTAATCTCGCAGTGGGAATTCCCTGCCTTCTCGCCCTCGCCAGATACCTCAAAGCAACCCCGATATGATATGAAAGTAGCTCTGAAAAAACTGAGTATCATCACCGAAAGGCTTCTCCGCGAAGAGATCATCGAGCTGATCCGCAGGAAGGGCGCGACGGGTTTCACCCTCGCCAAAGTCGAGGGACAGGGGTCTCGCGGAGTGCGAGCGAGTGAGTGGGAAGGGCGAAACCTCAAGTTCGAGGTGATCGTCTCCACAGAAACCGCCGACGCCATTCTCACCGAGATTGCCGACAGATATTTCGAGGACTACGCCGTGATTGCCTGGATTACCTCAGTTGAGGTTTTGCGCGGGCACAAGTTTGTCGCGCCGTAGACTTCGTCTCCAAAGATAAGAAAAACAAAACCACAAATCCTGAAAATATGAAATCAAGCCGACCTATCATGTCACGTCTCCCGATCCTCCTCCCCCTTGTTGCCGTTTTTGTGGCAATGCCCCTTCTGCTGATCTCGGAGAATCCGCCCACGACGAGCGAAGAGCAAGCGGCTCTCTCGCCCGACGCTGTCCTCGCAGATCTCCTCGCGGGAAATGCCCGCTATGTAGAGGGGAAACTGACCGAGCGAGACATTACGAAAGAAGTCAAAGCGAGCGCCGGAGGCCAGTTTCCGAAGGCGGTGATTCTCTCCTGCCTCGACTCGCGAGTGCCGGTCGAGCTAGTTTTCGACCAAGGCATCGGGGATGTCTTCGTCGGCCGGGTAGCCGGTAACATCGAGAACGAAGACCAACTCGGCTCGATGGAGTTCGCCACCAAAGCCGCCGGAGCGAAGTTGGTGCTGGTGCTGGGCCACGAAGCCTGCGGCGCTGTCATGGGTGCCTGTGATGGTGTTGAGATGGGAAATCTCACCGCTCTGCTTTCCAAGATCAAGCCTGCGATTGAGCAGACAAAGGGCTTCGAGGGAGAGCGCAACTCGAAGAACGATGCGTTCGTTGCGAAAGTGATCGAGGAGAACGTCCGCCAGACGGTCGCCGACATCCGCAGCCGGAGCGAAGTCCTCGCCGAGCTCGAGACACAGGGTGCCATCAAGATTGTGGGCGCGATCTACTCTCTCAAAGACGGTAGCGTGACTCTCCTGAAATAAGAACGAGGACTCGCAGAGCTTCAGCAGCTCTTGCCTCGTCGCTTTAGGTCCGCGATTCTCCGTATCCTTTTGGATACGCGAGGATGCGGACCTTCGAGTTTCGGGATTGAGGCTTTCAAATTTCCCCATCGCGATGAGCGGTGGGGAAGATGCAAAGGGATACCGCCTGCCTCGAATCCTGTGCTTCCGGAAGATGAGGCAGGCTCCGTGCGGGGCTTGCCTCGAGGTTCCTTGTTTAGGACCGCTCTGCATCGCTGTGATCAACCCCGTCCCGGGTATTACGCGAGTGTCCGCCGAACAAGGACGCCCCGGCGGTGCGTCCCTACCGGAACACTCCCGTCGCTAGCCCACATTTCTCATGCCCTTTCTACTGCGACTTGCTGCGGCCAGCCCCTACTTCGTTCCGGACCGAATTGTCCTTGGGCAGTATGTTCCCATGCAGCCCTTCGGAAAATACGGTCCGCGCCTCGCCGGAGCATGTTCTCACAGCGTCTCGTGACGAACGGGCATGAGAAATGCGGGCTTACCGAGTAGGCGGCGGAAGGTACCCAACCCGTGCCGTTCCCGCGCCGTTCATGCCTGGCCGAAGCTTCGGAGGGACAATGGCACCTTCATCCCGCTGCTTAATTCCGGGTTGCCTCAGCAAGGGGAACTCGAGATCCCGGTAGACAAAAAAATCGCCCCGTCCCGCGCGCAAACTGGCACGGGGACGGGGCGAAGGGAGCTACAATATGAATTTTTCCAGCTGAGAATCTCTGAATGGACTTCAGGGATTAAAAGGAGACGCTGATGTTGAGGCCTCCATGGAGGACATCGCCGCCGCCGGCCGTGCCCAGAGAATCACTCGAGGCAAACCCGAACGCATTGTCATCCATGCCGCCGTTGAATCCGACGTAGGGAGTCAGAGTGGTGCGGCAGTTGAGCTTGATCGGAAGCGAGGCAGTGGCGTAGTAGTGAGCCCAGCCCTGGTTGAAGAAGTGAACCCAGTAGTTGTCG
>JBDNIL010000452.1:0-1963 GCA_041688355.1 Verrucomicrobiales bacterium | reverse complement strand
GCCAATACTCTCGCCCGGGTCCTCCGTCGTCCCGCCCTGCTCCCGGTCCCGACTGCGGTGGTCCGCGCGATCTTCGGGGAAATGGCCGACGAGACCCTGCTCGCCGATCTCGCAGTCGTGCCGCGTCGGCTCTTTTCCCTCGGCTATTGCTTCCGCTATCCCGACCTGGAGGCGGCCCTGCGTCATATCCTCGGCCGCCCCCTCCCCTGATCCTTCATGAGTTCTGCCAGCGTCGAGACCATCATCATCGGAGCCGGACTCGCCGGACTCAGCGCTGCCCTGCGCCTCCACGAGGCCGGCCGCGAGGTTCTCATCCTCGAAGCCGCCGATGCCGTCGGCGGTAGGGTGCGCACGGATCACCTCGATGGATTCCTCCTCGATCGCGGATTCCAGGTCTATCTTGACGCGTACCCCGAGGCCGGGGAGTTGCTCGATCTCGAGGCCCTCGACTTGCAGCACTTCGAGCCGGGAGCACTCATCTGGAAAAAGGGAAAACTCCGGCGGCTCATGGACGTCTTTCGCAGACCCGGCGCGCTCCTTTCCAGCGCTCTCCAGCCCATCGGCACGCCCTTCGACAAGCTCCTCGTCGCGAAGCTGCGTCACCGCCTCCTCCACAAATCGCAGGACGCGATCTGGTCCGCCCCCGAGAGCACGACCGCCGACTACCTGCGCCGCTTCGGATTTTCCGAAGGCATGATCGACCTTTTCTTTCGCGGCTTCTACGGCGGCATCTTCCTCGAGGAGCATCTTGTCACCTCGAGCCGGATGTTCGAGTTCACCTTCGGGATGTTTTCGCGAGGCGATGCCACTCTCCCCGCCGCCGGCATGCAGGCCATCCCGGATCAGCTCGCATCCCGCCTCCCTGAAGGGGCGATCAGGTTTGAGTGCCCCGCTGAGTTGATCGCCGGCACCACCGTTCACGCAGGCGGGCAGGAGATCCGCGCCGATCAGATCATCCTCGCGACCGATGGAAACACCGCCGCCCGACTCCTCCCCGACCGTTACACCGCGCCCCGCTGGAACGGCACGACCTGCCTCTATTTTGCCGCGCCCGAACCACCCTACCCTGACACGCTCATTGCACTCAGGGGAGATCGCGAAGGGCTCATAAACAACCTCTGTGTCCCGTCGAATGTGGCCCCGTCCTACGCCCCGGCGGGAAAGTCGCTCATTTCCGTCTCGATCACAGGATGTCAGGTCCCCGACGGTGACCTCACCGGCCGCGTCACGGCCGAGCTGCGGGAGTGGTTCGGCCCGGCGACGGAGGAATGGCAGTTTCTCAAAGCCTATCACCTCCCCCGCTCCCTGCCGGTCGAGCCCCCCGGGCACACCGCCTCTTCAGGAGGAATGGGACCGGTGCGAGCGTGCGGCGATTTTCTCAGCAGTGCCTCGATCGAGGGAGCGATCCGCTCGGGCAGCATCGTTGCCGATGCCATCCTCGGCGGGAATGCCTGTCCCGTGTAGCTGAAAGAGGTTACTCGAACATCGAGGCATTTCAGAGCACGGGAAACTCTCAAACCGTGGCGCATCGGGCAATTTGTAATCATCGCGAGCTGTCAACAATCCGCTTGTTATTTAATGATTATTATGATATTTACCAATAATGCGGTTTTTACACACGTGAAAAAAGAACTCGCATTCTCATTGGTCGAGTCCCTCATCGTCGTGGCGGTGATCGGCATCGTCGCCGCGCTAGGCAGTGCGGTTTTCTCCAACGTGGTCACTTCTGCTCGTGACCAGAATCTCATTTCCGACGTCGATACCCTCAACCGCAGCGTCATCGCCTACCTCGGTGCCGGCGGCGATCTCTCCAGGGCCAAGGCTCCCGAAGAAGTCCTCAGCGCTCTGAAGCGCAGCATGAGTAGTGCCTCGCGGGTTCCCACGCTCAGCGGCAGCAAGATCGATGAACGCCTCACGTTCACTCTCCAGAGTTCGGGAGAGGTCAGCCAAAACTCCTGGCGCG
>JBDNIL010000077.1:0-7947 GCA_041688355.1 Verrucomicrobiales bacterium | reverse complement strand
GCGGTTGGAATCCGGGAAATGGTAGTGGTGACGTCCACGTCGCCACCGGGTCGGCGCATTGCGTTGGCGAGCGTTGCAGTGGAACAAGTCTCCCGGCTCGGCCCGGCTCGCTTCTCGAAGCACCGGCTCCTTGGGAAAACGGGCCTGGAGACCCGTTCTACGGGGAGGGTTTGTCTGTGTAGCGGAACTTGCAAAAGTTCCCTCTTCGTTGGGCGCGCAACGGGGGAACATTGGCATGTTCCGCTACGGGGAACGATCCGTGCAATCAAAGTCCGGGCGTGTGAATCGGTGTTTTTCCGGTGAGGCCGAAGAGGGGGAACCACGGATGCGCTTCGCTTCACGGATGTTCACGGATGGGAGAGGGATGCCCTGCGAAGCGAAGCGAAGACAGGATCACCGCGGTGGGTTGGAGTGACGGCTTTAGCCGTTTCGTTTGACGGGCGGACACGGGCTTCGTCCTCAAGGGCTAAAGCCCTCACTGCAATGGAGCAATCCTTGCCATCTGAGCCCATCGGTGGGAATCGGTGTTTTTTGCGAAGAGTTTCAACAAAGGAGGCCGCAGATGACGTTTCGATTGGGGTGATCAGTGAGCCGTGGCCGTTGCGGCCGTGGAGCTATTCTTTGGCCAGTGATTTCACGATTTCGAGTAGTTCATCGGACAACCAATAGCCGTGGTTCCTGGCTTGTTCCACGAGGGGCATCACGACGGAGATGCACTGTCGCTCCTTTGCTACAAGTAAACACAGCCTCAGGAATCATCACCGAGCCTGCCATTTGATGCAGCAGTGGAAGCCGGTCGATCTTCGCCAAGGCGATTACGGGCCCGGCGTTACAAACGAAAGTCATGCCGACGGCAGTTTGGAAAAGGCCTCAAGGTCGCGACGGATTTCGGCCTCGGTTTCGTCCGGAGGGTAGTTGAAGACGGAAACGCGGTAACGACTGCAGGTTTGGAGAAAATCAACTCGGGAGATACCCACCAACTCCGCCGCCTTGCCACTGCTAATCTGACCAAGCTCGAACATCTTCAGAGCCGCCATAAGTCGCAGGTGATGATCGAGTTCCGCTCGCGTCATCTCGATCGTCCTCTCGAAGTTCTCGGGAATGGTCGCGGGGAAAACCGGGATTTCCAATGAGGTGTCCATAGGTAGAGTTTCGATTGTTGGCGAACTCATGTCAAGGAGTCAGGGGCGATGGGCGGCGGTGGCGACGTCCAAGTAGCCACCGCTTCGGTTCTACGCGGAGATCCGTGAAATCGAAGCTAGTCGATGTAAATCGGTGCCCGTTGCGGAGAGGCCGAAGAGCTGGAACCACAGATGCGCTTCGCTTCACAGATGGGAAGCACTAAGCACTAAGCACTAAGCACTAAGCACTAAGCACTAAGCACTAAGCACTAAGCACTAAGCACTAAGCACTAAGAAACCTCCGAAAATACTCAATCGCCCGATCCAGCCCTTCATCGAGATCGACCTTGGGCTCCCATCCCAGTGTTTTTCGGGCGAGGGTGATGTCGGGCTGGCGCTGGAGAGGGTCGTCGCCGGGGAGGGGGCGGAAGGTGAGGCCGGAGGAGCCGCCGACTTTGGCGAGGATCTTTTCGGCGAGTTCGAGCATGGTGAATTCGCCGGGGTTGCCAAGGTTGACGGGTCCGGTGAGGTCGGGGGCGTTCATGAGCCGCACAAATCCCTCGATGAGGTCGTCGACGTAGCAGAACGAGCGGGTCTGGGTGCCGTCGCCGTAGATGGTGAGTTCTTCGCCGCGGAGGGCCTGCATGATGAAGTTGGAGACGACCCGTCCGTCATCGGGCAGCATGCGGGGGCCGTAGGTGTTGAAGATACGGGCGATGCGGATGTCGACGCGGTTCTGCCGGTGGTAGTCGAAGAAGAGGGTCTCGGCGCAGCGTTTGCCTTCGTCGTAGCAGGCACGGATGCCGATGGGGTTGACGCTGCCTTTGTAGGACTCGGGCTGCGGATGGATCTCGGGATCGCCGTAGACTTCGGAGGTGGAGGCCTGGAAGACCCGGGCCCCGACTCTTTTCGCCAGCCCGAGACAGTGGATCGCGCCCATGACGGAGGTCTTGGTCGTCTTGATGGGATTGTGCTGGTAGTGCGGGGGGGAGGCGGGGCAGGCGAGATTGTAGATCTGATCGACTTCGAATTTGAAGGGGTCGGTGACGTCGTGACGCACTAGCTCGAAGTAGGGATTGGGGAGGAGGTGGGCGATGTTGCGTTTGCGTCCGGTGTAGAAGTTGTCGAGACAGATGACTTCGTTGCCTTCGCCAAGAAGACGTTCACAAAGATGGGAGCCGAGAAAGCCGGCTCCGCCGGTGATGAGGATGCGCATGGTGCTTGGTGCTTGGTGCTTGGTGCTTGGTGCTTGGTGCTTGGTAGCGGAACTTGCAAAAGTTCCCTGTTCGATGGACGAGTAATTTCCAGTGAAAATGGCCTGGAACGGTAGTGGTGACATCCGCGTCGCCACTGCGGTGGGTTGGAGTGAAGGAAAGCGGAGTAGGGGGAGGAATGTGGGGCGGACAATCCTGTCTGCCATTTTGCTTTAGGGGAGGGGGCAAGGTGGACGAGGGAGAGGCAGACAGGAATGTCTGCCCCACATTGCGGGATTCGGGGAGATCAGTGAACTCAAAGCCCATCTGTGTAAATCGGTGTTACACAGATGGCCACAGATTTTCACGGATGTTCACAGATGGGGAGGAACGAAGAACGAAGAACCAACAACGAAGCACAGCGCCTCCGGCGCTCCACGCTACCGCCAGTGGTCGTTCTTTTTGCAGAGACCCTGGCGGTTGGGATAGGGGAATTTTCGGACGGGGCGCATCTTGAGAGGCGCGGGGGGATCAGGGTTCGGGGTCTGATCCGAAAAGCTTGAAGGGAAAGTGGGGGGCGGGGAGGGAGAAAAGTTTGTCGAGGAGCGGCAGGAGAACGAGGGCTTTGTCGTTCCAGTTCCGCAGGGAGGCGGTGCGGTTGCGGTAGTGGGCGGCCTTGTCGCCGAGTTCCGGGGCGGCGGTGGCGATGCGCTCCTCGAGGCCCTCGACGAGGCGGGCGTTGCCCTCGAGATGGGGGCGAACAGATTCATTGAGGGCGCTGCTGAAGAGCTTGCGCATGCTCGTCTCGGCCTCGTAGAAGGTGCGCCGGTCGCGGGGGACATAGACGAGGGAGATCGCCCCGATCTTGGTGAGGAACTTCAGCCCGTGACTGGCCGAGCCTTTGCTGATGCCGAGGCGGGCGACGACTTCGTCAAAGGGGCGCGGCTCGTCGGCGGCGAAAAGGAAGCCGAAGATCTCCCCGACGGAGCGCGGCAGATTGAGGGTCGTCGCCACCTGCACAAAAAACCGCACGAATTCTCCCTCGACGGGGTCGAGACCGGCACTCAATGAGGGCTCGTCCTGGGCTTTTTCCATTTGGGATCGTGGGGGCGCCCAACGATATACGCGACTTTGGTTTTGGTTCAATTACTTTTGAACCAATTGAGGAGGTCTTTGTTTCGGAATGCGCTTCGTTTGAATAACCTAATAAATCTTAAATTCTCAGAAATTTGAACATTTTCTCGTTTTTCGCAACAAAAAGTGAAGCAGGCGCGCCCTCAGTGTCCCACCCCCCGGGCTACTGTGTTGCCATGAAAAGAAACATCCATCCTCTCCCTTCTTCTGTCTCTCCTGCTCGCCGTGCCGCCGTCGGTGGGGTAGGAAGATCGTCCGCCCCGGCTCTTGTCCCGGGGAAGGCGGCGACGGTGCAGGAGTCGGCCCAGCGTGGGCTGCTTGGTCTCTGCCACGAGATCGCGGGTCTGATCCTGCGGCGTCAGATGGAGAAAAACGACGCGGTGGCGGTGCGCCGCGAGGTGCGGGCGAAGCTGGTGGAGCTGATGTCGTGCACGGAGGACCGCGCCGAGCGACTCATCGATCTCTCGCTGGAGCTGATCCACGTGAAGATCCACGGCCGCTATCGGCTCAATCCGCTCGAGCTGAGCCTGCTCATCGCCCGCGCCGGCAATCAGCTCAGGGAAGTAGGGGGTAACTGAGCGGTTGGCCTGGTGGACCCCAAGGAGGGGCGACACTCCTGTCGCCCGGCAAGATGTGCGGGGATCGAATGAGTGGGACAGGAGTGTCCCACCTCCTTGAGTCTGATCCAAGGAGGGGCGACATTCCTGTCGCCCGGTAAGCCCGGCCTCCCCGCTTCTACATCGTCTTCTCATCGACCGGGCCTGCGGCGGTGTCTTCGCCGGCGGGTTCGGCGTCGATGACGATGCCGGATTCGGCGGCGAAATCGGCGAGGGCGAGTTCTTCCATCGCGGCGCGTTCGGTCTCCATCTGGTCGAGGTCAGAGGTGTTGATGCTGTCTTTGGCGACGCGGGCGCGGCCTTTGGCTTTCTCTTTCTCTTCGCGGACCATCACTTCGAGACGGTTGAGGGTGTCGCCGGCGCCGCCGATCTCGTTGATCATGCCGGCGGCCATCTCGTTTAGCTCGGCGGTGGCTTTGGCGATCTGGGTGGCGCTGATGTCGCGCTTGAGGGACTCGATTTTATCCTGAGCGGACTTCACCGCGACGTTGCGCGAGTTCTTGAGTTCTTCGTAGGTCTTCTCCGCATCGCTGAGTTGCTCGACGTTGGAGGAGTGGCCTTCTTTGAGCTGTTGCAGGCGGAGGGCATACTCGCCGGCGAGCTTGCGGTTCCCGGCCCTGAGATGGGCGCCGGCTTTAGCGGTGAGCTCGCGGATCTCTTTTTCCTCGCGGGTGACCTGAGACATGAGCCGCTCGCAGAGACCGGCGTGGGCGGCGAGGCCTTTGTTGTATTCGGAGATCTGCTTGCGCAGGTTTTCTTTTTCCACGTCGAGGAGGGCTTCGGGGTTTTGTTTTTCCAGACCTGAGACGAAGAGGCCGAAGAAGCCGCGAATGAGATTGCCGATGCGTTTGAACATTGCCGTAGGTGGGTTGGTAGGTTTGAGAGAGAACAGGACAGTGTTGCACGACAGGAGCGGAAATCAAAAGCCGAAATGCCTGCCGGTGCCGACGCCTCGGCAAAAAGGACTCATTTTTTCTCACTTTGGCGGTAGCCTCAAATGGGGGGGCGGTCTAAGATCCTGTCATGGGAGGCACAAACTCTATCGCATCGGGCTTGTCCGCCCTCGCCGAAATCCTGGAACGGGAAAAGCGGCGGGGAGCGGGAACGATTGCCCTTTCTCCGGACTCGGAGCGTCTTCTCCGCGCGATGCCTTCGGCTTTCAAGCAGACGGGGCGCCCGGCGGCCCCGGCGCAGACTCGTGCGGGAGCAGGACCGGCGGAAACGTCCCGGGCGACGCCGTCCCGTGTCGAGCCGACGATGGGGATGCCGCTTCCGATGGCCGAGTCGGCGAACCCGCCCTCGCTCCCTGCGGGCAAGCGTTTCCCCATCCCGGCGGTGGCGGAGGCCGATCGCAACGAGGTCTGGGTGCGGGTGCAGTTGAATGCTATTTTCAAAGCGCTGAAGTCCTGTCCGGATTGCAGCGGTCTCGGCACGCTGTTTGAGACGGTGGTCTTTGCGGCGGGCAATCCGCAGGCGGAGATCATGTTCGTGGGCGAGGCTCCGGGCTTGGAGGAGGAAAAAGAACGCAAGCCCTTCGTCGGTCCGGACGGCCAGAAGCTCGACCAGATCCTCAAGGCGATGGGCCTGCCGCGGGAGCAGGTCTACCTCACGAACGTAGTGAAATTCCGACCGAAGAAGGGGGACGGTCGCTTCCAGGGTCCGACCAACCGGGCGCCTCAGGAGGATGAGATGGCGGCCTCGCTGCCCTATCTGCGGGCCGAGATCGAGGTGGTGCGGCCAAAAGTGATCGTGGCGATGGGCCGCACGGCGGCGGAGGGCCTGCTCGAAAGGGGTGGTAGTCTGGCGAGTTTTCGAAATACGGAGCATAGTTTTGAGGGTATCCCCGTGATCGTGACATGTCACCCGAGCTACCTGCTGCGCCAGGAGTCCGAGGGCGATCCCCAGCAGGCGAAGGCCGCGAAGCGTCTCGCCTGGGAGGATATGCTGCGGGTGATGGACCGGGTCGGAATGCCGGTGGCGGAAAAGCAGCGCAAGTATTTTCTCTGAGTGCGATGACGGAATCCCCCGAACCTGTGACTTCACCGGGTCCCCCGCAGCGGCGGGGGCCGGGGACGCTCTTCTGGATTGTCCTGACTCTCGTGGTGGCGGGTTTGATCGTCTTTTTGGCACCGTTCTGGCTTATCGTAAAGACGGGGGGGAAGGCGGGTGATGCGGTGATCGAAGTGGCCAAAATCTTTCGTCCGACGGAGATCGTGACGACCTTCAATGAATGGCGCGAGCTCAACGCGACAGCGACGGACGGGAATATCCTCGAAATCGCGACGGCGGAGTCAACGGAGCGTTTTTCCCGCACTTCGAATGTGGCGATGTTCGGGAGGGTGCTCCCGGGCACGACGACGGTGTCCGAGATCACGGTGCCGGCGACCTACCGGTTCCACATCGATCTGAAGGAGGAGTGGAATCTGGTGGCCGATGGGAAAAGGCTCCTCGTGACGGCACCGGCGGTGCGCCCTTCGCTGCCGGTCGCTTTTGACACGGGCGGGGTGCAGAAGAAAACGCAGTCGGGCCTGGTGCGCTGGGATGGGGCGGAGAATCTCGCGGCGCTGGAGAAAGAGGTCACCGCGAAGCTCGCCGAGCGGGCCACGCAACCGGCCACGCGGGGAAAGATTCGCGAAGAGGGACGCACTGCGGTGGCCCAGTTCGTCCGCACCTGGCTGCTCGACAAAGAGGCCTGGGGCGAGGGCCGTTTTGAGGAAATCGTCGTCGTTTTTTCGGGCGAGGACGACAAGGTCATCACTTCCGAACCGTCTTCACTGCGCCTCGAGGTGGGGGAGGCGCTGCCCTGAGCGGAGGATGGGCGGGAATCGAATGAGTGGGACAGGAGTGTCCCACCTCCTTGCGTCTTGAGCCTTGCGGGCTCACTGCCGTGGCGGAATGGGAGCTTCTGCTTTTTCCGCTCCGATTTTGTCGAGCGAGACCATGAGACGGTCGCGCAGCTCGCGGACTTTGATGATGCTCTCGGAGGCATTGCCCGTCCCGTTCTCCGTGAGACTTACATTGGCAAAAGGATTGTTCGACCCATGCTGACGCCAGGGGCCGTCGGGGACTTCGTCGATGTCGACAAAGCGCCAGTCGACGGTGTCGTGCCCGCTGGGGAACTCGAGAAAGTCGCGCACGGCAGGGGAGACGTCGAGGCCGGCCCCGCGGTTGCCTTTTGTCTTTGGCCGTTGGTCGCCGAAGACATATTCCCAGTTGTCGGTCTCGAAAGGCCCGACATCCTCCCACTGCGCGTAGCAGACGAGGTCGCCTTTGCGGATCGCGATCCAGCGGCCTTTCAGCACGGTCCGCCCACTGCGGTAGAAGGTCTTGTCGAACCAGGGGATCACGGCGCGGGCGGAGGCTTTTGTCCCGGTGCGACTAATGTCGTTGTAGGGGAGGGCAAAATAAAAGGGGTTTTGGCCGGGCGTGAAATCTTTTGGCAGGAATCCGTCGCGGTTCGCGGGCTTGGGATTGTCGTAGCCACCGTAGTTCGAGGTCCAGCGCAGGTCCCAGGCGCTAACGGTGTTGGGCGTGGGGTTGTTCGCGGTGGGCAGCTCGCCGATCCAGAAGACGGTCGAGACGATGTTCCGCTTCCACGGAAAGCGGGTGTAGACAGTTCGCGGCTGGGTCGGGGCAAAGACTTTCGGGAGGGTGTCCCGGAGCGGTGAGATGGGGAAGGCACCGGGGACGAGCAGCTCGGAGCCAGCGGAAACGAGCGGTCGCAGCCCTTCTCCTCCGAAAATGGCCCCGGGCCTGATCCCGAGCGAGGAAACGACGCGGCTGCCGGTCACGGTGGTTGCCTGGATCGTCTGGGAGAACGCCGGTTCGATCGAGACGGCGAGCGTGAGGATTAGCAGGGAAGAAAGAATGGGGAGGGGCCGT
>JBDNIL010000451.1:0-8766 GCA_041688355.1 Verrucomicrobiales bacterium | reverse complement strand
CGTGGAGCGCGGGCGAGCCGCCGTTCCCGTGGACGGGAGAGTAGGCGAGATCGGTCTGGGTCCAGAGGATTCTCCCGTCAGTGGCGTCGAGGGCGGCGGTCCCGTCGTGACCGAAGTGCAGGTAGAGACGACCGTCCGCGATGATGGGAGTGGGGGAGGCGTGGCTGTTTTTCTGGTGAATGGGGCCGGCCGGCTTTTCAAAGACGAGCTGTGTCCAAATCTCCTTCCCGTCGGCCAGTTGATAGGCGCGGGCCTCGAGCCTGAGCTTTTCGTCCTTCACCACCGCCGTCGTGATGAAGACGCGGTCGCCCTCCACGACCGGCGAAGACCAGGCCTTGCCATCAACCGGCACCGTCCAGCGGATCCCCTTCGTTGCCGACCAGAGCAGGGGAACCTTCGCCCCGGGGGCATGTCCGTCCGCCGTAGGGCCGCGGAACTCGGGCCAGGAATCCGCCCGGGCCGTGATGGGGAGGGCGATGAGACCCGCGAGGACGAGGAGATGGAGGCAGCGTTTCATGAGTGGTAGTGTTACTGCCTTGCCGGTCCATCCGCAAGCAGGCAACTGGCCCCGACCTCCCGGCTGCGCTCGAGGCGGAATTCGCCGTTCCGGCAAACTGAGGGAATTCGATCAGGCCACGATGCCTTTGGCGACCACTCCGTGCACATCAGTGAGTCTGAAATCACGGCCCGCGTAGCGGTAGGTGAGCTTCTCATGGTTCAGCCCCATCAGGTGCAGGATCGTCGCATGCCAGTCGTGGATGTGCATCCTGTCCTCGACCGCCTGGTAGCCATAGTCATCCGTCGATCCGTAACGCAGACCGCCGCGCACCCCGCCGCCGGCCATCCACATGGAGTAGCCCTTGTTGTTGTGGTCGCGTCCGTTCGTCGATTGTCCGTGAGGGGTGCGTCCGAACTCACCGGCCCACATCACGAGGGTGTCTTTGAGCATGTCACGCTGCTTCAAGTCTTCCAGAAGAGCTGCGATGGGCTGGTCGATCTCGGCGCAGTTCTGCTCGAGCCCCGCTTTGAGATTGCGGTGATGATCCCAGTTGCCGTGATTCACCTGGATGAAGCGCACCCCGGCTTCGGCAAGGCGACGGGCGCTGAGGCACTGGCGGGCGAAGCCCCCCGTCGTTGCGTTGTTGATCCCGTAGAGATCGAGGATGGACTGCGGTTCACCGGCGATGTCGAGCACTTCGGGGACCTCATCCTGCATCCGGAAGGCAAGTTCAAAAGACTCGATGATGCCCTCGACCTCGGGCTGATACTGATCGCGGACGAGCTTTTCCTGATTCAGCCCCTTGATGAAATCGAGTTGCACCCGCTGCAGTTCCGGGCTCAGTCGCGGATTGGCGATGTTGCTGATCGGTCCCTCGCCCGACCCTGCAGTGAAGCGATTGCGGGCCTGTTTCCCGATCGGCGTGCCCTGGTAAATCGCGGGGAGAAAAGCGCTGCCGTAGCTCTGCGCTCCGTTCGGCGGCGAGAGCGTGATGAAGCCGGGCAAGCTGTCGTTCTCCGTGCCGAGGCCATAGAGTGTCCAGGCACCGAGGGAGGGGCGCACAAACTGAAAATTCCCCGTGTGCATCTGCGTCGTCGCCTGCGGGTGATTCGGAAGGTCTGTGTACATGCTGTTGATCAGGCAGAGATCATCGGCGTGTCCGGCGAGCTTCGGAAAGAGTGACGAAATCGGTAGTCCGCTCTCGCCGTGCTGTTTGAATTCGAAAGGCGATCCCAGCAGATTGGCGAAGCCTTTCGATGCATTGCCGTTGTCCCGCCCGAGGAGCGGTTTGTAGTCGAAGGTATCGACATGCGAGGGGCCGCCCTGCATCGCGAGAAAGATGATTCGCTTCGCACGGGGTGTGAAATGCGGAGGCAGCGGCGCGAGTCGATTGGCCGTTTTTTCCGCAGCTAGAGTGCTCAGGGCGGAGAAAGCGAGGTAGGCAAATCCGCTCGAGGCGGCCTGCAGAGTTTGACGACGGGAGAGGAGGATGGGGCTCATGGGATGCAAGAGGGTCAGGTGGGTGGGGCAAGACGGTCGGGTCAGTTGAGGTAGCGGAATTCGGCGCTCGCGAGGAGCGACTGGCAGAAGGTCGTCAGGGCGAGCAGTCGCGCCTCTTCCGGACCGAGGCTTTCCCCCGCCGCCGCCGCAAGGAACCGCTCGACATACTGCTGCGTCGCGAGCGTCTCCGCCTCTGTCGGCGGGCGGGAGTAGGCACGGTAAAAAGCCTCTCGCGCGAGGGCGGCCCCGCGCAGGCCGGCGTCCGCGACGAGAGTCTTCGCCATCGCTTCGGCCGCCTCGATCACAAAGTCCGAGTTCATCAGGTAGAGTGCCTGTGACGGCACCGTCGTGATCTCGCGCTTCCCGGCGGTGAGACTGGGATCGGCAAAGTCGAAAAGGGCGAGGGATTCCGGCACCACTCCGCGCACGATCGGGAGGTAGACGGAGCGGTGCGGCGACTCGTTCTCGAAGCTCGCCTCGGGGATGGTCCGCCCGATGAAGCCGACTCCGGCCGCAGCGACGGCGGAACCGAGAGGTCGCTCGAGATCGATGCGACCGCTCACCGCGAGAGTGGCGTCACGCAGGGACTCGGCGTCGAGGCGACGTTTGTTGGCGCGCCAGAGAAGCCGGTTCTCTGGGTCTTTTGCGAAGAGGTCGGCATCGTAGTCCGAGCTCATGCGATAGGCGCGGCTGCTCACGATCTCGCGAATCAGATCTTTCACCGACCAGTCGAGTTCGACGAGGCGCAGGGCAAGGTAGTCGAGCAACTCGGGGTGGCTCGGAGCCTCACCTGTCGTGCCGAAATTATCGACCGACGAGACGAGTCCCTCGCCAAAGAGCCAGAGCCAGACGCGGTTCACATAGACGCGGGCGGTGAGGGGATTCTCCGGCGAGGTGATCCACCCGGCCAGCTCGAGACGTCCGCTCTGGTGCGAGGGGATGGGGCTTTCATCACCCGTTTTTACCACCTGAAGGAATCCCCGCGGGGCGCGCTCTTCGGTCGGATTGTCCTCCTCACCCCGAATCAGGATTTGTGAATCAAAGGGCTCGTCGCGGTCCCGCACGCCCATCGCGAGGTCGCGCCGTCCGCCTGCATCGTCGTAGGTTAGCAACTGCCCCTCGACGACTCCGAGCTGGTTCCGCGTCGCGAGGATGCGGATGACCGCGTTTTGCACCCCCTCGCCGTTGCGGTTGCTTTGGCGTTGTTCACGTTGCTCGGCGAGGAGAGTTTCGACCTGCTCCTCCAGAGTCACTCGCCTGAACTCCATGTCGAGAAGATCGGCAAGGGGGATCCCGGCGAGAGATTTCTCCGCAAAAGGCAACTCCACGAGGTCGGTGGCGCGTCGGCTCTGAAGCCCGTTCGGAGTGCCGTAGAGAGTCTCGGTGCTGAGGAAGATTCCGGCCATCGCGTAGTAGTCAGACATCGGGATGGGGTCGAATTTGTGGTCGTGGCAGCGGGCGCACGAGACTGTCGTCCCGAGGAGCGCCTGCGTCGTCGTGTCGATCTGCTCGTCGACGAGGTCGAAACGGAACTGTCGCGAACTCTGCTCGTTGAGGTTCTTTGTCCCGATCGCGAGGAAGCCGGTCGCGACGAGATTGGTCGCCCGCTCTTTTGCATTTTCGTAAGGAAGCAGATCACCTGCGAGTTGCTCGGTGATGAAACGGTCGAGCGGTTTGTCGGTATTGAACGAATCGATCACATAGTCCCGGTAGCGCCACGCATCGGGAAAGGTCGCGTTCACCTCTTTGCCCGACGACTCGGCGTAGCGGGCGAGATCGAGCCAGTGCCGTCCCCATCGCTCGCCGAAGCGATCCGACGAGAGGGCGGCGGACACCGCAGTGGCGATGGCCGAGTCGGGACTCTCCGTGTAGGCACTGACGAAGGCCTCGACCTGCGCCGGATCGGGCGGCAGGCCGGTGAGGTCGAAAGAGAGACGGCGCAGCAGAGTGCGCGGCTCGGCGTCGGCGGCGGGGGTCAGGCCGTGCTCATCGTGCGCCACGGCGAGAAAGGCGTCGATCGCATTTTGTCCCCACTCTTTATTCTTCGGGGCGGGCACCGTCTGTGGTGAGGGCGCCTGGTAGGCCCAGTGCTCCCGGCCTTTATCGAGGTCGATCGTGTTGGTGTAGTGCTGTACTTCTTTGGTCTTGCTGACCTGCTCGCGCGGATCGGGAGCGCCCATCTCGATCCATGTCTTGAAGTCCGCTACGACTTCCGCCTCGAGCCGGTGCTTCGGCGGCATCTCGAGAGTGGAATCCTCGTAGGTGATCGCGGTGTAGAGCAGACTCTCCGCCAAGTCGAACGGCACCACTGCCGGGCCACTGTCGCCCCCCCGGCGGGTGACCTCGCGGGCGTCGAGGAGCAGCCCGCCCTTGATCTTGTCGCCCTCGCTCGAGTGGCATTCGTAGCAGTGCTTGATGAGTGCGGGGCGGATCTTCTTTTCGAAGAACGCGATCTGTTCGTCGGTCGCTTCCTCCTTCATGCTCATCTCCTGCGATCGAGCGGAGGAGATAGAGAAAGCAGCGAGCGCAAAAGGGAGGAGGGTGAGGGAAGGTGACAGCTTCATGGCCGGGAGCGTTGAGACATTCAACACGAGGTCGGCGGAAAGGTTGCGGTGGGGCGGCAGAAAAGTGGAAGGAAACTCTCAGGAAGCAACGATTCATGGACTGTGGCTGCCCTGCTGGCGGATTGGGCAAAACTACCCTCACCTGCATCCACGGCGACGAAGGATCTGTGGTGATCCTGAAAAGTGGCTGCGGCTTCAGCCGCAGGTTGGGCGTGCAATGACCTTGGGCGAGGGCCGAAGCTTCTTCGCGGTGGTGACACGCCCGATATCACCACAAACCCGCTCGCCGTCCCGGTCTACCGCATCAGTTCATGGCTTCTTCCTGTTACTTTTACTCTGAAGGAAAAACAGTTTTCGAGGGAGGTGAATCAATGGGAATTGTCAATAAATGTTGCCTGACCTGTGCATTGCGCTCCCGACACACCGGAGGCGCGTCGGGATTCGACATCGCACGAGAGGGAGTGCAGTTTATTCTCTTTTCCCCCGCTTTCGCCACCACCAAACGAGTGCGGTGACTAGGACGAGCACGACTGCGCTGATAACGAGGGCGGTGGTATCCCGGTCAAAGGCAGAATCTCCCAGGACGATGAAACAGGTCGCGTAGAAGCCGGAAATCACGAGAGAGACCGGGAAATAGATCCGCAGGGGCACCCCGGCAAGGGCGATGAGGTAGTGTTTCAAAAAGCCGGGAACACCGGGGGTGAACTTCACTAGTAGGGTGAAACGCCACGCTCCGAGCTTTTCGAGCGAGGGGACTTCCTTGTTGGCCGTTGCCATCCACCTTTCAAAAAGGGAGCGCAGTGGTCCTCTCGCGATCCAGTAGCTGAGGGCGAGGTTCAGGGCGAGGGCGATGAGAGACCCAATGAGTCCGGTGGAGATTCCGAAGGTCGCTCCGGCGATGAGATAAAAAGGAGTCGTCGGAATCCCCGCGAGAGGGAGGATGGCGAGGGCGGCAAAAAAGGGGAGCGGTCCCGCGTTCGCTTTCCATTCGTGAAAGGCGGCGCTATCCCAGTATCGCCAGATCAGAAATATCAGGGCAAGGACGGCCGCCAGTCTGAGTATTGTCAGCAATGCATTTCCCGCCTTCACCGGGGCAATCTTTGGAGGAGGCGCTCCCATCGGTCAAATTCGTCTCGGGAACGACGCTGACGAAGAGGGAAAAGGCAAGCGCGTAAGGCGCGGGTCCGGCGGGGGACGAAACTCTCACGAGGCCCGCTTCACCTTACACGGTCGGGCGAGAGCGCAGCGAAGGTGGTGACACCTTCGGGCGATGGCGAAAGCCCGAATCCGGTAAAAAATCCGTCGTGCATCTCGCAGCGTAACGGTTACGCTGGAGAGGCACGTCTTTTCCGCACTACCTGTATGAGCCGCTCCCGCCTTTTCCTAACGGTCCTCCTTTGTGGTCTCTTTCTTAATCCGGAGGCGCGGTCTCAGACTCCGGAGAAGGAATTCGATCCTTTCTCAGAAGAGGCGGCCGAAGCGCTCGCCAAGTTGTCGGAAGAAAAGGCCGATGCGGCTCGTGATTTCCTCGAGCCGGGGCAGGTACGAAAGCTTACCGAGTTGGCGAAACCCTCTCTCGTAACCGTCCGGCAGATGGGCCGTGACGGGGAGCGCAGCGGCACGGGCTCGGGTTTTATCATCGGGGACGGTCTCGTCGTGACAAATCTCCATGTCATCGGCGAAGGGCGCTCCATCGAGGTGGAACTCTACGACGGCACGGTCTGCGCGGTGACCGAGGTGCATGCCTCTGATCGGCATTACGATCTCGCGGTGCTGCGAGTCGATTCGGGTGGGAAGATATTGAAAGCCCTCAAGGTGGGGGACTCGGCGAAGATTGAGCAGGGGGATCTCATCGTCGGGTTCGGCGCACCCCAGGGACTGGCCCTGAGCGTGGTACCGGGGGCGATCTCGGCGATACGCAAGCTCGACCCTGGATTCGCGGGGGAAGGGGAAACGCCGGAATTTCCCATGCTGCAGCTCGCCATGCCGATCGAGCAGGGGAACAGCGGCGGGCCGGTCATCAACCTCGAGGGCGAGGTCCTCGGCATCGTCACGCTGCGGCACCGGGTCACCGAGAACCTGGGTTTTGCGGTGCCGTCGAATGATTTGCAGACGCTCCTCGATAAACCGAATCCGGTCCCGATGAGCCGCTGGCGCACCATCGGCACGCTCGACCCGCGGCAGTGGACACCCGTGATGGGAGCGGACTGGAGCCAGCGCGGCGGGATCATCCGTTCGCGTCAGGTCGGGGAAGGGTTCGGCGGTCGGGCTCTCTGCCTGTCGTCGATGAAAGTTCCCGCTCCGCCCTACGAGGTCGCGGTCTCGGTAAAACTCGAGGACGAGGGCGGTGCAGCAGGACTTGCCTTTGCCTCTGACGGGCAGGATGTTCATTACGGTTTTTACCCTAGTGACGGGAAATTGCGTCTGACGAGATTCGAGGGGCCGGATGTCTACAGTTGGTCCATTCTCGAGCAAATCGAGGTACCGGCGTATGAGAAAGGCGAGTGGAATCGGCTCCGCGTCCGGGTCGAGGCCGGGAAGCTGATCGCCTGGGTCAATGAGGAGAAAGTGCTCGAGATCGAGGATGCGGCGCTGCGCGGTGGGACGGTCGGGCTCTGTAAGTTCCGCGAAACGGTCGCAGATTTCCGCGGGTTCCGGGTCGGGTCTGATCTTTCCGAGAAGGATATGCCGCAGGAGGAGAGGGAGCGGACCAGTTCGCTGCTCGACCGCTTCGTCAAAGAGGGAGGGACGGATGGTGTCCTCGCGGAGCTTGGTCGTGACGGTCTCGGAAGCCAGCAGATCATCCGCGACCGTGTCGCCGAGCTGGAGGCGCTCGTCGCGAATCTGAAAGGGCTGGAGTCCGAGGTCTACCGCACCACCGTCTCGCGGGAGATGCTGATGACCCTCGACCGCCCTGAGAGCGAGGTGGATCTCTTTGAAGTCGGGCTCCAGATCGCGCGTCTTGATGATCCCGAGCTCGATCTCGAGCACTACCGCGAAGCCTTTTCCCAGTTCGTGGGTGACGCGAAGGTCTACGTGGAGAAGGCCGCGCTCGAAGGCGGAGTGAAGGAACGGGCTGAGGCGCTGCGGGATTTCATGTTCAAAGAGAACGGATTCCACGGGAGCCGCGGCGAATACTATCACCACGCCAACAGCTATGTGAACCGCGTTCTTGATGACAGGGAGGGATTGCCGATCACTCTGAGCGTGGTCTTCATTGAGCTCGCGCGTCGTCTTGGGATCCCCGAGGTCTATGGCGCGGCCCTGCCGGGCAAGTTTATGGTAGGGGTCAGTGTCCCTGCTGGGGAAGACAAAGAGCCGCTCTTTTTTGATGTCTTTGAAGAGGGCGCGTCGCACACTCGTGAGAGCGCCGCCCGCATCGCGCTGGAGATGACCGGGACCGCGCCCGAAGAGTCTGCCTTTGACCCCGCCGGTGCTCGCGACATCGCGGTGCGCATGCTGCGCAACCTCGTCGATATTGAAATCAATCGAAAGCAGACTCCCGAACAGGCGGAAAACTACCTCGAACTCCTCCTCGCGATCCAGCCAGATTCCGCCTACGAGCGATTCCAGCGGGCTATCCTGCGCGTTCAGGCAGCCAACATTGGAGGCGCCCGCGAGGATCTCGACTGGCTTCTTGAAAAGCGGCCTCCGGGTCTGGACTACTCGAGACTGGAGCAGTTTCGGGAATCGTTGCCGGAGTGAGATGCCGCAGGGAGGGGTGATAAACGTAAAAAACACTTTTTCCCTGCCCGGCAGGGTTTTTTTGACTTAAATGCCCGCGCCTCGAATGAGTGAATGAGTTCCAACACCTTTCCGAGGAAAGCCCTGGAAACGGCGTCGGGGAAACGGAGAATCAGTTTCAAATTTTTCAATGCCTCGCTTTCATGACAGCCTTACTCCAATCAGGAGAGCCCCCGGGACCACCCCCGAAGTAGGCTACGCCTACGCCGACGGGTCGAGCGGCAACACCGCTCGACGCACCGGCATGACCTACCCCGACGGGCGTGTCCTCGAATCGGGCTACGGAGCCACCGACAGTGCCGATGACCTCCTCAGCCGGGTTGCCAGCCTTGCGATCACCGGTGAAAGCGGCAACCTCGCCCAGTACACCTACGTGGGCGCGGCGCGTTATGTGAAGATCGCCTACCCCGAACCCGGAGTGCAACTCTCCTACATCAAGACCTCGGGCCAGCCTCTCGG
>JBDNIL010000076.1:0-8489 GCA_041688355.1 Verrucomicrobiales bacterium | reverse complement strand
GCCTTCCGCCGACCCCTCGACGACAAGGATCGCAACCGCATCGAGGGCACCTACCGCAAGCGTCTTGAGGAAAAAGCCTCGCCCCGCCAGGCCGCCCTCGATACGGTCAAGCGCATCCTCTGCTCGCCCGCCTTCTTCTACCTCAGTGAAGTCACCCCCGAAGACGAACGGCTCCTGCGGCCCTACGATCTCGCCTCGCGTCTCTCCTACGCGCTCTGGGCCGGCCCTCCCGACGAGGCGCTCCTCGCCAGTGCCGCCGACGGCAGTCTCGCCAAACCCGAAGTTCTGGCCGGGCAAGTCGCGCGCTTGCTCGAGGACAAACGCTCCGACGGCTTCGTCGAAGGCTTCCTCGACAGTTGGCTGAATCTCCGCGAGATCGGCAACCAGCCGCCCCCGCGTCAGGCCGCCCGCGTCTTCTACGCCGAAGATCTGCCGTCGTCGATGAAAACGGAGGCCCGCTTTTTCTTCCGCCACCTCCTTGAGAGCGACGGCCCCGTCACCGACCTGCTCGATTCCGACTATACCTTCGTGGACAAGAAACTCGCCAACCTCTATGACCTGCCCGAAAAAGACAAACTGCGACTCGCCGACGGATTCCAGCGTGTTTCCCTGAAGCCCGGGAGCCATCGCGGCGGTGTCCTCGGCATGGCCGGCGTGCTCACCGTGAGTGCGAATGGCGTCGAGACCTCACCGGTGACCCGCGGGGTCTGGGTCTCGGAGAACTTCCTCGGCGTGACACCCCCGCCGCCGCCCGATGTGGTGCCGGTGATCGAGTCCGATGTGAGCGGCGCGACGACGATACGGGAGCGACTCGCCAAACACGCCGCCGACAAGACCTGTGCCGAATGCCACCGCAAGATCGACCCGCTCGGCTTCGGGCTCGAGACCTTTGATCCCATCGGCCGCTGGCGGACGAAATATCCCGCCACGAAAAAGGACGGCCCCACACCGCAGATCGATGCCTCGGGCGAGTTCCCCTCGGGCGAGACCTACGGCGACTTCCGCGAGTTCAAAAAAATCCTGACAGAACAACGAAAAGATCTTTTTACGAGACATCTCGTCTCAAAACTGCTCGCTTACTCCACCGGCCGCCACATGGAAGTCGTCGACGACTACGAGATCGAGGACATCCTCGGGCGGGTAAAAGAGCAAGACTACGGGCTCAATACCCTCGTCGTCGAGGCTCTCACGAGCGGAATTTTCCGGTCGCGCTGAAGAGTCACGGGAATGCGCCGAATCGATCCTGTTTTACGGGGCCTGCCTGCCGTAAGATTCGAAGCCTGATGGACCCTCCAACCCATCGTCGACCGCGTGGAAAAGGGCGCCGGATTTGCGGCGTCGCGATCCTGTCATGTCTGCTCACTTCGCCGATCACGGCTGAGCCCCTCTTTGAAGACAGCGTCGCCCCGATCCTCGAAGCCCGCTGTGTCGAGTGCCACAACGCCTCAACCCGCCGGGGCGAGCTCGATCTTTCCTCACCTCCGGGCATCCGCCGGGGAAGTGAGTCCGGTCCTGTCTTCATCGCGGGCGAACCGGAAAAAAGCCTCCTCTACGAACTCGTCCATCGCGGTGAAATGCCGAAAAAGGGCGATGACCTCTCCCACGATCAGGTCGAAACGATCCGCGCCTGGATCGCGAGCGGGGCCGGGTTTCGCGAAACCCCGCCGACCCTCACAAAAGCACCTCCCCACCAGCACGAGGTCATCCCCGTGATGTTGCTGCGATGCACCGCCTGTCACGGCGCGCAGCGGCAGGATGGCGGGCTCGACCTGCGCACTCCCGCTTCCATGCGTCAGGGAGGCAAGAGCGGCCCGGCTTTCGTCGCCCGCGATCCAGACGCGAGCCGGATGATCCAGCGGATCGAGAGCGAGGCCTGTCCGCCGCAGGAGTTGCTCCTGAAGTATTTTGTGAAACGTCCACCCTCCAGCGAGCTCGCCCGCCTCCGTGAATGGATCGCCGCCGGCGCGCCCGAGCAGGACATCGCACCCGACGTCGCGACCGGCGAAGCGGATCCTCTCGTCTCGGATGAGGACCGGAATCACTGGGCTTTTCAAACACCAAAACGCCCCGCCGGAGGAAATTCCGTCGATGATTTCATCGCGGCCAAACTTGCCCCCGCCGGGCTCGCTTTCGCCCCCGAAGCGGATCGCGAAACCCTCATCCGGCGCACCTCGATCGACCTCACCGGTTTACCGCCCTCGCCCGAGGAATGGCAGTATTGGAAGAACCAGCCCGATGCGAACTGGTATGCGGCGATGGTTGATCGTCTCCTCGATTCTCCCCACTACGGCGAGCGTTGGGGGCGCATCTGGCTAGATCTCGCCGGATACGCCGATTCCGAAGGGGGGCTGGAGAGCGACCCCGTCCGGGAAACTGCATGGCGCTATCGCGACTATGTCGTGAAGGCTTTCCACGAGGACAAACCCTATGACCGATTCCTCCTCGAGCAGATCGCGGGCGACGAACTGATCGACTCCGCCGGCGCTGTCGGAGTGACCGACGAGGTCGTCGAAAACCTCGTCGCCACCGGATTCCTGCGCATGGGAGTGGACCAGACCGGCTCGCGCACCATGAACTTCACCGAAGACCGCCTCGGCGTAGTCTACGATGCCCTCAAAGTCCTCGGTTCCAGCGTGATGGGCCTGACTCTCGAGTGCGCTCGCTGCCACACCCACAAGTACGATCCCATCCCGCAGCGCGACTATTTCCGGCTGAAGAGCGTCTTCCAGGGCGCCCTCGACGAGCATGACTGGCTCAGTTTCAGGAACCGGAATCTCGACGCCGCTACCCCCGCGCAACTCGACCGCCTCACCGCGACCAACCCGCCGCTCGAAAGCGAAATCAAAGTCCTCGAAAGCGAACTCGCCGCAGCAATCTCCTCGGGGCGGCGTGAGCTGATGCGACTCTATTACGCCGAACTCTCCGAAGCCGACGGAGAGGAAACGCTCGTCGCCCTGCGCAAAGCGCCGAATATGCGCACCCTCCATCAGGCGCACCTGGTGGAAAAATATCGTCTCGCCGATCTCATGCCCGAAGCGGAACAACCCGCCGCCGTGCTCGCCTCGCGGCGTCATCTGGAAGACCTGCAAACCCGTCTCGACCGGCTCCGGGCGAAACTCGAGCCGACTCCCGTGATCCGCGCCCTCTGGGACCGCGGTGATCCTTCACCCACCTACATCCTCCGCCGCGGCGAATATGACAAACCCTCGCGTCTCGTCGGCCCCGGCGTGCTCACCGTGCTCACTGACGGAAAAACGCCCTTCATCGCGACACCGCCTTTTCCTGACGGAACTTCCAAAACAGGACGCCGCCTCGCTTTTGCCCGATGGTTGACGCAGCCCGATCACCCCCTCACCGCCCGGGTCATGGTGAACCGGATCTGGCATCACCATTTCGGTAGCGGGATCGTCCGCAGCCTCGAAGATTTCGGCAATCAAGGCGTGCGCCCGACCCATCCCGAACTCCTCGACTGGCTCGCCCTCGAGTTTGTCGAGCGAGGTTGGAGCGTGAAAGAAATGCACCGCCTCATCATGAACTCGCGCACCTATCGCCAGTCAGTCCGGTTGGATGATGACCGCTTCGCGAAAGATCCCGGGAACCGCCTCTTTTCGCGGATGAATCTGCGCCGCCTCGATGCCGAGACGATTCACGACTCTCTCCTCGCCGTCTCCGGGCGCCTCGATCCGCGTCCCGGGGGACGTCCCGATCCCGTAAGAATCGATGGAGACGGATTGGTCCTCGCCACGCCCGGGGAAGATGGCCGCTGGCGGCGGTCACTTTACGTCCTCCATCGCCGCACCGAGATGCCAACGATGCTCGAGACCTTCGACTATCCCGAGATGGGACCAAACTGCGTCGAACGCTCCCTCTCCACGGTCTCGCCCCAGGCTCTCTATCTACTCAACAACGCGCGCGTCCGCGACCTCGCCACCTCACTCGCCGAACGCGTCGCCGGGCGATGCGACGGAGAAACCGGCGACCCCGTGCTTGCCTTCGTCGAGGCCGCGCATCCCATCGTCTACGGCCGCACCCCCTCGCCGCAGGAGCGTGCCGCAGGCATCGAGGCGATCCGCGCCCTCACGCGCGAATGGTCCGGCGACGAGGCCCGCGCTTTCGAGACCTATTGCCACACCTTGCTCAACTCCGCCGCCTTCCTTTATCTCGACTGATCCAATGAAGGGAAAACACTTCCAGAACGCCACCCTCGGCCGCCGCGATTTCTTCGCCCGCACCGGCGACGGCCTCCTCGGTGCCGCTCTCGCCCAACTCCTCGGGGAGGAATTCACCGGCGGAACGGCCCGCGCCTCGGACACTCTGCCGAACAACCTCGCGACGCGTCAGGGCCATCACCCTGCCAAAGCCACCTCGGTGATCCAGCTCTTCATGAACGGGGGTCCGAGCCAGATGGACCTTTTCGATCCGAAGCCCGTCCTCAACCGCTTCGATGGGAAACCCTTTCCCGGAAACATCGAGGATCTCGGGAATCAGGGCACTTCCAACATCGGGGTGATGATGGGCGGCCAGTATCCCATGGCGCGCCACGGCCAATCGGGCCAGTGGATGGCCGACGTACTCCCCCACACCGCGAAGATGATCGACGAGCTCTGTTTCGTCCATTCGATGTGGACCGATCACCCGAACCACGACAACGCCCTCTACAAAATCCACAGCGGGCGCCTCTTTACGGGTTACCCGACGCTCGGAGCCTGGACCGTCTACGGACTCGGCACGGAAAACCGAAATCTACCCGCCTACGTCGTCCTCGGCGATCCGCTCGGATTGCCCCACAACGGCACGCGCAACTGGACTTCGGGCTTCCTCCCGCCCACCTTCCAGGGCACGACCCTGCGTCCCACCGGCTCGCCAATCCTCAATTTGAAGCCGCAGTTTGAACAACCCTCCGCCGTGACCGAGGCCGCGCGCGGGCTCCTCGAGCGCCTCGACGCGATCCACCGGCAGGAGCGACCCCATCAGCCCGATCTTGACGCCCGTATCGAATCGTACGGTCTGGCCGCGCGCATGCAGCTCTCCGCGAGCGAGGCCCTCGACCTCTCGAGGGAAAATCCCCACACCCTCGAAAGCTACGGCATCGGGGAAAAGACAACCGACTCCTACGGGCGGCGCTGTCTCCTCGCCCGTCGTCTCGTCGAGCGGGGGGTGCGTTTTGTGCAGCTTTTCCTCGAAGAACAACCGTGGGACAGTCACGTCGATCTCGCCGACAACCATCGCGCCGTCTGTGAACGGACCGACAAACCCGTCGCCGGGCTCCTCCGCGATCTGAAACAACGCGGCCTCCTCGAAAACACCCTCGTGATCTGGGGCGGCGAGTTCGGCCGCACCCCGACCTCGCAGAAGACCGGCGATCTATTCACCGGACGCGATCACAACATGCAGGCCTTCAGCTCCTGGATGGCCGGGGGCGGAGTGAAAAGCGGCTTTTCCTACGGTCAGACCGACGAGTTCGGTCATGCCGTGGTCGAAGATCCCGTAAGCGTGCATGATTTCCACGCCACTGTTCTACATCTGTTAGGGATCAACCATGAGAAGCTCTTTTTCCCCCGCAGCGGACTCGAAGAGCGCCTCACCGGGATCGAGCCTCCCCGCGTCGTGACCGAACTTCTCGCATGAAACGGCGCGATCTTTTCAAGGGCACCCTCGCCGCCGGCTCTCTCGCAACCCTCTCAGCGTCAGGCGATACCGCCCCCCGGGGTGTCGTCGATACAAACGTAAGCCTCTTCCGCTGGCCCTTTCGCCGCCTGCCCCTCGATGAGACCGGGAAGCTGGTCGAAAAGCTGCGCTCCCTCGGCATCACAACGGCCCTCGCGGGGACGTTCGAGGGGATCTTCCACCGCGATCTCACGGCGGCGAATGACCGCCTCTCGGCGGAGTGCGCGCGATTTCCCGAACTCATCCCCGTGGCCTCGGTCGATCCCTCCATGCCCGGCTGGGAACGCGATCTCGCCGGGGCAAAAATCGCGATCCGCCTGCATCCCGGCTATCACGGTTACGCCCTCGACGACCCCCGCATCCACGAACTTCTCATCGCGGCCGCGCAGCGCGCTCTGCTCGTCCAACTCACCGTAGCCCTCGAGGATCCGCGCACCCAATCCGACCTCGTGCGGGTGCCCGAGGTCGATCTGACCCCCTTGCCCGCCGCGATGGCGAAGGTTCCGTCCGCGAGGGTGCAGCTCCTCAATTGGAAAGGGCGGGGATCTCTCACCAATACCCTGCGCGATCTCCCGAATCTTTCCGTCGACACCGCCCTCGCCGACGGCACCGATGCGGTGGTCGCACTCGTGAAGACTTTCGGGCCCGAGCGGGTCATGTTCGGGACCCATGCCCCTTTTCTCATTCCCGAAGCAGCGCTCCTGCGAGTCCACGAGGCGGGACTGGGGGAAGCGGACTTGCGAGCCGTCGTCAGAGAGAATGGGGAAGCGTGGATCCGAATGTAACCTTGCCATGGACTTTTCCCACCTCACCTGGGGCCTCCCCTCCGCAGAACGACTGCGCGAATACCGCATCTGGGATTCCTACTTCACTCCGGCCCACGGGCATCCGGGCAAAGACGGATTTTCCGCCACCCTCGCCGATATGGAACGGTCAGAGCGAGCCATCTCGCTCGGCCAGTTTGAGAAACTCTGCCTTTTTTCCCATGTAGGACTCGGCACCACAGGAGACGCGGCGGTCGAGACCCTGCTTCGCGGAACACCGACCCTCGTCCTGAAGCCGTTCGAGCGCTGGCCCGACAAACTTCTCGGCATGATCCACCTCAACGCCCACGAGGTGAAAAACTCCCTCGACGCGATCGACCGGTGGCTCCGCGACGGACCCATGACCGGCGTCTACTTTCCCGGGGGCGGACCCGCCGCGCTATCCTGCTCGCACCCGAATGTCATCACTCTCGTCGAGCGGGTCATCGAGCGGAAAGGCGTCATCATGCAGCACACCTGGAACAAGACGGGCGGCAAGCAGGGCCCGGGCGAGTCGACTCCCGCCGAGCTCGCCACCCTCGCCGCCCGGTTCCCGGAACAGATTTTCGTCTGCGCCCACGCCGGAGGCGAGTGGGAACAGGGGCTCCGCGCCGTCAGGGGGACGCCCAACGTGTGGATTGAGACCTCTGGCTTTGACGCGACGGCCGGTTTCATGGAGATGGCGGCGCGCGAACTGGGAGAAGATCGCATCCTCTTCGGCAGTCATCTGCCCTCGCGTTCCCTCGGCACCGAACTGACCAAGGTGACGGCGGCGGCGATCACGGAAGAGGCGAAGAAAAAGATCCTCGGGGGAAATTTTCGTCGCCTGTTAGGCCATTGAGGCGGGGTTGGGCTCTCCCTCCTCCGCCGAGAGACTACGGCGATCGGCACTACCTTGTCACAAAAAACCCCATCCCGGCCAGGAGGAGGTTGGCCGGAATGGGGTGAATGTCAGGGTTTCCCCCGGCAAGGGTTACGCGTCGCCCGGGACTACAGATCGAAACGATCCGCGTTCATGATTTTTGCCCAGGCGGTGACGAAGTCGGTGACGAACCTCTCCTCGGCATCGGCGCTGCCGTAGACTTCGGCGATGGCACGGAGCTGGGAGTTCGATCCGAAGACGAGATCGACGGAGGTGGCGGTCCACTTGACCTCGCCGCTCTTGCGATCGCGCCCCTCGTAGAAATGCTCGCACATCTCAGAGACTTTCCACTCGGTGCCCATGTCGAGCAGGTTCATGAAGAAGTCGTTCGTGAGCTGACCGCGGCGGGCCGTGAAGACCCCGAGGTCGGGATGGCCGACGTTGGTGCCGAGCACCCGCATGCCCCCGACGAGCACGGTCATCTCGGGTGCGGTGAGCCCGAGGAGCTGCGCCCGATCGACGAGGGTCTCGGGCGCGGGACGATCGAGCTCGTTGCCGAGGTAGTTGCGGAAGCCATCCTGAGTCGGCTCGAGTACGGCGAAGGACTCGGTGTCGGTTAACTCCTGAGTCGTATCGGCACGACCGACAGAGAAGGGCACTTTCACCTCGTGTCCGGCTTTCTTCGCAGCGTCTTCGACGGCGGCGCTGCCGCCGAGGACGATGAGGTCGGCGAGGGAGACTTTCTTTCCACCGGTCGCGGCGGCATTGAAGTCTGCCTGCACTTTCTCCAGAATCGCGAGGACTTTGGCGAGTTGCTCGGGCTGATTCACCACCCAGTCCTTTTGCGGGGCGAGACGGAGACGGGCTCCGTTGGCACCACCGCGCAGGTCGGATCCGCGGAAGGTCGAGGCCGAAGCCCAGGCCGTCGAGACGAGCTGCGAGGTCGTGAGGCCCGAGGCGAGGATCTGTTCTTTCAACGAAGCGATGTCCGCTTCGTTGACGAGCTCGTAATCGGCAGCGGGCACGGGGTCCTGCCAGATGAGGGCTTCTTTGGGCACTTCGGGGCCGAGATACCGGGCGACGGGGCCCATGTCGCGGTGGGTCAGTTTGTACCAGGCCTTGGAGAAGGCGGCGGCGAACTGGTCGGGATTCTCGAG
>JBDNIL010000075.1:0-17502 GCA_041688355.1 Verrucomicrobiales bacterium | reverse complement strand
TCGCGTCGGTGATCGGTAGGGAGGGTGTGAAGAGCAGACCCAGGAAGAGGCGGGGGTGACATAAGGGGAAAATACACCCTGTCCGCCTCACCACCTCTACAAATGCGCGCCGCTTTTGTAGCCACACGAGGGCCCCGAACGCAAAAAAGCCGCCCCGCAGCACTCACTGCGGGACAGCTTTCCACTTCTTGTATTCCCTGAGGAAAGGATTATTCGCCGCCTTTTTCCTCGTCGACGGTCACCGCGAGACTCTTGGGAGAGCGCCGGCTCAACTTGAGCGCCTGCGTTTTCACGTTGATGAGATCCCACCAGGCGTCGCCAAGAGCGCCCTGTAAGGGGGTGTTTTTGTCCCCGCGGACAGTATCGACCTGATCGAGGAGCTTTTGGGCTTCTTCGAAGACATTGAGGACGAGCTGGCCATCGTCGGGCGAGAGCTTGCTATCTCCGGCAGGGACGGCGGAGAGCTTGGTTTTGAGCTTGTCGACGTCGGACTTGATCCCGGCGACGCGCGGGTCATCAGCAATGGTAGCGACGGCAGCGGCGAGCGGCTTGTCGGCTTCTTTCTTCGCCTCGGAAACGGGAGGAGCAGTCGGGGCGCTCTTCTCCACTTCCTCTGCCTCGGGAGCGGCTTCTTTCGCAACGACGGGAGCGGGTTCAGACCGGGCCTTCAAAGGCGCGGGCTCGGGGAGGGCCTCCGGTGCGCTATCACTGATCACGGGGCTGGGCGAGACGACCATGGGTGTATTCAGAGCCGAGGGAACCGGGGCCATGGCGATGGCGGGTGCGCTCACTGCGGCGACGGCGGTCGCGGGGATGTAAGGGACACTCGCGGCGGGGCTGCGCTCGGCGACCGAGGCTTCGAGCGGGATGCTCATCTCACCCTCACCTTGACCAAAGGTATGGCTAGACTTGCGCGAGCTGATGGGGTCGCTGTATTCCGGGATTCCACTGATCTCCTCGAGGTCGTCAATGGGGCGTGCATGGAGATTCGCATTTGTCCGGACCATCGCGGGATCGAAGACCGGCTCTTTTGAAGAGTAAGTCGAGGGGTAAGTCGAGGTCGGTGGGGCAACCCAGGGCTCACGAGTGATGGGTTTTTCGGTCAGTCCCTCGGTGCCGCTGTTGAGTGCGACCGGCGTGATGAGCATCATGAGATGCTGGCGCGACCGGTCCTGCTTGCGGTTTTTGAAGGCGTAGCCGATCACGGGGAGACGTCCGAGAATAGGGAGACCGCTCTCGTTTTCGTCCATGCGGGCGGCATCGAGTCCGCTGATCGCGACGGTGTAGCCACTCTGAACGGTCAAGGGAGCTGTGTAGACCCGTGAGGTCGCGATGGGGAAAGGATTCCCGTTGATGATCTCGGTGCCGATGATATCAGACACGGTCACCGACACATTGAGGAGGATCTTGTTCCCCGCCATGCGTTTGGGCAGAATGTTGATGACGGTCCCGATGGGCAGATACTCCACCGAAGAGGTCTCGGTTGCACCTGCTCCGAGGCTGGCGCTGGCTGACGATCCGAGAACGGGCTGATTTACGACACTGCGGAAAGAGACTTCACGATTGTCGAGGGTGACCATGCGGGGGTAGGAGACCGTCCGGGTCTTGCGGTCGTTGAAGATCGCCCGCAGCTTCAGGTTGAGATCGCTGTAGCTGAGCACGGCTGTGGGCAGAGCATACCCGCCGACCGAGTTCAGATTGATCGGTCCGCTCGCGTCAGTGAGGTTTACCTCGAGCCCGTTCTGCCCGAGGGCGCCATTCCAGTCGATCCCGAGATCTGAGCCGGGGTCGCGGCTCGTCTCGAGGAATTTCACCTCGACGGCGATCATGGGCTGGGGTCGGTCGGCAGAGGCGAGGTAGGCCTCGATCCACTGATGCTGTTGGCGCGATGCGACGACGTAAAGTGTGTTCGAATCACTGTTCCAGATGACCTTGGACTGACCGGCAGCATCTGCGGTGCCACCATTGGAACGGACGACGAGATCCGGCTGCCCCTGGAATCCACCGAGGGAGAGCTGCGAGACGCTATCCACCGAGGTAGTCGGGGCAAAAGTCGCATTTCCTCCCGTCGTGGGGATGTCGAGGATGTTCTGGATGTCTTCGAGGATACGCGACGGTTCGGTCACGAAGAAATCGGGAGATCCCTGGAGATTCAGCCCGGCACCGGAACCGCCTCCACCGGAACTTCCCGACCCTGAACCTGAGCCCGATCCCGAGGCACTGGCTGAAGCCTGGGTGTTTTTCGTCACCAGCTCCTGGGCGTTGTAATTGATCTCGTAGATACGCCCGATCAGTTCCTGATCATTGGCAGGGCGGAGATACCAGATCCCATTGTCCTGAATGAGGGATACCCCGTTCGCTTTCGCAAGAGTCTCGAGCGCCATGAAGGGGCTCGAGCTCAGGGTGAAGGTGACGAGATTCTCGCCGCCGTTCGAACCTTCAGGCATTCCGAAGAAGCCGATACCGGCATCTTCAGCCATCAGGCGCATGACATCGCTCAGGACCGCTTTCGAAAAGCTGTACTGGCGCGGAGGAGCGTTGCGGAGTGGGGCCGCAGCCGCTTCGTAGGCGGGCGAGTTCAAGAGCGCCATCTGCTGCCCGATCTGGGCCTCAGCAGGTGGCGCGCTCAAAAGCGCCGCAAGAGTGAATATAAGAAGTGCGTTTTTCATTTTTCTGTAATTTTTAGAATTACAAGACTTAACATAATAATGGAATCCAAAATTTCAATAATAAATTTCATATTTATTAGAAATTATTCTGTTGATAGTTCTGGTTTATTCCATAAATTATAAAAAGCATTGCTGATATTGCCATTTTTTAAAACTTAATGTCCCCCTCCCGTTCATCACTGCCCTGCCGGAACGCCTTTGCCGGGATCAGTCTCGTCGAGATGGTTCTCACCATTGCAGTCCTCGCTATTGTCGCCACCGTCAGCGTACTGGCAGTGAGTGGGGTCAACCGGAGCGCTCAGCATAGCAAGCTGGAAACCGACGTCCAAACGCTGAACTCCGCGATCACGCTCTATGTGTCCAATGGCGGCAACCTCGGGCTATTGAGCGACCCGAGCGCGGTCCTTTCCAAACTCAAGACGACACGCAGCAAGGCCGACAAAGAATTGCATGTGGGCGCTCCCTCGGGCCGCCTCATCGATGCGAGGGTGGCGGCAGTGGCGGTCCCGGAAGCGAGCTGGAAGATGCGCGCCTCTTATAATGCTGCTACTCAGAGATTTACAGCCTCGGAGACCGGTGCCGGGGTGGAGTTCGTCCTCGATGAATCGATCGCCGAAAATTCCGCTGTGATCGAGACACGCTCACACGGGGCGGTGAACTTTGCTCAGAACTCAAGCTGGGTCTGGGATCACACTGCGACGAACAACCCATCCGCCCCGCAGGGACCGTCGGTCTTTACTACCAATCCGAGCGTCACCAACACCAACCCGACCCTGCCTCCGGTCTTGCCACCACCTCCAGTCATCCCCGGTCCCGGTCCTACTCCGCCGACACCTCCCAGCCCGCCGAGACTTGCCACGCCGATCTTTGACAAGGGATGGGGCTCCTACCCGGAAACGGAATTCCCCCTCCCTGTCACAATCACGAACCGCCCGGCGCCGCCGATCGCTGACGTCATTTACCAGATCAACAGCGATGCCTGGCTCCCCTACACGGGACCGGTCGCCGTGCCGATGAACTCCTCGCTGCTCGCGCAATTTCTTTCGAAAGACACGAGGGCTCAACTCGACAGCAACCAGGCCTACGCTTATTATTATCCGGTACCCGACAGTCTCTCGGGCTCTGTGAGCGGTGATTTTCAAAGTCCGGCGGGCGGCCCCAATCTCGTCTACACGATCACAAACGACTCGGACCGCTTCACCCACGGAAAACCCGTCTACATCCTCGACGGTGAGCCGGTCAACTCGGGCGACCCGAATGTGCTCCAGTTCACGAGCCAGTCCTTCGCCAATGTCGCGCCCTGGCAGAAATTCAAACTGGGTGACGTCTTTTACCACAACGGCAGCAGCTACTACGACTCCCATGCCACCGGCGTCGTCCTCGCGATGACGATTACTCTTCCGGAGCGAAGTGCGGTGCTCAATTTCAATCTCAACCTCGAGCTGATCAACACCGCTAACGATCCCGATGATGCGAACGCAAGTGCCGACTACGTGAAGATCACGAACCTCACCCAGAACATCCCGCTCCAGATCAACGGAGTGAACTACCGCATCCAGCTCGAGTTCGGAGCGACAGACTCCTTCGGCTTCTCGAGCCAGAGCCAGTTTCACGTTTACGAGGGTGCCACCGGCCAGGGCGAACTCCTCGGCACCTTCCTTCCCTACTGAATCCCGCATTTTCACCCGACCATGCACGGCATAGACGACAGAAGCCCTCTGGGCAACCGCATCCTGCACCTCTCGCAGAAGTACAATATCAGTGACTTCTTCATTACTCCGTGGGAGCAGCTCTCCTACCGGATGAATGGTGACCTCGTCATCGATTCCTTTATCTATCAGCCCGAACAGCCTCTCGAGGTCAAGCCGGGGACGCTCGACTATGCGATGCAGATCGGGCCGCTCCGCTTCCGGGTAAACCAGCTCGTCACCCGCGGTCGCCTGCGCTGGATCATGCGTCTGCTCCCCGTCAATATTCCGACCCCCCAGCAGATCTCCCTGCCGCCCCAGGCGCTGAAAGCCTATCTTGAAGCGGAGAACGGCCTCTTCCTCGTATGCGGGGCGACCGGTTCGGGGAAATCGACGACCATCGCCGCGATGATCAAGGCCCGTGCCGAACGTCGTCGTGAGCATATCATCACCTTCGAGGATCCCATCGAGTACATCCTCCCAACCAATCTTCCCTCCCTCATCACCCAACGGGAGATGGGATCCGACGAGCTCGACTTCGGGATGTCGCTGCGGGCTTCGCTGCGCCAGGCGCCCGATGTCATCATGATCGGTGAGATTCGTGACGGGACCACCGCCGAGATCGCGATGCAGGCGGCCGAGACCGGCCACGTCGTCATCGCGACGATGCACACCTCGTCCGCCGCGCAGACGGTGCAGCGATTCCTCAAGCTCGTCCCCTCGGAGCGCATGGAGAACGCGATGCTCTCCTTCGCCGACTCGATGCGCATGATCCTCTGCCAACAGCTCCTCTATGATGAGCAGCAGGAGCGCCGCTTCCCGATTCACGAAGTGCTCTTCCCCTATGATTCCGTCGCCGGGATGATCCGCCGCGGTGATTTCAAACGGCTCGACCACGAACTCGAGACCGGCATCACCAAGGGCATGATGAATTTCGAACACTGCCTCAAAATCCGCGAGTTCGAAGGCTGGCGATCCAGCATCCCGGCCAAGACCGGTTACTCCGAGCACGAAGTCGCCGAATACCTCCACAACGAAGCGATCATCGCCAATCAGGAAATCCTAGCCCGATAATTCTCATGGAATTCAAAGACATCAAAGACGTCCTCACCTTCGCTGCGTTCCGGCCCGAGTCAGACAACCCGCGTTTCTCGTGGACACAACGTTTTCCCAAGCGGAAATCCGTCCTCGTGAACATCAGCCGCGGCCATTGCTCCTGGGGCTTCATCAATCGCAAAGGGCAACTCGAGGACACCGGGGAGGCCGATGGTGAGTTCATAGAAGTCGCCACCCAAATGGCCGACCAGTGGCGCGCCCATACGGAAGACGGCTGGCTCGGGATCTCCCTGAACAACCGCTTCATCATCTCCCTCGAGCACAACCTCTCCCGCAAAAAGGGCTGGCGGGAGGAGCTCCGCCAGAGTCCCAAGACCGTCCTCGGGACAAAATACGACCGCACCAAACGCTACGCCCTCCATCACAATCCCGAGACCAGCGCGAGCCTTCTCATGGCCTGTGACGACTCCATGGTGAAATCGATCGAAGAAGCGATGCGCGGCCACAACCTCCGCGCCGCGAGGATTTGCTCGGGGCTCTTTGCCACGACGGCACATCTCCTTAACCGCATCGCGACTGACAGCATGCTGAAAAGCCAGGACCTTATCATCGTGACCTGGCTCGATGGCTCCCTCTGCGTCGTGCGGCAGAAGAACGGCCAGTGGCAGGATCTTCGCTGCCGCAGCGGCATTCCCACCGGGGACGAGGCGACCGTCACTCAGATGATCCGTCCCTTTGTCGAAAAGGCCGATCCGTCGACCCGCGTCATCCTTATGGAAGACCGCAAGTCAGCCGACTTCTCCGCGAACTACCTCAATCAGTTCGGCAACCTCCATGTGACCGATGTGACCGAGGAAAACAACCTCTGGAACATCCTCGCGCGCCATTGATCCCGCCCTCTTCACTTTCACTATCCCATCACCATGCACGACGTCATCCACGACCTCAAAACCGAGCGGCAGAATGTCTCAGCCGGACTCCCCGCGGGGTACAAACTGATCCCCATGGCCTTTTATGTTGCGGCGATCGCTGCGGTTTTTCTGAGCCTCTATTTCTACCTCAGCAAGAAGTCCTACGAGGCGACGAACCTGCTCATGCAGAACCGGATCGCTGAAGCGCAGTCACAGCAGGCCACCCTCGTCTCGAGCCAGGAAATAATCGTCGAGGAATCAAAAAAGGCGGAGGTCCTCGCCAAGTGGCTCGAGGGCTCACGTCCGCTCCAGCCGGTCACTGTCGCAGTGGGCCGCAGTATGGGAAAAGACTCGACCGTGGCCGAACTCGCTCTCAACCGGAATCCCGAGATCCCCGCGCACACCTTCATGCAGCTGAAGATCGACGGCGGTGGCAGCGAGCAGATCGAGCACACCCTCGATTCGATCTACGCGCTCGAGTACCAGACCTACTCCGCGCAGCAGGTCAAGGGCCGCAACTCTACCGACTTCCAGGCGACCTTGATTCACTCTGACAAATAACCTTTTTTCCCTGCCCTCCTAACGATGAACAATCACAAAACCGCCTGCGTGCTGCTGCTCGCCCTCATCGCCGCGATCCTCTACGGCGTGAATTCTCTCCGCAACTCCACCTCTGCTACGCGCGAGACTGCCCAGATGAGTCAGTCCGAAGCCGAGACAGCCGAACAGCAGGCCCAGCTCGCTAACATCCAGCTAAAGACCCTCGACTCGAAGACCTCCGAACTCCGTCTCGTCTTCGGCGAATGGAAACCTCACTTCGAAGCACACCGCACCGCCCAGGATGCCGAGCAACGTATCGCCGAGGTCATCCGCGAAGGGGATGTCTTTCTCATCTCACAGAAGTTCGAAACGACCGAGATCAGCAACGGGTCCATCATCGAAGAGGCCCTCGTCGCCGATCTCGTCGTCGAGGATGACTACTCGAAGACGCTCAACTGGCTCGGCCGTCTCGAAGAGGCGATCCCGACCTGCCGCATCATCCGCTGCCAACTCGTGCGCGGCGACCGGGGAAATGATGTTCATCTCGAGCTCCAGGTTCAGATCCCCATTTTTAAACTCTGACCTATCTCTTTTTCACCCCCCCCAGCTGATTGCCCCATGATCATACTCACTCTCACTAAGTTCCGCTTTGCCATGGCGATTGCTCTGGCCGTTACGATCACAGCCGGAACCGTCGCGCCTCTCTCCGCCCAGGACGAAGTCCCGATCGACCCGACCACCGGCCTCCCCTCTGCTCCAGTCCCGGCAGCGAACTTCGTTCCCGGTCGCATGATCGGGATGCGCCCCGACGAGAAGCGTCCCCTCATCCTCAAAGACAACGAGCGCAATCCCTACGCCAAGCGCAGTGAGGAAGAGGAGGCCACCGGCGAAGAGGGTATCAATGCCGAAGAGCAGCAGATCCGCGCCCGTCTCAGCAGCCTCTCGGTGAGCGGGCGCAGCCAGGGTCTGAATGGCCTCCGCGTCCTCCTCGGCGACATCATCCTCGAGCAGGGACGACTGCTCCCGCAGCTCCTTGAGGAGCAAAGCGAGAATCTCAAGGTCATCGAGATCAACGAGGACACCGTCATCCTCGGATGGCTCGATATCGAGAGCGGCGAGCCCACCGGCAAGACCATGCAGGTTGCCTACGACCTCACTCCGATGGTGAGCTACGCCCTCCACGGCCAGGAGGCTCCTGAAGTCGATGCGAATGGGGAAGTCGCCCAGCGCCGCATGGGAGTCATCCGTATCGGACATGATCGCAAGAAAACCGAGTCACGCATGGCCGCTGGCAAACAGCCGCCCCAAATCCCCCGCGAAGTGTTCGAGGCCGGTCAGTGAGAACGGCGCTGCGACATTTATTAACCCAGCTACAATGAAAACCAGAGTGAATCAGACCCGCCGTGCATGGACCTTCGTCGAGATGCTCGTCGCCGTCTCGCTCTCCGCAGTCTTCATGGGCGCGGCGACCCTGGTCTTCAGCAGCATCACCGCGAACTCGAAGCGTCTCACCACCATCATCGAACTTAATATTGGCTCCGCTGTAAATCAGAACTTCTACGGTCAATCCGGAGAAACTGTGCGCGTTTATAGCGCGCCTAACTACGGCAAAGCGGCTTACACTCAGGAGTTCCGCGACCTCATCCTCGATGACAGCGAATACGCCTCGGGGATCTACTGCCTCCCCCGCAGCGTCACCAATACGGTACGACCCGAGTTTCTCCGCTACACCGCCGGTGACCCCGCCAGCACATCATTACGTCCCCGGCTCGACACCCCCGAAGCGTTCCGCCAGTTCCTCGCGATCACCGAACCCGCCTCCACTGCCATCTACGACAGCGCGATCCGGAATGTTCCGCCGACGACAAAGCAGAACACCTCCGTCTATATCCTTTCGCCTGAAACCGATCCGGGGTACATCAGAGTGCGAGCGGTCTACGAGATCGATTTTGTCGCCATGACCAATGGCAGTGGAACCTATGCCTCAGTGCGGCGCTACCGCAACAATACGCTGACCCACTACTATGACATCTTCTACGAGGCGGGTCCCGGTAGTGCGCTTTACCCGACTTTCGTTGCCTTCGAACGATCCTCGCGGCTCGCCGTGACTGAAGGCACGGCCATTGATCGCTTCAAAATTGCCGAAGAGAATCCTTTCTATTTTCTATGGCTTCCCGATCCGGCGATAAATCCTAACAAAATTATAACCGGCCCTGCTTCGGCTCCGGCTTCGGCCCCGCTCGCTGCCTATGAATCAATGGGAGCGAAAAGCTCATTTCACCTTGTGCTTCCGATGTTTCCCGAACTCTGAAAATCTACCCTTCCCAACCCCCGAACAAGCAATGAAAGGGTATCCCTGTTACGCCACCTCCCGCAGTCGTCAACGGGGTAGCGTGCTCGTCATCTGCATGGTTATGGCCGCGCTCGGTACAATCGGTGTAGCCGCCTGGTTTTCGCTTCTTGACGCACGGAGTCACCAGGTCGAGGCGACCTTCAACGCACTCGAGCGTCGTGTCGCGCTTAAAAACAGCCGGGCGCTTGCGTATCAGGCGATCTACACAAAGCACCTCCACAGCAACGCGAGCCTCGCCGCCGATACCGTTTACACGCTCCCCGGCGGTAAGGGCAAGGCTACCGTCCGTGCTTTCAGCGTGGTTCCCCTGAAGAGCAACACATCCGGTCCCCCCTCCCGCAATGGCGCGACCCCGGGAAGTAGCAATACGACCGCCGTCGCCCTCGATCTAAGCGACGGAGTGAGCGAGACCCGCTGGACCTTTCAACTTCGCAACACCCACCCCGCTCTCGCCGGCGATCTCCTCACCCTCCACTCCCCCGTCACCCCGGCTAGCAAGGCACCTCTAGTATCCGGAAGCCTCCGCGTTAAAGGCCGCGCTGTCTTCATGGACGCCATTCTCGCTGACGTGAGCAGCGGGATCAAAGCGGACGAGTTCATCCTCCCCAATTCCATCGTCGGCTCCACGACTTTCTCGACCACCGCCGACGTCGCCACCCTGCCGCTGAATTACCCGCTCTACCTGAGAACGACCGGGGACATCGGAGGAACTGCCGCCTACAAGGGCGAGCTCGAGGTCGTCAGCTTCTCCGCCAATCCGCAGAACTCCTACGAAGCAAGGATGGCGATCCCCTCCACCGCCACCCTGAACGGGAGTTCAAAGCAAGGCAACTCGAGCGGCACGAAAAATAGAACGAGTACGACCGACGAGTCGGCCGTTCTTGCAATGATTGCTTCATCCCCTCCTCAGACGGTCGCCGACGAGCTCTCGAAGCAGTCCAACCTCTCTTCCACAATCCTCATCGCGGCCATCCAGAAAAACAATCCCGTCCTCTCAGACAGCCAACTACTCCAGATCTTCGACGCACAAACCACCGTTCCGAATGACGCGCTCACCGAGCTGATCGCAAAACTCGACGAAACCTTCCTCACCCCTGCTATTGACGCCGGCTATACAGACTTTAATTACAGGAATGGCACCCAATTCAATACCAACGGAAACGGGAAGGTGAAGATTTGGCTGGATCGTTCCGAGATCACCCAGATTGTCGTTACCGGGGTCACGGAACTCACGCTCTTCGGTCAGTCCAATGCTAGCAGAGCCTCGGCTGCCGCGACCTTCCCACCCCTCCTCGTCCTTGTCGATAACCGGGGTGGGGGCGTCCTCTCGAAGATCCAATTCCGTCACGTCAATCAGCGCCCCTTCGTGCTCGTGATCGTCGCGGCTCCCAACGCCCCTGTAGTGGCAAAGGCCTCATTTAGCGCGAAAAGTGCGTTTCCCGAATGGCGTGCCATCATCGACCTTCAAAACACCGGCCTCGATTTCGATGCAGCTCAGGTATCCGGTGCAAGAATCATCGGCGGGATCCGTGGAAATCACCGTGTCCTCGTCAGCTCGGGCACCGTCACTCTCGAGCGTGAGTTCAAAAACATCACCGCCCTCATGCCACTGCTGAGCCGGGACGCCTGGATTGAAGCCGCCCGGAACTAACTTAACTACATGAAACCATATCGCCAAACAAGGACGGGAGGATACACCCTGATCGAGGCACTCGTTGCGAGCAGCATTCTCCTGATCGGCATCTCCGCAGCGGCATCCTTGTCGCTCTCTTTTATAACACAGGAGGAAATAACCGAGCGCTCGGTCAAGGCATTCAATTACCTCGATAATGCGACCTCCCTCTACCAGGCAGGAGTCGATAAATCGAAGATCGCGGGGCTCTTACCCGCCGAGCCCGTCGTCACCGCCCTGACCTTCATGGATCGCACGATCAATGCCAGCAACCTCGGGTCACTGCCCTCTGTCCTCATTTCCGTGACCTATACCTCGACCGGTGCCACCAACACCAGCGCGGCCTCCCTTTGGACTGGCGGAAAAAAGGACACTACCCGGACGGTCAGCGTCGAGGTGGTACGCACCGCCCGGACACTCAACGGCCCTCTCCCGCGCGTCGATACCTTCGACTGACGGAAATTCGCCCGTTTTCAAAAATTTAAAAGTTCCTGCCATGATCAAGAAAGTCTCCCTGACAAACATCCACACCGGACGCAAGTCCGTCACCCTTGTCGATACCGGGACGGATGAGAAAGCGCTCATCGGATCGGGAAAAACCCAGGTAGAAACGGCGGAGGTGAGCGACGTCAAAGGCATCGATGAATCGATCCAGCGACTCACCGGCAAAAAGAACAGTCTCGATGACCGCGTTGCCCTCTTCAACGGTCTCGCGAAGTGCTTTGACAGGAACATCCCCATCATCAAGAGCTTCCACCTTCAGGCGAACCGCGTGAAGACCCCCCGCTTTCGCGGTATCATCGCCGACGTCGCGCACGATCTCACTCAGGGGGAGAAGATCAGCGACGCGATGCAGAAGAAGACCGATGTCTTCACCCCCGACATCATCGCCCTGATCCGTGCGGGTGAGGAATCGGGCCGGCTCCCGGAAATCTTCCGACGTCTCGCCAACAGCCAGAAGAAGACCTCGAGGATCCTCAAAAAACTGAAGGCCGGCATGATCTATCCCGCCGTCGTGACCTGTCTCGGGCTCGGCGTGGTCATCACGATGAGCTTCACGCTCGTTCCCGCGATGACGAAGCTCTACACCTCGCTGAACTCGGAGCTGCCTCTCGCGACCGAGTTGATGATGAAGTTTTCGCAAATCCTTCTGAAGCAACCCTGGCTCGTCGCGATTCCGATTGTCGGCATAATCATGTTTTTCAAGAACTGGGGGAAATTCGCCAGCATTCCCGCCGTGCAGACCTTCTTCCTGAAACTCCCCGGCATCTCCGGACTCGTCCGCAAATCCGCCGCCGCCGTCGGTTTCCGCACCCTCGCCCTCCTCATCGAGGCGAATGTCCGCCTCACCTCGGCCCTTGAGATCACGAGTCAGACCTCGTGGCACCACCATTACAAATCCTTCTTCGACCGGGTCAAAAACCACATCCTCTCAGGTCTGACCCTGCCCGATGCCTTCCTCGTCGAGTCCCACTGGCTCGGTGATGACGGCCGTATGATCTGCGGTCTCATGGAAACTGCCGCCGAGACCGGGGGCGGCACCGAGCTACTTAACGAGATCGCCGAAGACTACGAGGACGAACTCGATACGGCCGCGAACCAGATCGACAAACTCATCGAGCCGGTCACCATCATCATCCTCGGCACCCTTGTCGGATTTCTGATCTACGCGATCTACGCGCCCGTCTTCTCACTGGGAGATGCTCTTCTCAAGAAGAAATGAGAAGAATTACGGTTGGTTAAACGACTTCCAGTAAATTCGGATAATCTTTATATTTTTTCTTGAAAATATGGAAATTATCAATTACTTTACCTCCGGGGCTCCCCTCACACGAGCCGTTTCCTAGACAACAAACAACAAATCCAAGCAAAAATAACCAGATAGATACATGAAACTCAATCCAGTCAAATCACTCAAAGCAGGTTTCAGCCTTGTTGAAATGCTCGTGGTGATCGCCGTCATCGGCATCATCGCCGCGATCGCCGTGCCGAACATCGGCCGCATTAATGACTCCGCCAAAGAAGCTGTCGCCCGTCGTAACGCGCAGAACCTCGCCTCGGTCTTTGCGTCCGCCCAGGCCGCCGGTCTCCGCTTCGGTGGAACCTCGACCGCCGCTGCTGCGATCACCACGGCGATCGTTACCGGTGCCAAAGTGACTGAAAAAGGTCCCTTCGAGAACACCTGGTTCGGCGTTCCCGGTCTCACCGATACGGATCGGACCGCTGCCGAGAAGTATCTCGCCTATGACGCGAACAGCGGTCAGCTCTTCTACAAAGGCGACGTCGGTCGCTGATGGTTGATCTCATCCCGACGCGCCGGGGTGGTCAATTTTTGGGAACCGGCACCCGTTCGGGGGTGCCGGCCCCTCTATTTCCCTCCTCTTCTCTCCATGGCTCGACTGGCCCCTTTCTTCTCACGTGGAAGAATTGCCGCCACCCCTCTTCTTTCCGATTTCCAGACCGCCCGCATGAAACCCTCCCGGTCAACTCATTCCCATCGCGCCTTTACCATGGTCGAGATGCTGATCGTCATCGCCGTCATCGGCATCATGTCGGCACTGGTCATCTCCGCCTTTTCCAACGCCGCGCAGGACACACGCCGTGTCATCGCCCGCCAGCAGCAGGCCGCCGTCCAGAGCGCGGTCAATGCCTGGGTCAACAGCGTTTCTCAAAAACAGGGTCTCGCCCAGGCCCGCACCCTCTACAACCTCGCCGCCTCGAGCAAAGGCCGCCTCCAACTCGTTCAGGGCTACCTCGACGAATCGACTATGTCTCACTTTCTCTCCAACTCGACGACAAACGGAGAGGTCAAGAGCACCGCACTCAGCAAAACGAACCAGTATCTCCTCCTCGATACCTGGGCCACCAACTCCTACCCCAAGGTCGAGCTGAAATAGCCTTCTACCCCTCCCCGACGATCATGACCATTACCCGCCGCAAAGAACGCTTCCGCGCCTTTTCCCTCGTTGAGGTTCTCGCCGCCGTGAGCATCATCGGCATCATCGCCTTCCTCGCCATCCCGAACATCGTCGCGATCAAGCAGGACTCCGAGCGTAACCTCGCGATCTCCCGCGCCGAGGCGGTCAACATGTCCATCGTCTCCTACATCCAGTCCAACGGCAAAGCCGCCGTCGCTCCCGGTTGGTCGAGTCTGAACGACCAGCAGCGTTACACCCTGCTCATTCCCTACCTCTCCTTCGCCCCGGCCAACCTAACGGAGTTCATCCCGAACGGATATTCGGTCACCCTCCCGGCCAACCTCAACGCACTGTCCAAAACGGTGCTCACCGACACCTCCACCGCTACCGCTATCGTCTACTAAAGCGGGAAAGCCCCCGCCCTTCTCCCTGTCATGATCTCCCCAGTCCGATGCAACGCCTCAGGCAACGCCTCAGCCTTCTCCCTCGTCGAAGTGCTCGCGACTGTCGCCGTGATCGGGATCGTCTCGGCCATCGCCATCCCCTCCGTAGGACGTGTCGTCGAAGGCTCGCGCCACGGTGTCGCGGAAAACATCATCCAGACGCTGAACAAAGCCACGCGCCAGTTCGGCCACTCCCAGTGGGACATGCGCTCCACTGCGGTGCCTTCTTCGGGTGGAGACGAACTCCTCATCCTCCGCACCCTGCAGTGGCGCGATACGAGAGCTAATATCGAGCTGAATCCTCCCGGCCCCTTCATGAAGACGGACTGGAATCCGACCACCTCCACCGGCGTCGACGACTACCGGGCCGAGTGGACCGGCTCGTCGTGGCGCCTCCTCGAACCGGGTGCAACCGGCGCCGGATTAAAAATCATCTTTGACGGTTCCGATCTCGGCACCCCCTACGTCCACGATCCTGCCTTCGCCCCCGTCGGTTCCCGCTGATCCATCCTCCCCTTTTCCCTGACAAAACCATTTTCATGAGTCTCTCCATCGCCACCGGTTCCCTGCCCGCCGCCATCCCCGGCGCAGCGGTGAAGAGCACCCCGAGTGCCGGCGCAGGTGTTCCCTCGGCTTTCCCCGGCGGACTCGAGGGCCTCATGTCGCTCGAGGGTACCGCCGTGCAGTTCGGTATCCTCCCCGTCAAGCTGCCCCGCGAAACGTGTTCGGTCGATGCCGAGAACCTCCTCCGTCGGCTAGGCCGATTCCCGCAGTCAGACAATCCCTGGCTGCCTGTCGCGACTCTCGGCCCCTGCCTCATCTTTGCACACCACTCGCCCCGGTCCGCCGACATGTGGGGCGTCCCCTCCTTCCTCGCCATCAAAGTCGCCATCTCGCAGGACCAGTACGAGAAGATCCGCAAAGATCTCGTCATGCGGCTCTCCGCCACCCCCCTGCCGAGGCAGAATGATATTGAGCGCTGCCAGGCGCCGCAGTTCGCCCCCGGTGATCTCGAAGGCGCCTTTCGCTGGCTCGTCGAGAACTACCCCTTCGACGCCGACCAGGCCGAGCGCCTCTCCATGCTCTACGCCGAGGCCAAAGACAAATTGGGCCTCCTCGACCGCGAGGCCTACAACGGATTGATGCCCTCCCTCGGGATTGCCCTCCAATACCTCACCGACGGACCTCTCCTCCTCTGCTTCAATCCCGAAGAAGCCCCAAAGCAGGATCGTTTCCCCTCACCACTCCTCGAAAAGCACAACGTCTACCCCCTCTACAGCGGCGAACACAAGGTCTACCTCCTCTCCGCCGATGAGAGCAACTACAACTTCGAGGACGAGTGGCTCTCTCAGGGGAATGATCCCGTCGATTTCCTTTCCGTCCTCGCCGACGCCAAACAAATCCGCTCCCTCATCAGCCGCACCGGTTCCAAGGTCGCGAAATCGGCAGGCATCGAGATAGAAAAATCGACCCTCAGTCTTTCAGACTCCGCCGGTCTCGTCGTCATCGAACCCGACGATATGGCGCAGATCAATCCGCAGAACCTCAACCACTCGGCCGAGGAACTCGTCCACTGGGTCCTCTATACTGCCATCACAAGCCGCGCCTCTGACCTCCACCTCGAGAAATATTACAACGTGGCCCGCTTCCGCGCCCGTATCGACGGAAAGTTGCGCGTCATTTACACCGCGCCCGAAGAAATGATGCAGCGCTTCGTCGCCATCCTCAAAAACTACTCGAACATGAACCAGTCGAGGCAGGAGGCTCTCGACGGTCGTTTTGCCCTCTCCATCGGACGCCGCCGCGTCGACGGCCGCGTCGCCGCCGTACCCTGCCGCAACGAGATGCAGAAAATCATCATGCGATTCCTCGACAAGCAGGATGGCATGAAGGAACTCTCCCAGCTCAACTTTTCCAAACGCCAGAGCGCCATCGTCAAACGCGTCATGAGCCGTGACCAGGGGCTCGTCCTCATCACCGGCCCGACCGGCTCGGGGAAGACGACCACCCTCTACGCCCTCATCAACAGCGTCAACGATGAGGGCATCAACATCCACACGATCGAGGATCCCATCGAGTACGAGATCGAGGGCATCAACCAGACCCAGACCGATCCCACCCACGGGCTCACCTTTGCCAACGGATTGCGCGCTCTCCTGCGATCCGACCCCGACGTCATCCTCATCGGTGAGTGCCGTGACAAAGAGACCGCCACCTCCGCGATCAACGCCTCGCTGACCGGTCACCTCGTCCTCACCACCCTGCACGCGAATGACTCCCTGCGCGCTGTCTCGCGCCTGCTCTCCATGGGCGTCGAGCCGCATCTCGTCGGTGACTCCCTCGCGATGTCCCAGGCCCAGCGTCTCGTGCGCCGCCTCTGCAGCTATTGCAAACGCCCCTTCGTCGCAACTCCCCAGATTGCGGAACTCTTCGTCCGCCAGGGCATGCCCCTGGAAAAGGAAAATACCACCATCTTCATCGCGAGCGGATGCGGCGAATGTTCGGGGACAGGCTACTCCGGTCGGGTCGCTCTCATGGAAATGACGGAGATGAACACCGAGCTCTCCGACCTCATTGAGCGCCAGGCCACCCAGACCGAACTGCGCCGAGCCGCCATGCAGACCGGCTTCCAGACCCTTTATCAGGAAGGCCTCATCCACGTCCTCGCCGGCAATACCACGCTCGACGAAATCCAGAAAGTCTCCTACACCGCCTACTAATCTCTCAGCCATGAACTCCACCGATACCCTCCCCGCCACAGCGATCACTGATCCCGTCGCCGAACGCCGCATCCTCATCGTCGATGACGAGCAGGCCATGCAGCTGCTCGCCTCCGCCATCATCAAAAAACTCGGCTACAGCTCCGACGCCGCATCCAGCGGAGAAGAAGCCGTAGAGATGTACCGCCAGGCCAGCAACGAAGGCCGCAGATACGATGTCGTCGTGATGGACCTCGCCCTCCCCGGCGGGATCTCCGGACTCGAGGCCACCCTCGCAATCAAGCAGATCGACGGCGGAGCCAAAGTCATCGTGAGCAGCGGCTACCTCGAGCAGAATGCCCGGAACGCCGCCCTTGAGCATGGCTTCGCCGGCATCCTCCCCAAGCCTTACACCGCCGAACGCCTCGCCACCGAACTGCGCTGGGTCATGAAGCAGGCCTGATCCGTCCCGCCCGGCGTGCGCGTTCAGAGTATCGATTGCCGGAACAACGCCGGACGCCGGACGCCGGACGCCGGACGCCGGACGCCGGAC
>JBDNIL010000074.1:0-6109 GCA_041688355.1 Verrucomicrobiales bacterium | reverse complement strand
TTCAATGCGGGCGGCGGAGCCAGTGCCATGGGCAGTCTCGCGCTGATCGCGGCGGAGAACCGCAATCCGACTTACGGGATCGACCGGGCCTTTGCCGAAGGCCTCGCGGCAGCCTGCGCGGCGGGAGTGAAGCCTTTTCTCCCCGCATCGAAGAACCGCGGGGTCATCACCGACGGCCATCTTCATGGGGGCGTGGGGTCGAACTTCTTTTTCCAACTGCTCCGCCAGCCGCATCTCAAGGAGGTGCCGAAGTGTTTCCTCGAGGTCGAGTTTATCGACAATCCGGCAGTCGAGAAAGCGCTCCTGAGCGGGGATCGGGCGGCGAAGTTCCGCGAAGTGGTGAAGCCGATCGCGAGTTATCTGCTCGACTTTGTGGCGAAGGGGAAGTGACTCACCCCCTCATCGCAGCAATCGCCTCGCGGGCGTTTTGCTCGATCTTTTTCCAGTCCCGGGCACCGATCACCTCACGCGGGGCGAGCCAGCTGCCTCCGACGGCGGCGATGAGGTCGCTCGAGAGGTAGGTCATCATGTTTGCGAGACTGATGCCGCCAAGGGGAATAAACTTCGGTCCGAGATGGGCATAGGGCGCGGCGATGTTCTTGAGATGGGCGAGACCGCCTGAAGACTCGGCGGGAAAAAATTTAAGAAGGCGGCAGCCTTCGTGGATCGCCATGTCGATGTCCGTCGGGGTCATGATCCCGGGGCCGAAGGGGAGACCGGCGGCTTTGGCCTGGCGGATGATGGCGGGGTTCACTCCGGGAGAAACACCGAAGGCGGCACCCGAGGCCACTGCGGCCTCGACCTGCTCGGGGAAAAGGATCGTGCCGAGGCCGACCATCATCTCCGGACAGGCCTCGCGGATGCGGCGGGCGGCGTCGAGGGCGATGGGGGTGCGCAGGGTCAGCTCCATCGCGGTGACGCCGCCGGCGAGGAGGGCCTCGGCCACGGGTATGGCGGCTTCGAGCTCGTCGATCACGAGAACGGCGATGAGGCGGGCATCGGCGAGGGCTTTACCAATGCCGGATTCGGGGGTTAAAACGCTCATTGTTCAGTTTTTGGCTCAGTAATTTGGTGGAAAGGGCGGATTTCCCGCCTCTTTAGGGAGGTTGAAATCGTTACCACGAATGAGATACTACTCAGCATGATTTTTAAAAATTCTCTCTCCATCGGCGCAGCGCTAGCGGTCTCCGGCACACTCGCGCTGGCGCAGCGGGGTGATAAGGCTGATCATGACATGGCGCCGCCGCCGGCGCATTGGAAAATCCCGGCCGCACCGGTGGTCTCCCCGGCCGATGCCGCCGCCAGCATGGCCGTGGAAAAAGGCTTCGAACTCGAGCTCGTCGCTGCCGAACCGATGATCAACGACCCGGTCGCCCTCGCTTTTGACGGGAACGGTCGCATCTGGGTCGCCGAGATGCTGGGCTACATGCCCGACATCGACGGCAAGCTCGAGGAGTCGACCTACGGCCGCATCTCTGTCCTGGAGGACACCGACGGCGACGGCAAGGCCGACAAAAACACTGTCTTTCTCGAAAAATACCTGCTCCCCCGCGCCGTCGCTCTCGTCGATGCGGACAAGACCCTGCTCTTCGCGGACAACGAACGGCTCTACGAAGCGGAGATCCTCATCGATGAAAAGGGGGCCATCACCGCCGGCAAAGTCACTGTCGTCGACGAAGACTACGCCGAGGGCGGCAACCCCGAGCACAAACCGAACGGGCTCATCACCGCGCTCGACAACTGGGTCTACAACGCCAAGTGCGATCAGCGGTATAAGAAGGTGAACGGCACTTGGATCAAGGAAAAAACCGAAGAGCGCGGCCAGTGGGGGATCGTGCAGGATAATTACGGACGCCTTTTCACGAACACGAACTCCAACCTCATCTCGGCAGAGGAAGTGGCCCCCGGGCTGCGGGTCAGGAACCCGAATTTCCCGTTCCGGACAGCCGTGACCTCCACGATCAGGAACCAGAAACTCTGGCCCTCACGTATCACCCCCGGGGTCAATCGCGGCTACATGAAGGGCACTCTCGATGAGAACGGCTACCTCCTTTCTCCGACCGCAGCCTCGGGCATGGCGGTTTACCGGGGCGACCAGTTCCCGGCGGAGTTTGCGGGCAATCTCTTCATCACCGAGCCGGCCGGCAATCTCGTGAAGCGCGCCGTCATGGTCGAGGGCGCCAACGGGATGCGAACGATCAAGAGCGCCTACGAGGGGGCCGAGTTCCTCACCTCGACGGACGAACGTTCCCGCATGGTGCATGCCTACACGGCGCCCGACGGATCGCTCTATTTAGTAGATTTTTACCGCGGCATCCTGCAGCACTCCGTTTACATGACCTCCTACCTGCGCGCTCAGGTCGTGGAGCGCGGTCTCGACACTCCTGTCGGGCTTGGCCGGATCTGGCGCGTGCGTCACAGCGAGGGCCGCGCCGGGAGCGGTCAGCCCCGGATGCAGGAGGAATCGTCACTCGATCTCGTCGCCCACCTTTCCCATGCGAACGGCTGGTGGCGCGACACCGCCCAGCGGCTCATCATCGAGCGCGGCGAGGTGGACGAAGTGGTGCCGGCCTTGAAGGAAATCGTCAGTAGCGACGCGGGCGAGCTGGCGAAGATCCACGCGGTCTGGACGCTCGAGGGGCTGGGCCGTCTCGATGCGATGACGCTCGAAGAGGCCATGAAGAGCTCTTACCCGCGCCTCGTGGCCGAGGCCATCCGGGCCGCCGAGTCGCTCGTGAAGGGCGCTGAGGGCGAAAAGATTTTCAAAATGCTGAGCCGCTACAGCGAGACGGAGAATCTCCACATTCGTCGGCAGCTTGCTGCGACCATTGGCCTTTTCGGGGAAAAGGCGGTGCCGCTCCTCGCGGAGATGGTGAAAAGGGATGAGAAAGATCTCCTCACCGGCGACCTCGCCGTGAGCGGGCTGTCAGGGCACGAACTGGCGCTTTTCAAATCTCTCCCCCCGACCCACAACCTGCGGGCACCTCTCATCGAGACCCTCGTGCGCCGCAATGTTCGCAAGGAACTCGAAGAACTGGCAACGCTCCTCGAGACGCCGAAGGGCTACGGCGCGCTCGCCAAGGCGTCGGTAGCAATGCGCCGGACCGATGAGGTGAAGGTGCTCCTGGGTGTGCTCGCTGACCCGGCGACCGATGCGAAGATCCGCACCGGCATCGTCGAGGGCATGCTCTCGGGCGGGAAGGACAAGAAGTTCAAACCCATGCCGGTGAAGGAACTTGCCGCTCTCGATACCGCCGCGAAGCAGCCCGGCGTCAATGCCGCCAGGGTAAAGCCGCTCGCTGCCCTCTTCGTCGTGGGCACGGGGGAAGAGGCAGTCTACCTCGCCACCGCCGAGCACAAGCGCCAGTTCAAAGAGGGCGAGGTCCTCTACCAGCAGATCTGTATGGCCTGCCACCAGATCCACGGCAACGGGCAGCAGTATCTCGCCCCGCCTCTGGCGGGGGCGGAGTGGGTCCTCGAGTCCGACCAGCGTCTCATCGCCATCGTCATGGACGGCGTGATGGGACCGATCGAGGTGATGGGGAAGACCTACACCGTGCCCGAGATCCAGCCGATGATGCCGGGACTGCGGCACAATCCCGAGCTCGATGATGAGGAACTCGCCGCGATGATGACCTACGTGCGCAATGCCTGGGGCAACGGAGCCACGCCCGTCACGGGTGCCGCGGTGGGCCGCTACCGCGAGTCCGTCGCCGCCCGCGCTCCCTACACGCCCGAAGAGCTGAAAAAGCTGAAGTGAGGGAGCTACCGTTTCCTTTTCCCTAGCGAGTCATGAATGAGTCCCTCCAAAACCTCCTCGACGCCGTGGGAAAAGCGGTGGGAAAAGACTCTCCGGAGTGGGCCGCCTTCTCTCGTCTTCTTGATCGCGGGGAGGCCGGGGGACTCGATGCGCTGCTCGATAATGTCGACGAATCAGACTACTCCCTCGCCGACTGGGTCGAGGCTCTGACGTCCTTTGATGAGTGGCTCGTGGAAAAGGGCGAGACCCGGCGTCCTTTGGCGGGAATGCGCGGGTACATCCATTGCTGCACCTTCACAAATTCCCCGCATCTTAGTTCGCCTATCTTAAAAGTCATTGTAATTAAGGCACTTACCGAATTCGGGTTTGATGTCCTGTCTGAACCTCAATATTGAGAATATTCAGATTATGCGAAATTGGTGGAGAATTCCGTAGGCATTCAGGCAGGAGTGTGGTAAAGTGGAATTCATGTCAACCACACGTAGAACACGATTCTCACGACGGGTTCCAGATCATGTTACTGATGAGCTGGTCACCGTACTCTCTGACAAACAAACCTTCGGGTTTAACGCCCTTTTTGTGGTCGTTTATGAGAATTTGAAAGCTCGAAATGCCGTTAGTGGCGGGGAAGAAATGCTCCGCCTCCGCGCTTACGAGAAGCTTCAGAATCTCGTTACCCGAGGTCTTGTCGAGAAGAATGGCAAAGAATACCGTGGCCTTGAAAATATTCAGGACGCGGCCAGCGCTCCCGCAACGACTTGATTCGTGGCTCTCATGGCACCGGCCTTTACGGCAGGTGAACCTTTCTCCCGAGAGACGTTAAATCGTCTGGACGGAACGACCAAATTCAATACATTCCGTTGAGCTGAGTTCCACTCAGTTCAACGGAATTTTTTTTTGGAATCATGGTATCTGATTACATCCCAGTCCTCCTCCAGATCGTGCTCGCATCCGGTTTTGCCGGTGCCACTCTGGTCGCCAGCGCCCTCCTTGGGAAGCGAGCGCTCCGCAATCCCACGAAGGACTCGGCCTACGAGTGCGGCATGACCCCGATCGGCGGTGCCCAGGCCCGGTTCAGCGTGAAGTTCTACCTCGTCGCGATGCTCTTTGTCCTTTTCGACATCGAGGTCGTCTTCCTTTTCCCCTGGGCCACGGTCTACCGCGAGCAGATCGGCGAGGGAGCTATGGTCTTCCTCTGGGCCATGCTTGGTTTTGTCGGCATTCTTTTTGTGGCCTATCTCTACGCCCTCAAAAAGGGAGCACTGGAGTGGCGCAACTGAGCAGTGCCGCGGTTTCCCCCCTATCTTCGTCATTATGGTCCACTACATCGCGCTGTACCGGATCGGCAAAGACAAGTCCGACGATGAACTTGAGGGAATGATCCGTGTGAGCCGTTCCTGCTTTCACCGGGTCAATGAAGCGCACAACTTCCGCTCGGGCCGCAGCATTGATTCGGCGAATCCCTACGGATTTTTCATTTCCGCCGACTTCGAGAGCCGGGACAAGCTCGCGATGTTCCGTGAAGACCCGAGTTATCTCCGCTTCGAGACCGATGTCGTCAGGGCGCATACCCTCGGTCGCGAGGAGTTCCTCTACGAGACTGAGCCGGGAAAAGACCCGACGTACTCGTAGTCTGTCGCTCCGGAACGGAACCCGCATCCTTCGCTCGTAAGATTTCGCTTCGCTGGAGACGTAACTTGGTGGGTGCGGGCTCCTCCCGCTGTAGCAAAACCCCGCCCGAGAACTTTTCTGATTGCCGCACGGCGGTCGGATAAGCCTTTTCCCCTGATGAAAAAAGTCGTCCTCACTCTCGGTATCCCCTTCATTGCTCTGACGTTCGTCCACGGGGCGGAGACTTCGGCACCGGCAAAGGTATCTTTCAACCGGGACATCCGGCCCATCATGTCGGACACGTGCTTTCACTGTCACGGGTTCGACGCGAACACCCGCGAGGCGGGGCTGCGGCTCGACATCCGGGCTGAGGCGCTCAAAGAAACCGAGGAGGGTGTCCTCCCTATCGTCGCCGGCGACCCTGACAAGAGCGAGATCATCGCCCGTATCTTCGACGAGGGCGATCCGATGCCGCCGGACAAGGCCCACAAGCCGCTCACTCCCGCGCAAAAGGAGCTCTTCCGCCGCTGGGTTGCCGAGGGGGCCGAGTATGAGCCGCACTGGTCCTACGCGCCGCTGGAGAGGCCCGATGTCCCCGCGACTGGCGGCGAATCGGGCAACCCCATCGATGGCTTCATCAAAGCGAAGCTAGCGGAGAAGAAGCTCGCCCTTTCGCCCGCCGCCGCTCCGCATGTTCTCGCCCGGCGTCTCTCCCTCGATCTTACGGGCTTGCCACCT
>JBDNIL010000073.1:0-9385 GCA_041688355.1 Verrucomicrobiales bacterium | reverse complement strand
TTCCACGCCTGGGAGATGCGCGGGGTCTTCCCCAAGATCCTCAGTCACCCCAACCACGGCGAGGAAGCGACCAAACTCTACGACGACGCCCGCACCATCCTCGACGAGCTCATCCAGAACAACCGCGCCCACGCCCGCGCCGTCTGGGGTGTCTGGCCCGCCGCCTCCACCGGAGAGGATATCAATCTCTTCACCGACGAGTCACGGAGCGAAGTCCTCAGCACCTTCCACTTCCTCCGTCAGCAAAAGGAGAAGGTCAAGCCCGGCACCCCCTTCCAGAGCCTCGCCGACTTCGTCGCCCCGCTCGAGAGCGGCCGCGCCGATTACCTCGGCGCCTTCGCCGTCACCGCCGGAAACGAGATCGAGGAATATGCGAAGACCTTCCGCGACGCCGGAGACGACTACACCGCCATCCTCATCCAGGCCCTCGCCGATCGTTTTGCCGAGGGATTGGCCGAGTTGCTCCATCGCAAGGTGCGCCGCTTCATGGGCTTCGGGATAGCGGAGAATCTGAGCGTCGAGGAAATGATCGCCGAGAAGTATCGCGGGATCCGGCCTGCGGCCGGCTATCCGGGGTGTCCCGATCATACCGAGAAGCAGATTCTGTGGGATCTGCTCGATGTGGAGAAGAAAGTCGGCATGGAGCTGACGACGAGCTACGCGATGTTCCCGGGGTCGAGTGTGAGCGGGTTGTACTTCTTTAACGAGTCGGCGCGGTATTTTGGGGTGGGCAAGATTGGACGCGATCAGTTGGAAGCTTATGCGGGGCGGAAGGGGATGAGTTTGGAGATGGCCGAGAAATGGCTCGCGCCCAACCTGGAAGATTGAGTAAGGTCACAGCAATCGCCCTCTCATGAAGCTAATCGCTAAACCGCTAACCGCTAAAAAGCTGAGCTCCGCTCCCGGTCGCGATCAGTTGGAGGTCTATGCGGGGAGGAAGGGGATGCCGTTGGAAGTGGCCGAGAAATGGCTCGCGCCAAATTTGGACGTGTGAGCTTCGATGCTTCGGCCCGATCCATTAGATCATGCCATGCAGTTGACACCGCATTCCCCAAACGGTAAGTTTGGACCATGATCGCAGAGCGCCTACCCGGAGTCGCAGACCTATCTCCACAGGAAAAGTGGATTTTGGCCGGGGAATTGTGGGATGCCGTCGCCGAAGACCCGAAGGCTATCCCGCAAAACGATGCCCAGAGGGAGCTGATCCGGGAACGCTGGGAACACTATTTGGCGAACCCGGAGCAGGGGACGACTTGGCAAGCGATCAAGCATCGACTCGGAAAAGAGTAGATGGAGATTGAAGAACATTTCTTCACCTCCGCAGCCGACGCTGAGTTCCAACTGCACTACGAGCGGTACGGCGATGCCCTCTACGATGCGGTGGACCGTGCCATTGGCCAACTCCGCCGGTTTCCCGAATCAGGGCCGATCTATGAAGATCCCGTTCGCCGCCTCGTGATACATAGAACGCCACTCGGGCTGTTTTACGGCATCCATGGGCGACGCCTAGCCATTGTCGCTATTCTCGATCTCCGCCAAGATCCCGAATCGATCACCCGTCGACTCGGCATGCGAACCTGATCTAACCCGGCCATGATTAACCCGCTCATTTAAGAACTCCGCGAAGCGCGAGAAGCATTGGCCGCGAAGTTCGATTTCGACCTTCATCGGATCTTCGAAGATGCCATGAAACGCGAGGCCGCTGCGGCATCGGAAGATCGGAAAAAAATCCCTAACAAGGGAAACGCACCCAAAGCCGCCCGTTCGATCAGCGCGAAGAAGTAGCGTTTTCAAGATGAACATCTCCCTCGAACCACTCGAAGTCGTCGCCTTGCTCGTGGACCTGCCCGAGTTAAGCCTCGTTTCCGGTCAAGTCGGAACCGTAGCCGAGAAGCTCGACCACGAGGTTTACGAGGTAGAATTCTGTGACGACCAAGGACGGACCTACGCTGAGTTGGCGGTTCCTGCAGGGCAACTGATGCGCCTGCACGATTCGCCCGTTGTGGCGTGACGAAATCCAGGGGGGCAACGGCGTGATCGCCCGTGACGAGCTGGCGACGAGAGTCAGTTTGTCGGTAAGACCAATTCAGATTTGCCCTTTTGCTTCGGCAAGCGGCATGATAACTGTTCTAAAGAACAGTTATCATGCCCTACGTCTATCGCCCACGCCGTTCCCGTGCCTCACCGCTGTGGCAGGTCGTCCATCACTGCTGGTCCGACTTCGAAGCCGGCTACGAGAAGCGCCACCGCCCCATCCACGGTCCGCTCCGCCACGACGCCATAGCCGTCGTCCGACAGTTCCATCGCTGCGGCGACCTCGCCGCCGGATTCACCAGGCTCCAGTGTCCCGATTGCGGCCACGAGCGCCTCCTCGCCTTCACCTGCAAGACGCGGCATTTTTGCCCCCGCTGCCATCAACGGAAAGTCCGTCAAACCGGCGACTGGATCGCCCGCGTCCTCTGCTTCGAGGTGCCGCCCCGGCAGTTCGTGTTTACGATGCCCAAGCCTTTGCGGGGAATTTTCCGCAAGCGGCGTAAACTTCTCGACCATCTCTTCAGTGCCGCCATCGCGAGCCTGCGCGACTGGATGCGGGCGAGACTTGAACTGCCCGAGGGACAACTCGCCGCCGTCGCTGCCGTGCAGACCTTCGGCGACTACCTCAATCGGACTCTATTCGAACAAGAGCCGGGGAATGGCGGCGAAGACGGGGCGACTCCGACCGAAGATAAAGGACGCGAAGAAGCCCGAGCGAGGAGAGGAAACTCCACCGGGGACTCTCTTCGTCCTTCCCCCGCCCGAGCAAAGAAGCGGGCGTGCGCTTCGCCCCTTGTGGCGCGATCTCATCATCCGCGCCTGGGGCGAGGATCCGCACAAATGTCCCTGTTGCCCTGGTATGATGACGGGCGTTGGGACGATGATTCGTCGGAGCGAGGTCGAGTTCTTTTTGAGGCTCCATGGATTATGGGAAGGAATTGTCGCCCTGCCGCCGCCGCCCGAACCACCCTTCGAGATCGACACGATGGAGCCCATCGAGGTGCCGCCCCACGCGATTTGGCGCGACGACTTCGAGGAGTTTGGACCGAAACGGTGGACGGGTGGCGAACCCGTATGGGATTGCCACGGCGCGATAGCGCGCGCAAACGGCGAAGCCACACCGCAGGTGGCGCTGAAGGCGGCACACCCACCGGAGTTCGACCGTAGCGGCAAGCCCGGCGATGGACGCAGCCTCGTCCTGGACGCACCCGATCCTTTCCTTGAGGAAGAGTGGGTCGTCTCCGGGGCGAACTGAGACAGAGCGTGGCCCGCGTAGTCGGAAACCCGATTGATTTTGAAACGGAAATCAAGCGGGAGCGAGAACCCATGCCCGGAGGTCTTGATTTTTCGCCTCAATTTTCGCCTCAATGATAGCGAAACTTCGGAATTCGCCTGAAAATCATTGACCTTACTGCTGAAATCAGGCATTTTTCACTGTCGATGGCCCTAATCGTCCCCTACCTCCCCCTGAACCCCCTCCTTCCCCGGCCCAAGGGTGGCAAGGATGCGGAAGGGATGAAAAAGCAAATTCCTAGCAATTGGACTTCCTTCCGGTCCTTCTATATTTTCATTTATGGCGAAATTTTTTCTCTGTTTAGACTAAGTTTTACAAGAATCGCAAAATGCATGCAATTCACTGTAAACATTGTATTTAGAATAATGAAATGACACAACATAATATCAATTACTATTTTTTTGCAAAGGTATTCATTATTGCCACTCTGGTTCTGCGTGTTTCACAAGAGGCTTCCGCGCTAGTTGAGGGCGATCTCCACTCCCCATTTCTTTTAAATGGAATTTCCTACACCCAAAAAGAAGGCATCCGCTTCGAAGTGAGCGAAATCAAATTCGTCGGAACCCAGCCGACGATTGATGTTTCAATCGATAAGAATGCGCCTGTTCGATTCTTCATCGACACTGCGTCATCGAGAACCTTTTTGTTTTCGGACTCAGCAAAGAAACTAAATTTGAGACCTCGGGAATTTCGTGGCAGCGTAAAGACAGCCAATGATCTAGATCTTGAGCTTCTCGACGTAGATGAGATTAGTATCAAGGGAACGAGATTCACGCTACATGGTCTTTGGAGAGATAACGGCATATTCGCTCCAATATCCGAGGCGGAAGAGATTTTCGGAGTTATTGGCTGGGATTTACTCCGTAACTTATCCTTTTCGCTAAATTTGTCTAAGAAGACGTTTGTAATAAACTTGCCCAAGGGGCAGCAATCTGATGCAGAGATCGATCCTGTTTGGGCGATCTTACCCATCTTTGAGGGATCTCCAAATGCACCAGACCCTCTTCGATTTCTGATCGATTCCGGCGGGCGGTTTGATTACATGATTACTTCTTCAAATCAAGCAAGATCTTTCGGGATCGAAGATCCCCCTGACTCGATTGCAATTGCCATCGCAGGAGACGAGAGATCGCTAGGGAAATGCATTGCATACCAAGACGCGGCCCCCAAATTTACAGTTGAGACAACAGGCTTCCCTAAAGGATCTGTAATCGCAGGAGCTGAACATCCCGTCTTGGCAATGCTTGGTGTCGATGTGTTACTCGGCATCGGATTTCTCTTGCAAAACGAAGTTTTGTTCGAGCCATCATCTTCTCAAATTTCATTTTTGCCTAGCCGCGTAGTGGAATCCGTTGACTTCTTTGATCCTGAACGGCTTGATTCCTATAGCGATTACACACTCTATTTCTCGAACACGTATCTGTCCGAATTTCTCGGAACAGGAAGGTATCCGTCCTCCGATACTTTGCCGATGATCGCATCTTGGATTGGAGAAACTCACATGGTCTCATGGTCCAAGTTCTCACAATTTGATGATCAAATGCTGCGAGAAGCCGGCCTCCTTGCGGCGACATTTGGCAATAGTGATGTTCTCAGGATTGCCGATCTGCAAGTAGCTAATCGAGTGGAATTTCGCGAGAACGTTTGGAGATCCGCCTCGATCGGGGGGCGTATAGATATACTTCGGTGGCTAAGCAGCAGTCAAACTCCAGTTCCGATGACTGCGCCAAATGAACGGGACCTTTTATCGCTAGCTGCCGATTCTGGATCGTTAGAAGCCGTCCGCTACCTATTACCTCTTTCTCATCGAGCCATTTCGTTTGACGATCTCGTTAGATTCTCAGCGAGATCTACGACAGATGATTTTTTGCGTTTAATGGCTTTAGCAAGCAACGTTGAGTCAGCTCTTTCTCCGGCGTTATATGTTTCATGCCGGCATGCCAATTGGGACCTCGCGCTAGAGCTCCTCACTATGGGAGCCTCTCCGAAATGGGTATCGAGGATGTCTGGGCGATCCGCACTCCACGAGGCCGCCGCTCGTAATAATTTAGTCGTTGTCGAAAGATTGCTTAGTGCTGGTGCTGACCCATTGCTCACTGACAAAGACAAAAGACATGTAATTACGGATGCAATTGCTTCAGGCGCGGGGGAAATCCTTGTAGACAAACTACTAATGGCTACAGGCAACGCGCCGCTCACAATTGAAGATACCCTTTCAATTCTTACTTCGATTGCGAAGTTTGGGAACAAAGATTACGCCGAAGCGGCGGAACGCAGGAATATTGTCCCTACACAGTTGCCTGACCAATTACGGTTTAGGCTTCTTCTTTTAGTTTGTTCTCGGGGATCACTAGATCTGACAAAATGGTTTTTCGGGAGTGAGTTGGATTACGTTCAAATCGATCAAGAAGGCCATACGTTATTGAAAGTTTCCCTTCTTCATAGACACAAAAGACTATCTCTGTGGGTTTCGGAGCAGAATGAAGTACGCCTGTCGGACAGTACGATCATTGACGCGGCGGGGATTGCGCTTGCCGTTGGCTTCCCAAGGCAGTTCAACATTCTGGTTTCAAACCTGCGCCCAGGTAGGGAATTCGATCCATGGCCATTTTGGAAGGCTGCGTATGAGTCCGGTGAAGTTGAATGCTTGGAGGCTGTTAATTTATGGTGTATCGAAAGGCAACTTACGATTCCAACGCAGCGCCTGAAAGTACTTTCACTTGAGCACCCCTATAATTCCGTTGCCGACTGGATCGCTTCAGTTCAAGAGTAGGGCGGGGAACTGATCTTGTAGGTTGATTGTTCGTAAGCGTCAAGGACGCTCCTGCATTGCCAATGAGGTACCCTACCGGCCCTAACAGGCCCTTTGCCAATATTATTTGGCATTATTCGCTGTGGGTGCGACAGATTGATTGGAGGATTCCGGATAGCGAGAGAAGTTGATTGATCGACGTTTCGAGCTAAGTCCGCCAATCCTTGAGCACAGATCGGAGTCTAACTTATGGATCTCCATTTTGAACCATCGACAGCAGTCCCTGCTCCAGTGTAATGGACGATCTGAAACCCAGCGCCTTAGCTGCAACCTCGGGATCTCCGCACGAATGGCGGATGTCCTTGCCTCGAGCCGGGTAAAATTCGTACTGGGGCGCATAGGGAAAGACGCGGCGGAGAATTGCCAGGACATCAAGCAGGGAATGAGATCTCCCTGTGCATATGTTTGCCGTCAAGCACTTCAACCCAGTCGACTTCACGGCCAATGTATTCGCAACGGCCACGTCTTCCACCGCGACGAAGTCACGGGTTTGAAAGCCATCTCCGAAGACCGTCGCCGGTCTTCCTGTTTGGAACTGTTCAAGAAACAGCGAAAGGACCCCTGCATAGGGCGATTGGGGCCTCTGACGGCGGCCAAACACATTGAAGTAACGCACGGACACGACCTCGATCTGAGAATCTGCGGCGATCTTCTTCAACATTCGCTCGCATTCAAGTTTTCCTTTGCCATAGTTGCCGATGGGCCGGGTGTCGGATAGTTCGCTGGTCATCGCTTCTGTTGAATCTCCATAAACCGCTGCAGACGAGGAGAAGACAATTCTTCTCACCCCGTGCTGGGCAGCGCTTTGGGCGATCACTGCAGTCATCCGAACATTAAGTCTTTGATTGCGAAGTGGATCCTCCTCGGCCGCATTAACATCCACGAGGCCGGCTAGGTGAACAACAACGTCGGGCCTGTGTTTTGCGATGACTCGATCTGCGCTGCCCTCAATCGAGAGGTCGCACTCCTCAATAATAAAATTCGGGTGTTTCAAGCAGCCCGCGAGATTCACTATTGCTCCAGTGCTGAAATCGTCTACACCGACAACCCTCCGTCCGGATTCTAAAAGGCGTTCCGTTGTGTGACTCCCGATGAACCCGGCACATCCAGTGACTAGAACGGTTCCGCTGTCAATTAATTGCATATAGCCTGGTAGATGATTAATGCTTCTGGAGCCATCTATTCAAGTGGTTCCCAACTCAGTCAATTTTCTAAAGTAACTCCTCAAGGCAACAAACACACAAGGGAATAAGGTTAGCGTTCATTCTCCGGACAAGAACCTAATGTCAGTCCCTTATCTAGGTAATTGGCAACGTAATCCTTCACTGCATCAGAGAGTGAGATCGTTTCGGTATGATAGCCGGATTTTAGCAACTTCCCGATTTCAGCTCTGGTTCTGTATTGATAGTGCTTTCGAAGCCCCTCCGGCATTTCAATGAACTCAATCTGGGATTCGCGTCCGATTGCCGAGAAGACCGCATTTGCAAGGTCAATCCAAGTGTGAGCGATTCCGGTTCCGGCGTTGAATAGGCCATTTGCGTCCTTTGAAAAGGCGAGGTGGAGAGCGATCTCAACTGCATCCTTAACGTAAAGAAAGTCGCGCTCCTGGCAGCCATGGCCCCATTCTCCACGATAGCTCTTAAAAAGGCTCACCCGGCCTGTTGCCTCAATCTCCTCGAGTGCTTTTGGAACGAGGCTTCGCATGTCTCCCTTGTGATCTTCATTGGGCCCGAAGACGTTGAAGTATTTGATGCCAACTGTGCGATCGAGATATGCGTGACGCATAGCATAGACGTCAAACAAATGCTTTGAATAGGCGTAAGGATTGAGAGGTCGGAGTCTGTCCAATCTGTGGTCTAAATCATCCATCCCCTTCGACCCATCACCGTAGGTGGATGCGGATGAAGCGTAAACGAAACGGACGCCTTTTTCTATTGCCCATAGTGATAGGCGGCGCGTGAAGTCAAAGTTATTGTTTAATAGAAATCCAGCATTCGTTTCCGTAGTTGAAGAGCATGCTCCGAAATGAAACACATATTGAACACCTCCCAGGTCACTTCCGCGCTCCACAAAGCCCAGAAGGTCGTCCGCATCAATGTAGTCCGAGAATTGCAGAGGAACGAGGTTCCGCCAACTACCGTTGTCAGCGAGCCGATCCGAGATTACTATATCTGAATATCCCCGCTTATTTAATGCCCAAACTAGAGCGCTGCCGATAAATCCGGCACCACCAGTAACAAGAATCCTAGAGTCGTTGAACATAAGTTTGAGTTGTTTCTTATCGAGGATGATAGTCTAATCACTTGATTGGAGTAACTTCCTCTGCGCAATGGGTGCTTTCTGGCGATTCCTTTGATTTACATGACCTCTACCCGCGCTCTCCACCCCTCACCATAGACCAGCTCGATCAAAGAAAGAGGCCCAACTGGCCTTCGACGCTTCGAAGCTCCATCGAGAACCCAGATGGTCCCGTGCGTTGGCGACGAGACGCTTCCTTTCTTCAGGCTCGTAAGCCAATCGTGACGCGTAGCACACGAACTCCCGCTGGTCGGCGCAGAGGAAACCGGGTCTCCCCATGGATGACCTGCTCAGTCCACCCGCCCCGCTTATCGACGCACAGCGCGGTGCCCGACGCCATCGCCTCGAACCCCACTCTCGGAAGGTTTTCGGTCAGGGACGCATCGGACATCTGAATCATCGCGTGGCTCCGAGCGTAAATGTCCCCGACGGCTTCTCCACCAGCAGGAAGGACGCGAATCCAGTCGGGGATGGAATCGCGCCCTTTGGTCAATTTCGCCCGCACTGCCTCATTCACTCCGAGAATCGTCCCCTCTTTAAGTATTGGTGCAACCATCGTCTCGTAAATCCAGATCTGAGACGCGTGAAATTTTCCGAGGTCCTCCCGGCTAACCCGGCAGAATCGGAATCGGTCCTCCGCCTTTTGATCACAGAAGGAAAATCGGTCAGCCTGAAAATAGGGATCCACCACCGCTTGATTGAGGATTGGATTAATTTCGCGAAATTCTTGGGGACAGGTTAATTATTTGAAATTCCCCCCTTGCAAAAAAGTGTTCTTGAGATCAATGGTCAGCCGAACACATTCAAAGAATCTCATGAGACAATCACGCATCCGGGGAACCGGCCTCAGCTACTACCACGTGATTTGCCTCTGAGGAGGCTGTGCATTTCAGGCTTCGCTGTGTCGAAGCGCTATCGCGCGTGGCACTCACGCATCGTGGACCGGA
>JBDNIL010000450.1:0-2475 GCA_041688355.1 Verrucomicrobiales bacterium | reverse complement strand
GAGAGTCCCCGGCCCTCTCCCTCGGCCCCTCTCGTGATGCCTTCGAGAGACACATCGGGGCCGAGATCGGCTGCCGCATCCTCGCGGCGGCGGGTCCGCGATTGTGGAATACCTCCCTCTTCGTCGTGCCACATTCGAAAAACCTGAAGTGGCTCACGCGGCTCAGTCAGCGGGGCTTTTCCGTCTCGACGGGATCGGCGTGCAGCGCGGGCCAAGGCAATCCCTCGTCGGTGATGCTGGCGATGGGGCTCGACTACGAGGAAATGGGCCGCGTCATCCGCGTGAGCGGGGGATGGACTTCGCGCGAGCGGGAGTGGGAAGCGCTGGCCGGGGCGTTCGTCGAGATTGATCGGGAATTGCGGGCTTAGTAACGTCAGTAACGGGGCACGCTCGGGTCGATGCTCGTCGACCACAGCTCGATCCCGCCGGCGAGACTCCAGACCTTTTCTTTGCCCCGGTTGCGGAGGAACATCGTTGCGTTCATCGAGCGCATCCCGTGGTGGCAGTAGACGATGAGCGCCCGGTCGTCGTCCGGGGCGAGGAGACTCGCGGGAGCGTCGGCAAAGCGCGAGAGGGGAAAGAGCTCGGCGCCCTCGATGCGGCAGAGGGAGAACTCGTCGTCCTCGCGGCAGTCGATGAGGCGAAAAGCGGGGGACCCGGGGGTCTGGCGCAGCTCATTGAGGGCGGCGGGGGTGATCTCGAAGTCGTCGGTCGCGGGCATCATCGCGGTAGATAGCTCGTTTTTGGAGAAAAATCGAATTGAAGGATGGTGCGGCGTCTCCATAGTGGGGGGGAACAACATTCTCTTTATTCCATATCCCCATGCCGACCTACGACTACAAATGCCAGAAGTGCGGACACCAATACGAGGTGTTTCAGTCGATGAAGGACGAGCGCCTTACCGATTGCCCCCTGGAGGAGTGCGACGGGCAGGTGAAACGTCTCCTCGGAACGGGAGCGGGGATCATTTTCAAAGGATCGGGTTTCTACGAGACCGACTACCGCAGCGCCTCCTACAAGAAGGGCCAGACCGCCGACAAGGCTCCGGGCGACTCCGGCGGGGCTTCGTCGACACCGACATCTTCGGATGCCAAGCCCGCTTCGGGGAGCACCCCTGCTCCTGCTCCCGCTCCCGCTCCCGCTTCTCCCAAGTCTGATACCTGATCCGGGACCATTCCGTCCGGACCGGCTACTTTTTTTAGCAAAGCCCGCAACACGCCATGACACCTCATCCACGGAAACCCACCCCACCGAGAAGAGACGACGGTTCGTCGCAGAGCGATGAGGAGGCAATCCGTGAGGGCGCCACCTCCGAAGAGCAGCACTACGTGCCCGACGAAAGCCTCTCTTACGACCCCGGTGCCGCACTCGTGGATGAAAATCAGGTCTACGGGGAAAGCGGCTACGAAACCGACCCCAACGTGGTCTACGACGAGACGCAGCAGGCCTACGCCGATCCCGGCCAGGCCTACGTGGACCCGAACCGGCAGGCGGAATATGTCGATCCGGCCCACGCCTCCGGTGGGATCTACGATGAGGCTCCCGAGCCCGCCTACGAGGCCCCCCCACCGCCACCGCCACCAGCGGTGAAAAAGAAGGTGACGAGCCGCGCTCCGTTGCGCCGCCCCGCCGTGCCGACCCGCAAAGTCCCCGGGTCCGGCTACAAACGTCCCCGCCCGACCTACAGTAGCGGAGGCGGCATCTCTGTGATGACGGTCTTCCTGACCCTCGTGGCCATGGGTATGCTCGCAGTGGTGGTTCTCGTCGTGCTGCCGCGAGAGATGACCTCGGTCGCCGGCTATCCGGTGAACCCGCTCACGTCGGTGAAGCCGCGCAACCTCCTCGAGGAATCGCAGAAGATGATGATCTCGCGCACGGCGGACCTCAGCTTCACCGAGGAAGAGGTCAACCAGTATCTCAATCACCGGCTTCAGGCCGAGCAGACCGGTCCGATGGCCGCACTCGTGAAATTCCGCGGGGTCTACATCGACTTCACGCCGGGGCTCGCCGACATCATCATCGAGCGCGAGCTTTTCGGCATGCCTCTGACGATGAGCGCGACGATCTCGACAGATAGATTCCGCCAACAGACGGTCTACCGCGCCACGAACTGGCATCTCGGGCGCATCGATCTGGGCAAGAGGAACATCAAGCCGGTCATCGACCTCTTTCTCCGGCTCCGCATGAGCTGTCTCGACGAGTTCCAGACCCTGCAGCAGATGGCGGACGTGAAGTTCGAAGAGAACAAACTCTTCCTCAACCCGATGATGTAACGACCCGGTCCGGAGCAGACGGCATGGCAGACGACATGGTTGAGGATGAGGTCATTTATCGGGGACGATTCCTCACCTACGCGAAGACCGCGCGTGGTTGGGAATACGTGACCCGCACAAATGCGAAGGGCTGCGTCGCGATCCTCGCGATGACCGATGACAAGCGCATCATCCTCACCGAGCAATTTCGTCCGCCGGTGGG
>JBDNIL010000072.1:0-28410 GCA_041688355.1 Verrucomicrobiales bacterium | reverse complement strand
CGCGCATCGGAAGACGGTGGATTCCTTCGCCAACGCCATGCCCTTTGCCGAACTCGTGCGCGCTCTCGGCGAGACCACGGCCTCCGGCCAAAACCCGGTCTTTCAGGTGCGTTTCGCCCTGCAGAACCATCCCGTTCCGGATGTGGCCGTGCCCGGTTTGTCACTGCAACTCAGGATGCGTTCCACCGGCACCGCCCGCTTCGACCTCGCCTGCGAAATCAATGAGGAAGGTGATGCGCTCGAAGTCGCCTGGCTCTATCGGCAGTCCATGTTTCCCGTCGAAGACATCGGTGACCTGGGCCGCCTCTATTTGTCCGTCCTCGAGGGCGCATGCCGCTCACCCGAAATCCTCACCTCCGCCCTCTTGACCTCCCTGCAATGAACGAAATTCCAACCTCAGAGACCATGGACGAACCGCATTGGGTTAGCCGTTCGGCTTTCCAGATCGTCGTCTTCCTCTTTCTCTTCACGCAGATCGCGCTGTTCACCGTGCTGAAGAGCGGCGTCTCGCTTTGGTTCGCGGTGCCGCTTGTTCTCCTCGCCAGTCATCTCATGCACGGTGCGGCGGTCGGCTTTCATGAGGCGACTCACGGGCGGCTCCGCCCTAATCGGACCTTCAATGAGTTCGACGGCGTTCTCATCGGCACGTTCAGCTTCCTCCCCCCTTCAGCCTTTATCGCGCCGCCCATCAGTCTCATCATGCCTATCTCGCGACCGAGCGTGATGAGGAACTCTGGCCCTTTGTCATTTCGGGAACACCGCGTTGGGCCCGCATTCTCGCGGCGGTGCTCGAACTCACCTTCGGCTTTCTCTACACCCCTTTTCTCTTCTTCCGCACTTTCCTCCGCAAAGGCTCACCGATTCGGAATCAAAAAGTACGCCGACGCATTTGGATCGAAGCGGCCCTGATCGTCGTCGTCTGGAGCGGGATCATCGCCGCCGTTTCATTCTGGGACGTACGGCCTTACCTTCTCTGGATGTATTTTGCACCGGCCTTCATCACCGGCAACCTTCAGAGCTGGCGAAAATACATCGAGCACGTCGGCATGACAGGCCACACCGCCAACAGCGCCACGCGGAGCATCGTCGCGAAGGGCTGGCTCGGTCGGCTCGTGTCATTAACCCTGCTCCACGAACCTTATCATGGCCTCCATCACCTCCACGTTGGCGTTTCGCATGCCGAGCTGCCGGGGCTGGTTTCAGACCTCCGCCCCTTGACTCCCGGGGAGCGGCATCCGTTCCCCAGTTATCGTCACGCGCTGATGGATCTGCTCCGCTGCCTCGGCGATCCGCGCGTCGGCTCCCAATGGCGCGGGTCTCCGAGTGCTCCCTGACCGAACTAATAAAAGAGTACCTCAAACACCTGCCCTGCCGTGACCTGGTTTTTTCTAGCCTTTCGCAACCTCCTCCGCAACGCACATCGTTCGGTCACGACCATCGCTGCGGTGGCTCTTGGTTATGCGGCGATCAATGTTCTCGCGGGATTCACGACCTACATGTTCGCCAGCATCGAGGGCGCGGACATCTACGAAGAGGTCAATGGCCACGTCCAGCTCTGGAAAAAGGGAGCGCGCGACTACGGTGGTCCGGACTCCGGGGACTATCTTATTTCAGCCGATGAGTTTGCAACAATCAAAACGTTCGCCGCGGCAGATCCCCGCATCCTTCTGAGTGCGGGCATGCTCGAGGTGAAGGGCAGCCTCGACTACGAGGGCACGCCGGGATTTTTTTTCGGTCAGGCCATGGTCCCCGAGGAAAAAGACGCGATCTTCTCCCGCTCGACCGCCCTGCGCAGCGCTGACGGGAGCACTTACATCGGCAAAGCGATTACCAAAGAGACGCCCGACGCGATCGCGATCGCCGCGGGCTTGGCGGAAAACATGGGGCTCGAAATTGACTCGAGCGTGGTTCTCATGGCCCCGTCTTTCAACGGGCAGATCAATGCGATCGACGCCAAAGTTCTTCAGATCGTCGGGGTGCCCACCGAGGCGCTCAACAAACGCTACGTCTTTTTGCCACTGGCTCTCGCCCAGACACTTTACGACACGCAGGGCGTCAGTTGCGTCCGCTTCATGCTGGAATCCGAGGCTGACACCGATGCGGTCGTCGCGTCGTTTCGAGAACGTTTCCCGGCATCCTCCTGGGAGGTGATCCCCTGGTACGAGTTCTCGGCGCTTTATCTGCGGACAAAGCGGATGTTCGACGTCATCTTCGGACTCGTCTTCGCGATCATCACGACCATCGTGACGATGTCGGTGCTCAACACGATCGGCATGGCCGTGATCGAGCGAACGAAAGAGATCGGTACGCTCCGTGCGCTCGGCCTGAAGCAGCCGGGAGTGATCTGGCTCTTCAGCATCGAGAGTGCCCTTCTCGGTTTCATCGGCGCATTCTCCGGCCTCATTATCACGGTGGGAATTGCCCTCCTCGTCCGCGCGATCAAGCCAACCTGGGAGCCACCCGTGACTTCCCGCGAAATCGTCTGGGAGATTCGCTTGCTCCCGGCTTACCTGCTTTCAACCTTTGTTCTCCTCGTGATTTTCACTTCCCTCGCGGCTATCGCACCGGCAAGACGGGCGGCGAAACAGCGAATCGTCGATTCCCTCGGCCATGGGTGAGCCCGCCCGCTACGAAACGAGATCCCTTTCCCCGTCATTTTCGGAAAGACCCACCGCATCCGGCTGTCTGGATCGCCGGGATACACCCTTGCCTCTCGGGGCCGTATCACGGTACAGAGTGCGCCGCGCGGCGATGCCTGCCATTCCATAGGCGCATCACGATCTTGCCGAGTTCACACAGCCACAACACGGAACTGGCGGTGGCGGCGCAGATGCCCCAGTCGGCGGTGGTTAGAGGCATGGTGGAAAAGGCGCTTTGCAAAAAGGGTGTGTAGATCACGGCGGCATGAAGAAGGAGTGACAACGCGATGGCACTCCAAAGCCAGTGGTTTTGAAACAGGCCGTGAAAGGCGCTTTGGCTGTCTGAGCGGGCATTGAAGACGTTGAAAAGCTGAAACATGACGAGCGTGGTGAAGGCCATGGTTTGAGCGTAACGAATGTCGCCCGTGCCTTCGATGAGACCGCCGGGCAATGCGGCGTCCAGCACCAGCAGCGTGCCCACGGCCATGATCACACCGACGAAGACGATGCCTGACCACATCCGTCCGGTGATGATGCCTTCCTCACGCGGACGAGGCGGGAGACTCATCAGGTCCGGCTCGGCGGGATCAACGCCGAGGGCCAATGCGGGCGCTCCATCGGTGACGAGATTGATCCACAGGATCTGCGTGGCGAGCAGAGGCAGGACCAAAGCGCTATCCTCGGCATGGAGGCCGATCACCTGCGCCAGCAGCACGCCGAAGAACATGGTCATGACTTCGCCGCAGTTCGAGGAGAGCAGGTAGCGGAGGAATTTGCGGATGTTGGCGAAGATGGCGCGGCCTTCCTCGACGGCGGCTACAATGGTGGCGTAGTTGTCGTCGGTGAGGACGATGTCGGCGGCTTCTTTCGAGACATCCGTGCCGGTGATGCCCATGGCCACGCCGATGTCGGCCGTTTTCAAGGCGGGCGCATCGTTCACGCCGTCGCCAGTCATGGCCACGGTGGCGCCGTTATCTTGCAGGGCTTTGACGAGACGCAGCTTTTGTGCGGGATTGACGCGTGCAAAGACAGAGATGTCGCGCACGGTCTGTTTGAGCTGTTCGTCGCTGAGTTTCTCCAGTTCACTGCCGGTGATGGCGCGGCCATCAGGCGCGATACCAAGTTCTTTGGCGATGACTGCGGCGGTTTTCGGGTGATCACCGGTAATCATGATGGGGCGAATACCGGCGCTGATGGCATGGGCGACAGCCGCTTTGGCCTCCTCGCGCGGTGGATCGAACATGCCGATCAAACCGAGGAAGACGAGTTCCTGCTCCAGGCCTTCCTCCACGTCGTCGTGATCGAGCGCCCGTTTTCCTGCTGCAACTTCGCGTTGTTCGCACGGTCGGCCACGGTGAGCGCACGTTCGAGCTCGCTGCGGATCGCCCCATCGAGTGCCGCGCCGTCGGCCACCTTGACCGCGCCTTCAGGAGCATAGCCGGTGCCTTCAAAGTCCACGCGACCACTTGCGGTGATGACCGCACGCACCGTCATCTCGTTCTTCGTAAGCGTGCCGGTTTTGTCAGAGGCGATGACGTTTGCCGAGCCGAGTGTTTCCACCGCAGCAAGATGGCGCACGATCGCATTTCGCTTTGCCATGCGCTGGACACCTAAAGCGAGCACGGCAGTGACCATGGCGGGCAAACCTTCCGGCACAGCGGCGACGGCGAGCGCGACACCGAGGATTAGCACTTCAAAGATGGCCGCAAAGCCGCGCACATCCTCCAGCAGCAAGATCGTGGCGATCATCACCACCGCGATGCTGACGACGATGAGTGCAAGCCGCTTACCGACGCCGTCGAGTTCTTTTTGCAGCGGCGTGGTTTCCTGCGGCGCGGCCTCTAACATTCCGGCGATTCGTCCCATCTCGGTATTCATGCCTGTGGCGGTGACGATGGCTCTGCCATGACCGTATGTCGCGGCGGTGCCGCTAAAGATCATGTTCAATCGGTCGCCGAGGCCTGCATCGCCAGCGATGGGCGAGGTGTTTTTCAAAACCGGCAAGCTTTCGCCCGTGAGCGCCGCCTCGGCCATTTGCAGAGCGGTGGAATGAATCACGCGGGCATCGGCAGGCACGGTGTCGCCCTCCTCAATCAGGATGAGGTCGCCGATCACGATCTCCGCACCGGGAACCTCCATCTGCTCGCCATCGCGGAACACCTTCGCCCGGGCTGCCGCCATCTGGCGCAGAGCGGCGACCGCCGACTCGGCGCGTGAGGTTTGAATGAAGCCGATGATCGCATTCAGGAGCACGACGGCAAAGATCGCGATGGCCTCGTAAGGCAGCGCCGAATCGCGCTCGACGATCCACAGCACTGCCGAGATTGCCGTGGCTACGAGCAGTACGATGACGAGAACGTCTTCGAACTGCGCGAGGAACTTCCGCCACCCGGGAACCGGCTTCCTGGAGGTCAATTCGTTGCGTCCGTCGCGCTCCAGCCTCGCCCGGGCCCCTGCTTTGCTCAAGCCGCGATCCGCGTGACTGTCTTGCGTGGCGATTACGGTCTCGACCGGCTGCTGATGCGCTGTGGAATTGGCAGGTGCTTCGGGAGTGTTAGGCATGGCGCTTGGGTGGATTCAGGCCGGAATGCCCTCATTGCTCCAAACTTCTTTGGAACCGTTCACCGTTTTTGATGACATGAGATCGAACGATCTCAGAACTTCCTTTCATTTTGAGCCATTAAACGATGGAGGATGCGCGTGATCCTGAAGCGCATCGGGCGTGGGAGTGTGGGAGTGATCGACAGAAGGACGTTCATGCACAAGCATAAGCGATGCGGCCTCGGTAAACATGGGGTGTTTACCCCACGAAAGGCGAGCACCCCCGCTTGACCGATGGGGTATGAGATCCCCATTTGGTGCGCGAAGAGGGATTCGAGTTGTCAGCTTCGCTGACCTGCGACTCAGGCTTCGCCTTTTTCCATTTGGAGCACAGCTCCAACGGCAGTCCCGACCTGCGGTCGGGGGTTGTCGACGGTTTGACGGCGATCTTTTACCATTTGGTGCGCGAAGAGGGATTCGAACCCCCGACCGCCTCGGTGTAAACGAGATGCTCTACCGCTGAGCTATTCGCGCCAAATGGTGTCGGGTGAGTTGCGGACCCGATGCCGGTGAGGGGGGAAATTACGTCGCTTTTCCCCCGCTTCAAGAAAAAGTCTTGGGCCTCCCTACCGGGGCACGGTGTCAGCACCGATGAGCATGCCTTCGACAGCGAGACTGATGTTCCCGCCTCTATTGCCACTCACGATCGAGTTGGAAATGACGTTGCCGACACAGCTCGCGTCGTTGATCCGGATGCCCTGGGTTCTGTTGGCGCTCACGACGACCCGGTCAAAGCGATTCTCCCGGCAGGCCGAGTTGGCGATCTCGCGGGTCTCGGCGACGAAGATCCCCTGCTCCCCATTGTCGTTGATGTAGAGATTACGGAACTGATTGCCGACCGAGTCCCGCATGAAGATACCCTGGCTCCCGTTTTCGATGAACTGGGAGTCGGCGATGAGATTGCGGTTGAATTTCCAATCAAAAGAGACCGCTGCACTGCGATTGTTGTACAGCTTCATCTGGGTGAAGGTGCTGTCCTCGGTCTCGTAGGCGGCGAGTCCGTCGAACTCGTTGTTGTAGGATTCAAAGTCGTGAACCTCGACGCGGCGACAGTATTTCTCGAGGACGATACCGCCGGACCGGCAATTGTGCGTGATGACGTTGCGGATGGAAATGTCCTCGGTGCCCCGGACGGTGATCCCATTGTTTCGGATGTGGGACAGCCCGCCCTGATCGCAGGGACCGCCGCAGCATTCGAACTGCTGAGCCCCTCGATTGCCATCGATGACGAGATTTCTCACGACGACGTTTTTTACGATCCGGGCGACGGGGGTCTCGGTGCTACCAATGACGATGACAGAGCAGTTGGCGGAGTCGGTGAGGCGCAGGGTCGTCGCGGTGCTGATTCCGTGGAGTTCGACATTGTCCCGGTCGATGACGATGGCGGCGCTCACGGGGAAAAGGGTAGGACCGAGGATGACACGACCGCCTGAGGCAGGGAGTTCACGAATCGCGGCATTAATGGCAATGTCGTCACCCGAGGCAAGGTAGATGGTCGATTCTTCCATTTCCGAAGGTCCATCCGGAACCGGCGCGACGGGGGTGGTGGTCGTCGCCGCGTCCTGTCCGCTGCGGACGAAGCTGCCGCTGAACATCAAAGAGAGCAGGAGGGAGCAGATTAAGGTGGTGGCGAGTGACCGATTTGTCATGATGTTCCGTGTTCCCACCGGGGTCATCCCGGGCGGAAAAGGGAAAACGTCATTGGCTTCGGGCGATTTGCAAGGGCTCAAATGTGAGGAAAGCCGGTCGGTTGGCCGACGGGAAGGCTGCAATGCGCGGATATGTCGCTTTATTTCCTAGTGGAAACTTGCGGGAATGCACTGAGTTTGAGACTGTCTCACGGTTAACGACCGTATTCCTACTTTTAAACCCATCTCTCGCCTCCTGACACTGCCCTACAATGAGCCAGCGCCGTCCTTCCGATATCCCTGTTGCCACTCCGACGACCCGTCCACGAAAACCGGCAGCTTCGGCTAAGAAAGGCGAGGAGAAACCAGCGGAACCCGCATGGACGGTCGATGATGCGTCCGAAACCTACGGCATCAATCACTGGGGAGCCGGCTACTACTCGATTTCCCGTCGCGGCGAAGTGGTCGTGGATCTCACCGACCGCGCGACCGGGTCGCCCCATGCGGTGAGCATTCCAAAGATCCTCGACGAGCTCGACGCCCGGGGGATCAGGCCACCACTTTTGCTCCGCTTCCCCCGCATCCTCGAGCGCCGCATCGAGGAGCTCTACCACGGTTTCGCCAAGGCGATCAGCGATCTCGAGTATGGCGGCTTGTATCGCGGGGTCTTCCCGATCAAGGTGAACCAGCAGCAGCAGGTCGCCGAAGAGGTCGCCGCCTATGGACGCCGTTTTCACTACGGTTTCGAAGTCGGCAGCAAACCGGAGCTCATCGCCGCGCTGGCGTATCTCAAGGACTCCGACGCGCTCCTCGTCTGCAACGGCTACAAGGACGAAGAGTTCATCGATCTTGCGCTCTACGGTCAGCTTTTGGGTCTGCGTGTCGTCATGGTCCTGGAGATGCCGCATGAGCTCGGCATCATCGAGGAACGCTCCGCCGCTCTCGGGGTCGAGCCGGTCATCGGGGTCCGGGTGAAACTTTCCGCCGAGGGTGCGGGCCAGTGGGCCAAGTCGGGCGGCGAGAAAAGCCCCTTCGGCCTCAACCTCGCCCAGCTCGTCGAAACGGTCGAGCGCCTCCGCGAACGGGGACGTCTCGGCTGGCTGCAGATGCTGCATTGCCATCAAGGCTCACAGATTCCCGATCTCACGATCATCCGGCGTGCCATCGAGGAGACGGCCCGCATCTATGTCGGTCTCGTCAAGGAAGGCGCGCCGATGGGCCTGCTCAATCTCGGCGGCGGCCTCGCGGTGGACTACGACGGTTCCCGCTCGACCCGCTCCTCCAGCGCGAACTACTCCATCGACGAGTATTGCCACAGCCTCGTCGATGCGGTGAAATGGGTCCTCGATGAGAGCGGGGTGGAGCATCCCACCCTTGTGACCGAGTCGGGCCGCGCCATGGTCGCGCATTACTCGATGCTCGCGCTCGAGATCCTCGACGTGAACCGTTTTGAAAATCGTGACGAACTCTCCGTGAACGAGGGGGACAACGAGACTCTCGTCGCCCTTGCTGAAGTGGCCCGCGGGATCAATGCGGACAATCTCCTCGAATCCTTCGGCAAAGCCAACCGCCACCGTGAAGAGTTGCACGAGAATTTTCTCACCGGCGATATAAGCCTGCGGGAGCGAGCCGTCTGTGAGCAGTGTTACTGGCGGGCGATGACGGACATCGCGACCGAAACACGGAAGCTGCGCTACGTCCCCGAAGAACTGCGTGACCTCTCGGGACTGCTCGCCGATCAGTACTACGGAAACTTCAGCATCTTTCAGTCGCTCGCCGACTCGTGGGCGATCGACTGCGCTTTCCCCGTAATGCCGCTTCACCGCCTCGCCGAGCGTCCCACCCGTCAGGGCGTCATCCACGACGTGACCTGCGACTGCGACGGGATGATCAAAAAGTATGTCTCGGGTTCCGAAGTGACTGAGACCCTCCCCATCCACGAGACGAAGGAGAACGAGTCCTACTTCCTCGGCATCTTCCTCGTCGGGGCCTATCAGGAGACATTGAGCGATCTTCACAATCTCTTCGGCGATACCCATGCGGTGAGCGTCGACGTGGAAAATGGTCGTGTCAGGTTCTCCCGCGAGGTCGAGGGCGATTCCGTCTCCGACGTGCTCGAATATGTCGAGCACGATCCCAAAAAGCTCGTCGATCAGTTCCGCGAACTCGCCGAGACCGCCATCACCGATGGCAGGGTCACCGCCGTGCAACGTCGCAAGGCTCTCGAAGCCTACCGCAACGGCATGGCGGGCTACACTTACTTCGAAAGCTGATCTGATGTCCGGAAGCGTGACCCAGTTCATCGAGCGGCACTACCGCCATTTCAACGCCGCCACGGTTGTCGATGCTGCACGCGGCTGGCACGACTTGCTCGACTCGGGAGGACGCATGTTCTTCACAATGGCGGGGGCGATGAGCACCGCCGAACTGGGGCTTTCCCTCGCCGAGATGATACGGGCCGGGAAAATCCACGGGATTTGCTGCACCGGAGCAAATCTCGAGGAGGACCTCTACAACCTCGTCGCCCACGATCACTACCGCCGCATCCCGAACTGGCGCGACCTCACTCCGGAGCAGGAGCAGGCGCTCCTCGACGAGCATCTCAACCGCGTCACCGACACCTGCATCCCGGAGGAAGAGGCCTTCCGCCGCCTCGAGCACGTCATCCTCGACGAGTGGCAGACAGCCGAGGCGGAGGGTCGTCGGCATTTCCCTCACGAGTTCCTCTACCGCATCATTCGCAGCGGTAAGCTCGAGAGTGAATACCAGATCGACCCCGCCGACAGTTGGCTCGTCGCGGCCTGTGAAAAGGATCTCCCCATCTTCGTCCCCGGCTGGGAGGACAGCACCACGGGCAACATCTTCGCCTCGCACTGCCTTCGCGGTAGCGTGAAGAACGTCCACGTCGTCCGCACGGGGATCGAGTATATGATGGAACTCGCAAACTGGTATACCTCGACGACACCCTCTTCGCCGCTCGGTTTTTTCCAGATCGGCGGAGGCATCGCGGGCGACTTTCCGATCTGTGTCGTCCCGATGCTGCATCAGGATTTCGGAATGGCGAATGTACCGCTCTGGGCCTACTTCTGCCAGATCAGCGACTCGACGACGAGCTACGGATCCTACTCCGGCGCGGTGCCCAATGAAAAAATCAGCTGGGGCAAGCTCGGTATAGACACCCCGAAGTACATCATCGAGTCCGATGCCTCCATCGTCGCGCCGCTCGTTTTTGCGCATGTGTTAGGCTGGTAGCGTCCAACGATCATGGCCTCGCCCGATCCGCTCCACGGCATCACTCTGGAAATGATGGTGAAAGATCTCGTCGATCACATCGGCTGGGAGGAAATGGGGTATCGCATCCCGATTCGCTGTTTCACCCACGACCCGAGCGTTTCCTCGAGTCTCAAGTTCCTGCGGCGCACGCCATGGGCCCGGGAAAGGGTCGAGGATCTCTACCGCCGCGGCGACTACCGGAAGGGACGCGAGTCTCCCTGAGTCTACTGGCCCATGTGCTGCTCGACGATCCGGTCGAACTGACGCTGAAGACCGCGCAGGCCCAGTTCGGCGAGACTGTCCGCCTCCGTAGCCCGGGCCAGGACCATGCCCATCTCCCCGTCGCGGAGCGAAGCGCTGCCCTCACCGCCGAGATCGGCACGGATTTCAAAACGCGGCTTGGTCAGCTCGTAACGCGAGGCGGCGGAGTTGCTCTCGTCGCTCGCCTTGGCATCGGGGGCATCCCCGCGCTGCTTCACAGGGAGCGGCCCCCCCCGGGAGTAATCAAGGCAAAATGGGCCGGTTCGAGACTCGCCCGCGGCACCGTATCGCGCAGGGCGGCCGTCCAGGTCTGCCAGCGCCCTCTAGGCTGGAAGACGACATCTCGGCTTGCGCGGCGGGATTCCTCGAAGTTCTCCCGATCCTCCGCTGCGGCGAGGATGACGAGTTCCTTCGCGTCCTCGGCCGCGACGGAGAGGAGGAGCCGCCCCGGCTCGATCCAGGTTCCAATGAGCAGTTCCAGATGCCGACCATCGACGATGCCCGCGCGGGGAGCACGCAGTTCGAGACTGGCGGTGTAGGTTCGCAGATCCTTTGCGATTCCCTCGAGGGCGGCCAGGTTCTCCATCTCTGCCTGAGAGGCCGCGATCTCGCCGTCTTCGATGAACTGATCGCGACGCAGACGACTGCCCCCGATATCGGTCTCGAGACGATGCAGACGCGAGATCTCCTCGATGTTCTCGAGTCGGGCGAGGAGGTCGCCCTCCTTCACCTGTTCGCTGTCGCTCACAAAAAGTTCGGTGAGGAGGCCGGGGCAATCGACCCGGACAGCCCCCCCGCGGACATCCTGCACCACTGCGGGCGCCTTCGCCGTCGGTGTCACCTTGATGAGGAAAAGGGCGGCGGTGATGAGGCCGAGTCCCGCAGCGACCCGCAGGACCAGCCTCACCGGGCGCAGCCCTTCGGCGAGAGCGGATTTTTTCAGGTATTCGACCGTGTTGTTGATCCCCTGCACGATCATGATGCAGATGACAAAGACCGCAAGGAGGAGCCCGGCACCTTCAAAAAGAAAGGCCGCCGTGATGAGTAGTCCGACGACGACGACGACCTTCCAGACCGAGGCGGCGAGGCCGTAGATGGTGATGACACCGACGCGTTCCGTCTTCGCGAGCGGGAACTTCGCTTTTTTCATCCCGAGGATCCAGCGGCGAAAGATCCACTGGCTGACCTTCTGCCCCTTCGTGAATAGGTTCGGAATGTCGAGGAGATCGGCGAGGATGTAGTACCCGTCGAAGCGCATCAGCGGATTCGCATTAAAGAGCAGCGTCGTGATGCTCGAGAGCACGACGATCTGGTGGAGCGCCCCGCTCAGCGCTCCCGGCTCGACCTTTGACCAGAGGATCGCCGCGAGAGCAGCGACAAAAAGCTCGCCGTAGATCCCTGCGGCCGAGACCGCGATGCGCTGCCATTTCGAGGCAAAGGCGGTGCTGGACGAGGCATTCACGTACCCTAACGGAGTCGTCAAAAGCAGGAGAGTGACCCCCGCCTCGGGGACCACACCACCGAAGCGACGGCAGACGAGACCGTGCCAACATTCGTGGAAGACCTTCAGCACGAGCCAGAGCCCGCCGAGGATCCAGAGATTTCCAAAGTCAAAGAGGCCTGACATCTGCGCGGAGAAGCGCTCCTTTTCCCCGAAGATAGCGACCGCTCCCCAGATCAGGACGACCAGCCAGACGACACCGAAGAGAGGGCCGGTGAGCCAGCCCATCTTCGACGCTGCCGCCGCAAAAAAACGATCGGGATTGCCGAGCGGCAGTTTCAGGAACATGATCTGCCCCATTTTACCGAGGGTCCGCTTCGAATCCTGCTTGGTGTTCACCTCCTCCCAGACCCGCGCAGCGTGATCGCTGTCGGCAGTGGTCACGAGCCCTGCATCGATGAGCATACGCACGAGCGAGGTCGCTTCGCCGGCCTCGAGGGAGGTGCCGCTATCGCCCCGGGCGGAGGTCGCGACGAGATCGGAGACGGTCTGGTTTCCGTCGAGGCGTTTCGCAAATTCATACTCGCGACGTCCGAGACGGTAGAAGCGACCACCCAGCGGATCCTCGAGCAGGTAGCTGCCCTCGCCGCCGATCTGCTGGAAAGTCCAGCGCAGACCGTCGCGCAGGCGGGGCGCAGGCGGGGCGCAGTGACCTCGATCTCGCGCACGGCGAAGTCGGGCGTCTCGTGGGAGGAACTCATTTTTAAGTTTTAGTCAGGATACAGATACTCACCAGAAGTGGTAGCGCAGGGCGAGCCAGGCGTCGCGACAGAGTATCCAGAGGAGAGGCCGGGAGGGGCCCTCCACTTTGGCTTTGCCCTTCAATCCCGCCCGCAGCGCCCCGTCGGGATTTTCGATCTCCGCTTCGCAGATGAAGACGTTGCGATCCTCGATCCATTCGGACTTCGGCGCGACGCGCAGGAGAACACTCTCCGCCGTCCCATTGACGTGGGACTCGAGCTTCAGCTTCACCTTGGCTCCGGCAGCGACGAGGGAGACATCCTTGGCCGGCACCGCGACTTCGGCGACGAGGCGGTCGAGCGGACCGTTTTCGAAAAGAGTGTCTCCCACCCGGAGCGGCGCGCCCTCGGATCGCTCGAGATCCCCCTGCAGGACGAGTCCGGCAATGGGTGAACGCACCTCGAGGTGCCGCTGGCGATACTCCAGCAGCTCGATCTGGTGCCCGAGCCCCTCGGCCTCGAGCGCGGCGATGCGTCCCTCGGCGATGCGTCCGGCGGCAGTGGCGGTATCCGATTCCTTGAGCGCCCGCTCGCGTTGCGCGAGGGCTTCGGCAAGCTGCGAGCGGAGTTCGCGCCCCTCCATCTCAGCGAGCAGTTGCCCTTCTTCGACGAGCTCCCCGGCCTTCGCCGCCGAGCGCTGCAGGATGCCGTCAAAAGGAGCCGCGATGACCCGGCGCACGACCGGCTGCAACTCACAGGTGGCCCCCACCGGATAGGGCAGCGGGATGAACATGGCGATGATGACAGCAGCGGCAGCGACGATGGCGGTGCGGCGCTGGAACTGGCTTCCCTTTTTCCACAGTCGCAGAAAGCCCCCGAGAGCGGCACCCGGCTTGGCCTTTTTGAGCAACGCGAGGAGCGGGGCCACTTCGGGAGAGGCGGCCTTGATGAGCGATTGTTTTTCCTCAAAACCGTCGGGCTCGGCGTTCCAGAGGAAGAGCCACCCGCCCCGCGGTTTGCCGCTCGCATCGATGAGCGGCAGGCAGTAGGCGACGGCCGGGTCGAACCACTCTCGCAGACCGGGCGTGCCCGCGCTCTGGCCGGGAGCGCCGGGGGGCTGGCGCCGGGAGAGGAGCGGCTGCCCGCGATGGACCGATTCTGAAAGGTGCGTGAGAAGAGCGCGGCGACCCGGAGAATGCGCCTCGACCGGCCCCGCTTCGCCCGAGACAGCGGCAAGACGCTGCTTTCCCCAATGGTTCACGGACAGGGCGACAGTGTCACACTCGAGCGTCTCGCGCAGATGATTGGCGAGGCGGCGGGAGCACTCGGCGAAATCGATCCCGCCCTCGGATGCCGCGAGTAGCTCGACAAAAGCGGCCACTTTCCCGAAGCGCGACCGGATCATGCGATTGTCGGTCCGCAGGCTGGCGATGGACCGCAGCAGCCCGAGCGCCTGCAGAGCGGCAATCGGGGCGGCTTCCCCCTTTTGAGAGAAATCGTGGACTCGACAGATCACTGCCGCGACCTTACCACTTTCCAGCACCGCTACGGCCATGACGAGGCAGGCCTGGCTCGCGAGATCCGACGGCACCGAGAGCGCCTCGCGCGCCATCACGACTTGATGGGCGGCCGCCTCGCAGGTGCGGATGAGGACATCCTCCGCTCCCTTTAGAAATCGCTCTCGCAGGATCCGGGAAGGGAGCGCCCCATCGACGGAGAGTGAATAGGCAGTCGCTTTTTCCATCTCGCCGATCGACACCGGTGAGAGGGCGACCGCGTCCTCCACCGAAAATATCACGGTCCCCCACCCTCCATGCAATTTGCCAACGACATCGAGCGAGACGGGAAGAATGCGATCCGACGGCAGATCCACCAATTGCCCGAGTGCGCCGACAGGTAGCGCGGGAGTCAGCTTTCGCGACGCCGCCGGCTTCGCGACCTCGATCCGGGCCCGCTTCGCAGTCACAATCGGACCCGCCGGGGAAGCGCGCTGGTTGGCATGTGGGGGCACGGAAGACATGGCATTAAATTATGAAGGTTATGATAATTCATGATCGTTGAATGCAAAGGGCCATTCTTTCGCCTTTTGACCGACCTGACAGGGTGGGGAGGATGACCTGACAGGGTGACATGTCACCCTCTGCGGGCCTCACTCGAGGACTTGGATGTCGTCGCCGCCGGCAGAACCCGCGGTGGGCGCGGCGGCCCCGGGGGCGGTCGGCGCGTAGTCCATCAGGGTGCGTTGCCCGGCGAGAGGGGTGCCGCTGCGGATGTCGGCCGTGAGAAACTGCCCTTTCCGCGCGGGGCTCACCTCGACTGACGCGACGGGTTCCCCATCGTCGCCGAGGACAGAAATGACGGTCCCCGGCTCGATCTGGAGCAGTCGGCTCGAGCGGATCAGCACAAACCCCCCGGCGGGATCGACATGGTGAATCATGCCGACAGGGATCCTCATCGCCGGCGGCGCGGGAGTCTCCTCGACCGCTGCAGGGGCGGCAGCGTCCTTTTTCCAGGACAAGGTTTTGCAACCGGCCTGCAGGATCGCGATACCGGCGACAAGGAGCAGCAGGATGATGGCAGTGGGGACTTGCACGGCACGAGCTTGCGGGATACGTCTCTCAAAATCAAGGCTAAGGCCGAAAATCATGAATGTCTTTGTCTACGGCACCCTGCTCGTTCCGAAAATCTGGAACGCGGTGACGCATTGCCCCGATCTCGTCTCGCATCCGGCGGTGCTGTCCGGTTACGCCAACTTCCGCGTCCGCAATGCCGACTACCCGGGCATCGTCGAAGTCGCGGAGCACAGTGCGACGGTGAGCGGGCGGGTCTTTCTCGAGGTTTCCGACGATGCGCTGCGGCGACTCGATGCCTACGAGGATACCTTTTACGACCGGCGCACTATCATCGTGCGAGTGCCCGACGGCAGCGAACTCGAGGCCGACGCCTATTGTGTGCCCGTGGAAAAAGCCGCCGCGATCCTCAGCGACGAGGTCTGGACGCTGGCCTGGTTCGAAGCGAACGCCCTCGATCGCTTCTGGTCCCGGGCGTTTGGAACGTAGACGCTACTCCGCCGTCACGGCGCTGCGGAGCTCGCGCCACTCGCCCTGGAGGATGTAAACGGGATCGAGCCCCATCTGCTCGCGGAGAAGTTCACTGACCTCGCCACTGCGGGTACAGGCGTCCCCGTCGCAGTAGACGATGACCGGTCGAGTAAAGGCGGCCTGGAGACTTTCCTGGCTGTTGAAGACCAGCTCGCCCCACTCTTCGGGATTGAGGAGGATGGCGCCGGGGAGATGATCCGCTTCGTAGTTCGCCCGGCTCCGCGCATCGATCCAGACGACGTCGCCGGCGACGATGATCTCGCGGGCTTCGTCGAGCGAGATGCCCCAGCGCATCTCCGCGGCACTCGATACCTCATACCACGGCGGTCGGAGCGGGTGAAAAACGGCCGAGGCCACGCCCGCTACAGCGGCGAGGGAGAGGATGAGTCCGGCCTGCTTCCACGCGTTCATGATCTCACTGGATCGAGTAATAGGCGAGCGGACTGGCGTAGGCTTCGATCTCGCAATCGGTCTGGAGACGAACGATGCCGAGGAGACTGTTCTCCGTCGAGGCAGGCGTCAGCTCGATGTGGTAAAGGCGACCTTTTTCCACCTCGACGAGCTTGCAGGTGACCTCGGGTCGCTTGCTCTCGGCGCTGAGGACATGGACGGGCTCGTCACGCACGACGCGAAAAATGACCGTCTTTTTGACCGGATCGCTCCCGATGGTCCACGTCGTCATCTGTTGCTCGATCAGGTAGATGGGCTCGACCTCAATGCGGGTGGTGAGAAAGACAGGCAGGTCATGTTGCTCTGTCAGGACCGAGATCTTGCGCTCGGAGCTGCCCCGCAGCTTTTCGATGTCAAAGATGCCGGTGATCTTCGCCGACTTCCTCGCCGGGATCGGGTCCAGATCGATGGAGACTTCGAGGCACTCGCAACCGCTCTCGAGCTTGACGATGCGGAGCGGGACCGAGGCGGTATTCTCCACGGAGAAAACGACCTCGATCAACTTCTCCCCCGCCTCTGCCTGGATCGCCTGGGAAACCGGAGTAAAAACGAGATCGCCGACCTTGCGTCGTCCTTCGAGGATCTCGGGCCCCGCTTTTGCGGAGCCGGTCGTCACTGGGGATGCCGGGGCGTCGGAAATGACGGCTTCGTCAGGGGATGCGGCCGCCTTTACCGGGGGGAACCACTGGTAAAGCATCAAATAAATGATGACCCCGGTGACCGAGACAAAAAGCCAGGAGGGAAAGGTGTATTTCGCCAGCTTCTTGTGCTTTTCGAATTTGCCGCGAAAGGCGGCCACGACGAGGAGAATGATGAAGGGCAGGTTCACCACGGCGAGGATGATGTGCGGAACGAGGATCGTGAGGTAGATGCGCCGCGCGAGCGGATACTCCACCGGAAATTTGATGCTCCCGACGCCGTAGTGGTAGGTCAGGTAACAGGCGAGGAAGGCGGCCGAACTGATGAGCGCGGCGACCATCACATTCCGGTGCGCCGTCTTGTGCCCGGACTTGATGAGGATGACCCCGGTGATGAGGAGGACGGTGCTGAGAGCGTTCAGCGTCGCATTGATCGGCGGAAAGATTCCGTAGTTGATGGCGGCGAAGATCGGGGTCATGAACGGGATGGAGTCGGGTCGGATCAGTTACTTGAAATCGGCGAGCTTCAGCTTCGGGTCGAGCACCATTTTGAGATCACGGCGGAGTCTTTCGAACTCGATCTCGGCCCGCTGCGGATTCAGCACGTCGTAGTACCCGCGAATATTCGCGTCTCCATCGACGATGGCGAGCCGCTGATCGTGCGCGTAGGGTCCCTGCGTGGCGATGAGGGCGGGGTCAGTGATCTCTTCGGTCGCAAAGAACCTGAACTTCGAGATCATGTACTTGCTAAAGGCTTCCGGGTCTCCGGTGAGAAACCACCAGTCGGGGGAGTCGACTCCTTTTTCCTTCACCCAGGCGTCCATCTTCTCCGGCGTGTCGCCGGCGGGATTCACACTGATGGAGACGAGGCGGAACTGCGGATCGTCGCCGAACTCGGCCTCCAGCATTTTCATGATCGCGGCAAGACCGAGGCAGCCGGCGGGGCAGTCGGTGTACTGGTAGCCTGCGACATAGACCTTGCCCCGCAACTGACCGAGGGACACTTTCTCCCCCGTGCGATTGATCGCGTCGAGATCCGTCTCGAGCCGCGCGACATGGGGCGGACGCCAGTTTTCCATCTCATACCCGCGGCGGGCGAGGTAGGCCCCCGTCACGACGATGGAACCGAAGGCGATGATGAGGCACACGCCGATGATGGATCCCCACCAGGCGATCAGTTTGTTGCGAATCTCGTTTGCGTCAGGTTCCATCACTCAAAGGGTTACGATCCAGGGGGCCACCGCACGCCACGCGAGATAACTCGCGATCATCATGAGGGGCAGGTAAAGGAGGGTGTAAAAGAAGAGAACCCGGGCGTCGTCGCGTTTTCCGCTTTTCAAAAATCGCAGGGAGAGCAGGACCATGACGACCCCGAGGAGACCGCCGCTGAGCGCCCCCCACCCCGCCATGAGCGAAGTGATGAAGGGAAAGGCGATCGAAAGCACCGTCAGGACGACGGAGTAGAAGAGGGCGATGCGTGCGGTCTTCTTCCCGCTCTCGTCCTCGTTCGACCACATCTTGAATCCGCCCCTCATGTACTCCTCCCGATACATCCAGTTGATCGCGGCGAAGTGCGGCAACTGCCAGAGGAAGAGCAGACCGAAGAGAAAGGCGGTGCCGGCGCTGAGAACTGGCTGACCGCCGGACATCCATCCTATGAGGGGGGGGAGAGCTCCGGAGATTCCGCCGACAATCGTGTTCGCCGACGAGACCCGTTTCATCGGCGTGTAGATGAAGAGGTAGGTCAGCAGGGTGGCGCCGGCCATCACGAAGGCCCCCGTGTTTACCTTCACCCCGAGATGGATTAGGCCAAAGGCACAGAGAAGCCAGCCCAGAATAAACGCTGCGGGCTTCGGCATGCGATTCGCCGGGAGGGGGCGGTCCGAAGTCCGCAGCATGCGCCGATCAGACTCGACCTCCATGAGCTGGTTGAAAACCGAAGCTCCCGCCGCCGCGAGGGTCGTCCCGAAGACCATGTGCATGAAGGTCAACCAGGAGAAGGTGCCAAGCCCTTTGGTCGCGATAAAATATCCAAAGCAGGCCGTCAGCACGACGAGGACGCTGAGCCGCGCCTTTGTCAAAGCGATGAGGTCACCCCGCAGTTGTCGCAGGATGCCAGTCGCCCCGGTCTGCCCGTCATGTACTTGCCTCTCAGCCATTTCGTCCAAAGTCTCGCGGGAACTTACGCTCTCCTTCCCGTTTTGGCGAGGGCGGCATCGGGCGATTTCCCCCGAATCGCCTTCACTGCAAAAACAAAGGCAAGGGCGAGGATCGCGAGACCATTGAGGACATGGACGTTGGTGATCCAGAAGCTCTTCCCGGTGCCGATGACCGAGAGCCCGAGGACGATCTGCCCGACGAGCAACCCCAACAAAATAACGGCATGATGACCGGCGGCGACATCACTGAGGGAGGCCTTCACCCTGAGCCGCAGGACCATCCCGACCACAAACAGGAAGAGGCAAACCGCGGTGAACTTGTGGAGGAAGAGCAGGGCGATCATCGGGTCCTCGAACGACGGGATCCATTGCCCCCGGGTGAGGAAAAGGTCGTCATCGGCAAGGGAGTGACGATGGAAATGGCGCATCGAGGCGCCGAAGATCAGCTGCATGGCAACGAGTGCGACGAGCGCGACCCCGGTGGCCTTGAGGAAACGGCGCTCCGATCGCGGCGCGGCATACCCGTCTCCCTCCCACTCTCTTCCCGCGACCATCACGATGAGGATGAGGACGCAGAAGAAGGCCTGGGCGAAACAACCATGCACCACCGCGAAAGCGTTGGAGATCTCCGTGACCCGCAGACCGCCGAAGATGGCCTGAGTCGTGACCATCAGCAACGCGAGGCCGGTGAGCTTCTGCAAGAGACTCCATCCGCGGCTGCGCCAACTCCAGACGAGCCACCCGATCGGGAGCGTCGCGAGCCCCAGCCCGAGAAAGAGCCACCGCTGCTTCTGCGCCGCATCGTAGCGCTCGTTCCCTGCCGCAATGAAGACTCCAAGGACTGCGGCCATGGTCACGACGAGCACAAAGACCTCGAGAGCCCGCTTCCAGGAGCGCACGTAGGCCCAGCAAAAGAGAGACAGCACCAGCACACCGACGAGCTTCGCGAGGAGCCGGTGACTGTGCTCGAGGAAAGGGATCATGTGCTCCAGCCAACCGGGCGGATTGAACGAACCGAGGCTTAGCGGCCAGTCGGTGAAGACCATCCCGGCCTGTTTTGTTGTCGTGGCCGCTCCCCACCAGACAAGGAGAATGGCGACGACAACGACGATCCTGGCGAAGAGGCGGAAAGGTCTGCTGGCGGGGGTATGACGGATCATGGTAGTTGGATACGCTGGCGGATCGCCCGCCGACAACTCTTCCTTCAACAAAAAAAGCGGATCGCGTCACCGCGTCCGCCCTCTCGCTTGTCCGGACCGGACCGGAGCTTACTTCTTCGGGAGGAGTGGGGTCTGCCCGGCGTACCAGGTGTCGAACTCTTCACTACTGACGGCCTTCACGTAGGCGACCATCTGCGCATGGCCGGCTCCACAGAGCTGGGCACAGACGATATTCCACTCCCCTTCCTTATCAGGGACGAACCACATCGGGATCTCGGAACCGGGGATGGCATCCTGCTGGCTGAACATCGGAATGATCGCGAGACCGTGGATGACGTCCTTCGACGTCACCTGAATCACAACCGGACGGCCAACGGGGACGACGAGCTCGTTTATCGATACGAAATCGTCGGCAGCGTTCGGGTCTTCCTCGACGAGACCGACGGCATTCGCGCCGCTGTAGCGCTCGTGAGAGGTCAGGCCGACCATGTTGTCTGCACCGGCATAGTGGAACGTCCAGCGATACTGCTCCCCAACGGCGCGGAGATTAACGACCTCGTCACCAGAGGGTCGCTCCTTGGCGTCCGCACGAGTCGCCCAGAGCGGGAAGGCAAAACCGAGAAGCAGGACGACCTCGACGATCACCACGCCGACCTCGATGTGCGTGGAGAAGTGCGACGTCACGCCCTTGTAGCTCGCGTTCGGGTTCTTCTTGCGACGAAATTTGAAGAGAATGACAACAAGGAAAGCGGTCCATCCCACAAAGAGAATAGCCATAAACCAGTGAATCAGCGCCAGCATGTGGTTGCCAACGTGACCGTGCCTCGATGCCACTTCGTGCATTCCCGTAATCTCATTAATCCACTCGATCATATCGTAAAAGGTGTTGGTAAAACGCTCCCCGCCCACGCGAGAGAAGGGCAGCGATCAAAGGGAAGCAGCAGCGGCGTCTTCCGCCGCAACCTGGCGTGACCGCTTCACAAGGTAAACAATAAAGGCCAGGAACGAGGCAAGCACAGCAAAGAGCACGACCAGCATCACACCGATCGCCGTGTTCGCCGCCATGAGCCCCTCGCCGGAGAGGCCGCTCATACACATGGGACAGGCGAGAATGGAATCAAACAGGGAAGACGTGTTCATTGTCCGGTTATTACGTTGATTAAAGGATGAGCGACTTCGTCTTTTTCAGAAAACAGATCCCGTAGATCAGCATCCCGAAACCGAAGACAATACTGATCCACCCCATCGGCTTGAACATCTCCGGCAAGCCCATGACGAGGAGGCACCAAGCCGCGAACCCCCAGAAAAAGAGTGTCGCGACGCTGATGAAGGCGATGTGGAAGTTTCTCAGGGACATAATCGTTGTCTTCGTTGTTGATTCTACTCGGGCCGCTCGTTCAGCATCCACCCGCCCGTCGTCTTGTTGGTATCATACTGTTCGACGATGCCGTCCAAGTCCGAAAAAAGCGTTAAAGCCATGAGGCCGAGAGCAAAAACACAGGTGAAAAGAAGCAGCTTGTAGATGAGGCCGCGCTCGTGATTCAAGTGCATGAAAATGAGGGCGACGAGACTTGCTTTCGTCGTTGCCACGGCAAGGCCGATGACAAAATCCCCGGGTGTGGGGCCGGGAGGGCCAACATCGAACGGCGGGTAAAGCCCCAACGCCACTGTGATACAGGTGCATACGCCGAGGGCTATGCCTACCTTTGCGTAGGTCTTTTTCGTCTTGCTGTAGTCGTGAGTCGCTTCAGACATGGCTTTGAGATCGTTGAAAGAATGGGTCAAAAATCAGGGTAATCAGAGGAGATACATGATCGGGAAGAGGAAGATCCAGATCAGATCCACAAAGTGCCAGAACAGCCCCCCAACCTCGACGCGGTTCGCGAGGTGCTCGGGGTTCTTGAGGTAGAGCTTCTTTCCGAAGACCACAAAGAAGAGAAGGACGAGTGCCCCGCCGACCACGTGGATCCCGTGGAGAGCCGTCATCGTAAAATAGATCGCGTAGTAGTTCCCGTAACGGGGACCGTGATTGCCCATGAACTTGACCTGCTCGCGGGGAATGACGAGGAGACGCGAAGGCCCGTGTTTGCCCTCTCCGCCCACGGACCCGGCAGTGAGAGCGGTCTCGCTGGTGTGGACAGAAGCATGCTTGTCCTTTTCCCCATGCCCTTCGCCACCCTCGTGCCCCTCTGCCGGGACGTGGACGTAATGAACATTGAGGAGACGACCGCGAAGCATCTTTTCCGGAACGACCTCACCGCGCTTGTCGTAGTAACTGACGAGTTCCTGATACTTCTGGCTCTGCTGTGTGAAAAAGCTCTGCTTCGCGGCATCGTCGCCAATTACGTCCCAGACCAGAGACTCCCGCTGCTGCTGTGGCAGGACGAGCTGCATATCGACTTCGTGCACCTCGAAAATAACATCGTCGCTGATGAGCGTGCCCTCAACCTTTACGCCGTCGCGGTAGTTCACGGTCGTTTCATTGTGGCCCACGATCTTACGGGGGCTGCCATGCAGCGCGAAGGGTGCGGCGGCGGTCACCGTCGCATTGCCCTTGACCGCGACCGGCTTGGGGTTGGCGACACCGGACGCGATCTCTGCGCGATAGCGTTTGCGATCCGTAGCAAGCGCTTTGAAGAAATCCCGGCGGCTGTCGTGGAACCATGACTTAAAAGCAGAGGCGGTTTTCAACTCCGTCCCGGCGGAACCTTCGGGCCCGTCAGTCACCGTGAAAGCCGGAAACTCCTTGCTGTCGAGATCCCGGAGGACTGCAGGAAGAGCGCCCTGGAGGCCGAAGGTGATCGTCTCACCATTGAAGCGGAGTTCATCAGTCTGATCGAGGATAACCCCCTCCATGACCGAATTGTCAATGAGCTTGATGCCGTGGTGGTGGTTCAGCTTGCTGTTGTACTCGACCATCTTCAAGCACATGAAGACGACCGCACAGGCGACCACAAAATACATCCAGATCTGATAGCGCCGCCAATTTCGTTCTTTGAGCGAGACCCAGGCAAAGACGACCCCGACACTGGAGGCAATGAGGACGACGGTATTGATCGCCCCCAGCCAGACGAAGCTTTTGTGGACACTCACGCCCCAAGGCCAGGGATTGTCGACCCCATCCTGCACCCCGAGGCGCAGAAAGACGTAGGCTGAGAAGAGCCCACCGAAAAGCATCACCTCGGAGGCGAGGAAAAGCCACACCCCAAGCTTGGCGTTGTAGAGACCTGTGTCACGCCGTGGCGTCACTTCGTAAGGGATTTCCATGATCCTGAATTTCTTTCGCTGAATTTAAACTCTGTTTCCTCTCGGTCGCTTCTCCTCAATGGGCGCTGGACTGCTTCGTCGAAGCCTCCCCGACTTTCGCCGAGTTTTCTCCGATAGACGACGGATCGTTCTCGAACTGAGGGGAAAAGTCCTTCGGTGCCCCGGGCACGCTATACTCGTAGGGGCCTCGATAGGCAACCGGTTCGGTTATAAAGTTCCCATGCGGCGGAGGCGTCGGGGTAGCCCACTCGAGCGTCGTGGCATCCCACGGGTTGTCACTCGTCACTTTCTTGCCGATGAAGACACTGATGAAAATGTTGATGATGAAGGGAACCTGAAAGACCGCCAGGAGCCAGGCCGAGCCCGAAGTCACGATATTGAGATCGATCATCCGCAGAGGCGCATCAGCGGGGATCACGTGAAGCAACTCGGCGAGGTTGGCGAAGAACGTATTCGGCTCGGCGAAGACCTGATTCGAAATCTGCTCGTAAGCCTTGCCGCCGTCGAAAGCACGACGATGGAAGCCAGCCATGCCCTGGAAGAACATTGGGGCGAAGATACCGTTCATGAAGATAAGCGAAGGCCAGAAGTGGAGATGCCCCAGGCGGGTGCTCATCATGCGACCGGTGATTTTCGGGAACCAGTGATAGATCCCCGCGAAGAGACCGAAAATGGTTCCCGGGGCCACGATGTAATGGAAGTGACCGATCACGTAATAGGTGTCGTGCAAATGAAGGTCGGGAAGACTGAAGGCGAGCGGTAGACCGGTGAGTCCGCCGATCCCGAACATCGGGATAAAAGCCGTCGCAAAAAGCATCGGCACGGTAAAGCGGATCGAACCACCCCACATCGAGATGAGCAGCGAAGTGATCAGGATCACCGAGGGTATCGAAATGAGCACGGTAGTCGTCTGGAAGAAGGTCGAGACCGCAGGCCCCATGCCCGTGATATACATGTGGTGAGCCCAGACAATAAATGCCAGGAAACCGAGGACCATGACCGCGTAGACCATGATCTTGTAGCCCCAGAGCGGCTTGCGGGTATTGCAGGGAATGATCTCGGCAACAATCGCAAGTGCCGGGAGGATCAGCACATACACCTCGGGGTGCGCGAGGAACCAGAAGAGGTGCTGGTAGAGCAGCGGACTGCCTCCGCCAGCCGCATCAAAGGACATGCCGCTGACGTTCAGCCCGGTCGGGATGAAGAAACTCGTGCCCGCCAGGCGATCCATCAGCTGCATGATCGCAGCTACCTCGAGCGGGGGGAAGGCGAGGAGCAGAAGGAAGCCGGTGACGAGCATCGCCCACACGAAGAAGGGCAGGCGCATCCACGTCATGCCGCGGCAACGCAGGTTGATGATCGTGCAGATGAAGTTCACCGCTCCGAGGAGCGAAGAAGTGATCAGCAGCGCCATACCGACCAGCCACTGGGTCTGCCCGGTCCAGAAAAGGTCACCGAACTGCAGATCCGTCGTCGTGGCGAGGGGAGAATAATTTGTCCAGCCCGCCTTGGCCGCCCCCGAGGGCAGGAAAAAGCTCACGAACATGAGCGCGCCTCCGAGAAGGTAGAGCCAGTAGCTCGCCATGTTGAGGCGGGGAAAGGCCATGTCGGGCGCACCGATCTGCAGCGGCGTGACGTAGTTGCCGAAAGCACCGAAGGCGAGCGGCACGATCCCGAGGAAGACCATGATCGTTCCGTGCATGGCGCCGAACATATTGTAGAGGTCGCCAGTGACCCTGCCGCCATCGTCGAGCCATGCCTGGAACCAGGGCCAGTCTGCGAGCAGCGGGACGGCACGGTCCGGATAAGCGATACTCCACCGCATCACCATCATCAGGAAAAAGCCGAAGGCTAGAAAGACGAGAGAGGTGAAACCATATTGCAGGCCGATCACCTTGTGGTCGGTCGAGAAGATGTATTTCCTCCAGAATGGCTCATAATGCTCGTGGTGATCGTGTTCACCATGAGACTCGGCGTGCGTGTGTTCTGCTGCTGCGCTCATACCTGTAATTCAAAAATATTCGTTGTCTTCGTAGCGAAGACTCTAATCACCAAACTCCAAACTCCAAACTCCAACAACCATCTGTCCACGGTAACGGGGCCGCACACTCCTTAGGGAAGCGGCTCCCCTGTCTGCAAATCAACTCTGGCCCCCGGGAGGGCCGCATCGGCCGGGATAGCGAGCAGCTCAGCCTCCGTGTAGGTGACTGCCTGACCGCTGAACTCTTCCCGTGCCGCCTTGACCATTTCCGCTGTTACTACGCCGTCATCGCCTTCTGGGAGACTGCCGAATTCACGGCGAATGTAAGTGATCACCTGAGCGATCTTGTCATCGCTGAGGGTACTCCACGCCGGCATGAGCTGGTTGTAGGACTGCCCGGCGACCTTGAAGGGCCCGTTGATGCCGTGGAGAAGGATCGCCCCGAGTCGCTTCGTTCCCCCATCAACCCACTCGGATCCCACAAGCGGCGGGAACTGGCCCGCGAGCCCGAGACCGGATGCCTGGTGACAGGCGATGCAGTTTGCGTAAACCTTTTTCCCGTCACTCATCCACACGTCGATCCAGGCTGCCTTGACAGCGTCTTCGGCTCCGCCACCGATGCTGGGACGCGGCTCTGGAACGTAACTGCTGCTGACGTAGATGCTCGATCCGAATCCATTGCTCGTGCTGAAGAGTTGACCGCCCCCGAAGATGAGGATCAAGGCACTGATCACGAGGACGGAGACCCCCACGGTGCCCCTCTCTCCAGGGTGCAGGGGCGTCTCACGACGGACGGCGTCGTGCAAGTCAACGGCACTCACCGTTCCCTGCTGGTAGTCGATATTTTTGTTGTCTGGGTTATCCATCTGGACTTTCCTTATCTCTTACAAATTAACGGTCACTGCCCACTCAGCATGCTCGCGGGGAGTTTCTGATCCTTTTTCAACGAAAGAAGATAATCGACCAGAGCCTCCGCTCTGGGAGTCGGCAAGAGCCCCTCTCCGTAGGGAGACTGCTTGTAAAGATGCCTGTAGGCAGGCATGCCGCTGTCGGGGTCGAGGCTCTTCGGGTCGCTCAAGTGGCGGTGCATCAGTTCACTGGTGGTGATACGATGGCCGACGTTCGAAAGATCCTGCCCGATCCGCTGATAGCCGAGGAGAGCAAACTCTTCCGTAACATAGTCCATCGGCTGGGTCTCGCGGGCGAATCCACCCTCCTCACGGCCACCCCAACCCGGTCGCCACATGTCCGGACCCGCGTAAGTCGGCCGCACCATCTGCGTGTGGCAATACGCGCAGCCCTCGGCTGCGTAGATCTGACGACCGTAGTCGCTCGCCCCGTAGCGGAGGTAAGCCTTATCGGGATACGCGACCACGCCGCCCTCCATTTCCTCATCGGCTCCATATGCGACCGGTTGCGCGTTGGAGGCACCGATGAAAGGAATCACGATGAGAAAGAGCCACGGTAGCAGGAAGGAGAAGCCAAGAGCGCCAAGCAGTTTCCAGAAATTGTTCGAGTTCATGAAATGGGTATCGTGGGGGGCGCCGTCTCAATGAATGCCAACCACTTCGCGCGAGCTCGCCGCCCCGCCGGGTTCCGTGTGAAGAAGGGTTGCCCCCTGTGTTTTACGCCCTTTACCAAGGAACATCAGCCCCAGTTGGTAAAGGAAAAGAAGGTTCGAGAAAGAGATCAGAACCCAGGCCAGGGCGCGCCCCACCACGTAGGCCGACGAGTTGACGAAAGAGGCGGAGAAAATCTGATCCCACTGGGCCAGATTTCCGCCCTGGGCGATCCCCCCGACGAGCATCGTGACGACCATCGTGAGAATGCCGTAGGTGCTGAACCAGAAATGCGTCCTGATCCGCTCACCCGAGGGCCACTCGGAGCCGGTGATGCGGGGAACGATGAAGTAGATCGCGCCGAACATCGTCATCGAGAAGAAACCGTAAAAAGCGAGGGTGTCGATCCCGACAAGGAAGTGGCTGAACTGCAAATTTTTCCCGAAGACGAAGGTTGAACTCATTGCCGAGAGGACTGCATACAGGGCGAGCATGAGCATGCCCATCATCGTGAAACGGAGGGACGGACTGAATTCCCAGAGCTTTGTGCAGCCCTTGAGGGTCAGCATCAGGTTCACCACCGTGGCGACGATCGCGAGAAGGATGAAGATGGTGGCGGCACTGCTGACGGCGGGCATCCAGGCGGGGAAAGGACCGCCCATGTAGCGGGAGAAACCAGTCCAGCCGGCAAGAACCGCGAGGAGCCAGAAGCTGGCCTGAGCGAGTGGATAGCTGTAGATCGCGCGGCCGGAGATTTTCGGGATGATGTAATAGGCCACCGCAAGGGCCACCGGAGCCATCCAGAAGTAGATGAGGTTCGAGATATACCACGCATTCACCCCTGCCCCGATCACCGGAGCGGTGCCCTTATTGATGATGAGGTTCGCAGTGATGAAAATCCAGGGGAACCAGACTGCCGCGCCGATGAGGTAGAGTTCCGAGACGTAGAAGAGATTGTTGCGGCGACTCTGGAACATCGGGATCACCCAGACCAGGATACAGGCATAGGAGACCGCGAGGACAGGCCAGAGCCAGGCCGGGAAGTCGAGGAGCGGGATGGAGCGACCCGCACCAAGCCAGATACTGAGCACCGCGATGATAACGCCGGCATTCCAGATATGGCCGAAGATGATGAGAGCCACCGGATGCTGCACCCGCGAGCGGGTTAGCCGGGCCATGAGCCAGAGCATCACTCCGATGCCGGCCTGCATCGCCCATCCGTAGACGAGCGCATTAAAGTGGACCGGAAAGAGCCGCCCGTAGCCCATGACGGGAAAGGCGTCCCAAAGCCCCGGAACGCGGAGTTTGAGAGAGCTGACAAAACCCATCACCGTTGCGAAAAGAAGCCAGGCGGCTGCGCTGGTGAAGAAAAACATCACAGGATATCGCGCCGAACGGTCGATCGCCGCGCGCTCGTTCAAATCCTCTGGTGTCGGTTGTGGCACTGTCATAAAATTGTAGAAGTCTCTTCCTGTGTGTCAGCCAGTCACAGCGCGGGTGCGGGTGCGGGTG
>JBDNIL010000449.1:0-15059 GCA_041688355.1 Verrucomicrobiales bacterium | reverse complement strand
TTGCGGGAAAAAGAAGCGGGCCGGGCGAGTCCGAAGCGGGAGAGCGGGGCGAGAAAGATGCGGGGAGCGGACTGGGGCGAGCTTCGGGTGATGCGTGACCTGCGCAAGGATGTGATGGGGGAGCGGGAGCCTGAAATCTGAGGAAAGGGTAGGAGGACGAGCTCGAAGCGGTCACCCGACCCGTTGTCCCGGCACGGCTCCGTCGTCAGGAGAGAGTAGGAAAATGTCTTCGTTCCCTGGACCGGCGGCGATGATCATTCCTTCGCTGACTCCGAATTTCATTGTCCTTGGGGCTAGATTGGCGACGACGACGACGAGTTTGCCGAGGAGGTCGGCAGGTTCGTAGGCGGATTTTATCCCGGCAAACACCGTCCTTGTGCTCTCGCCACCGAGACTGAGAGTCAGCTTCACCAGTTTACGAGCTTCGGGGACTTCGTTGGCGGCGATGACGCGGGCGACGCGGAGGTCGACCTTGAGAAAGTCGTCGATGCTGACCTCGTCTGCGATGGGGGTAGCGGCGAGGGCCTCTCCGGTATCGGCCCATTTGGGAGGGGCTACTGCGGGAAGGGCTACTGCGGGAACGGGAGCGGCGCTTTCAGCGGCTTCTTCGCGGGATTCGGTGATCATGGCCTCGACTCTGGCTGGCTCGACGCGCTGCATCATATGCTCGAATTTTGCAATAGGGCGACCGATGAGCGACGTGCGGGACTGGCTCCAGTGGGTGTAGCTTTCGCCGAAGAGGGCGCCGGATTTGGCGGCGAGTTCGGGGAGGACGGGGGCGAGGTAGATTACGAGGGTGCGGAAGAGATTGAGGGCGACGGTGCAGACATCCTGCAGCTCTGCGGCCTTCGCAGGATCTTTGCGGAGATCCCAGGGGGCGTTCGCCTCGACGTAGGGATTGGCCTGATCGGCGAGTTCCATGATCATTCGCATAGCCTTGCCGTAGTCACCTTTGTCGTAGGCCTCGGCGATGTCGTCGCCGCGGGAGGCGAATTTTTCGAAAAGGCCGCCGTCATCCGGGTAGGTTTCGGAGAGACCGGTCCCGGCGACAAATTTTGCGGTGCGGCTTGCGAGATTGACGACTTTGCCGACAAGGTCGCTGTTCACGCGGGCGACGAATTCCTCGAGATTGAGATCGAGATCCTCGACGCGGGAGGAGAGTTTGGTCGCGTAGTAGTAGCGCAGGTAGCTGGGGTTGAGATGCTCGAGGTATTTCGCGGCGCGGACGAAGGTGCCGCGGGACTTGGACATTTTCTCTCCGTCGACGGTGAGGAATCCGTGAATGTGGACGTGGGTAGGGAGATTGTAGCCCGCTGTCTTCAGCATGGCGGGCCAGAAGAGGGTGTGAAAATACTGGATGTCTTTGCCGATGAAATGGTGGATCTCGGTCTGATCGTTCCTCCACCAGTCGTCGAGCTTTTCGCCGTGGCGTTGGCACCACTGGCTGGTCGAGCCGATGTAGCCGATCGGAGCGTCGAACCAGACATACCAGTAGTTGCCGGGTGAGTCGGCGATCTCGAATCCGAAATAGGGACCGGGCCGCGAGACATCCCAGTTCCGCAGCGGCTGGTTGAGGAAGAAGTTGCGGAGATAGTTCGCACTCTCCGAGGGCAGGGTCCCGGACTGGGTCCACTCGTTGAGGAAGTCGTGGAGTTTCTCGATCTGGACAAAGAGGTGCGTCGCGGCGCGGAGGACCGGTTTGCTCCCCGAGATCACGCTGACGGGGTCGACGAGATCAGTTGGGCTGTAGGTCTCCCCGCAGTGGCCGCAGTTGTCGCCTGGCTGGTCCTTCGACCCGCATTTCGGACAGGTTCCGCGGACGAAGCGATCGGCGAGGAAGACGCCCTTTTCGGTGTCGAAAAGCTGGTCGATTTCCTCTTCGGTGACCATGTCGGCTTTGCGGAGGGCGGCCCAGATCTCGTGACAGACTTCGCGGTTCTCGTCGCTGTGGGTGCTGCCATAGTTGTCGAACTCGATTCCGAATCCGGCAAAGTCGCTCTGATGCGCCTCGCTCATCTCGGCGATGACTTCCTCTTCGGTGCGGCCCTCGGCCTGAGCGCGGATGGTGATCGCGGTGCCGTGGGTGTCGTCGGCGCAGAAATAGACGCAGCGGTGCCCCTGCATCTTCTGGAAGCGCACCCAGATGTCGGTCTGGAGGTATTCGACGAGGTGGCCGATGTGGATGTGGCCGTTGGCGTAGGGCAGGGCGGAGGTGACGAGGATCTGGCGCATGAAAAAAGGGAAACGGTAGTGGAAAAGGAGACGGACAGAACGGGGGAGTATCGAGAGCGGCCGGGGTGGGACTTACTCGTCGCCGGCGGCTTTTTTCTGCTCCCATCGGTAGTCTGCGCCGGAGTCATTGGCGACTTCGATCCATTCGCCGGGAAAGGACTTCCGCAGCCAGTGCCGCCATTGCTCTTCGCGGATCTTGTCGACGGTGACGCCTTTTTCTTCGGCCTCCCGGGCCATGAGGATCTCGCGGTCCTGGTTCTCGGCGGTGGCGGTTGTCTCGACGTAGTCGCCGTATTCGCCCGCCGGGCGTGTTTTAATGGTGAGGGTGCCGAGGTGATTTTCCCCGACGAGACGGCTGTTTTTCAGATCTTGAATTTCGGACATGCGGTTACGGCGGCTGTCCATCGCGGAGCGGAAGGTGGCTTGGGCGGCGTCTTTTTTTGTATCGGCCTGGCCGTGCTGGTAGACGTGGACGTCCATGGAGAGGTCGACTTTGATCGGCTCGGGCGTGGTCACATTGACGTCGAAGGGCTTGAGGCAGGAGACGAGCATGGAAGTCGCCAACAAGCCGGGGATGATAAGCGCGCGTCCGGCGATCCGGGCTGTAATGTCTCGATGAGGTTCCATCACTGGATATCGGCGGGAGCGCCTGCGATTTCGGGCTGCGGGTCGGCTGCGGCGGCGGTCGGGGCCCCGTTCACCTCGATGGTGGCGGCGGTTTTCTGATTCGTGTTTTTCTGGTCGTGTAGATAAAAATTCAGCTCCCGGGAGCCGTGGTCGCCGTTGAAACGAAGATTCAGTTCGCCGGCGCGCTCCTGAAAATAGAGGCTACCGGCCCCTTTGTCATAATCAAATCGTTTCAGGGAGTGGATGCTCAATTCGGTGAGGCTGCGTTTGAGCTGGTTCCACTCCATCGGCAGGTTATCGAGGATGGTTTCGAGTTTGGTGATATCGAACCAACCGGGGCTCGTGGTCTGGAACTCGCCGGTCGTCTCGCCCACGACTTTGTCGCGCCCCTCGGCGATGACTTTGAGGGAGACGCGGCCTTCCATGAGAAACGAATCGGGGACGAGCACCTTCGTGAGCGGCCCCGTGTCCATCCCGGTCCCGGCGACCCAGGCGTCCCATTTTCCGGGATCATTGAGGTAAAAATTGAACTGGCCCTCGGCGTAGCCGTCATAGGAGGCCCCGCCGAACTGCCCGTAGACGCCGTCTGAATCGAAGGTCACGGTGATGTAGAGGTCTTTCGCCTCGTGCTCTTTCCAGACGGCGCGTTTCAGGGTGAAGGTCTGGACGAGGTTGTTGTCGATCTCCTGCACGGGCACGTTGAACTGCACGTCGCCGGTGAGACCGTAGAGATCGACTTTGTAGTCGGGAAAGCGGTAGACGTGGTCCTCGTCGGGGATGGTGAGTTTTAGCTCAATGTTGCCGCCCGACATGCTTGTTGTGGCGTCGAAGGGAAAGGGAACGATCCCGATGGGAATGCCGGTCGGGGCGATCACGATTTTCCCGGCGGTGGCGTTGATGGTTTTGATGACCCAATCGGGTTTCTTTGCGGTATCGACTCCGGCCTCGATCCCGACGCTGGCGCCTTCGTTCTGCTCGCGGAAATTCCGCTGGTAGTCGATCCACCAGAAGAGGCCCTGGCCGACGTGGAGGGAGGGGCCGATGAGGTCTATCTTTTCGATCTCCTGCCGGGCGAGTCCGGCGAGGGAGAACTCGACGAAGATGGTGGGGAGAAAAGCGACGGTGATGAAGGAGTTGTAGGGATCTTTGATCTCGATCCCGGCGAGCTCTACCTTCTGCAGTTTTTCCTCGGCGAGGAGTCCGTCGAGGGAGAGCGGCACGTCGCTGAGCCTGGTTTCGATAGCGAAGCGTAGCCCCTCGACCTGGGGGATGAGTGCTTCGAACTGCACCTGGCTCTGGGTGATCTCGACTTCCTCGATGAGCCAGGCGGGGAGCCTACCGGTCGTCTGTGCCTGCGGCACCGCAGCGGGAACCGGCTGAGGCTCCGGAACGACGACCTCGATGGGCGCGTTGTCCGCTTCTGGCTCTTCTTCTTTGCCGGCGTCGGCGATGGACTTGAGCCCTTCGCCGACAGTGAGGACGGCCCCGCTCATTTTCAGTTTGCCGATGCGGCGGGTGCGCTGGAGTTGGCTGGCGGTGAAGTCGACTTCAATCTCTTTCACGGAAAAGACATCACCCTCGTTCAGCGGACTGATGGCGAGCGGCGCGAGGGCGTCGGGGAAAAGGGTGGGTGGAGCCGGGGGGGCCGCCGCCTCAATGAGTCGCGGGTGATTACGGACCTGGAAGTCATCGAGACGGAGGTGGTAGGAGTAGGGCTCTTCCTCATCGGCATGGCCGCTCTGGAGAGAAAAGTCGGAGTAAATTTTCGGCACTTTTCCCACGGCAAAGCTGGAGTCGGCGACGAGGCGTCCGCCGGTGACGTCGAGGTGGGCGACTTTGTAGACGGGACGGTTGACGGGGCCGGGCTGATCGGTCTCGGGCACGGTTGGGGCTTCGAGCCAGGTGCCGAGAGTCTCGTCGGTGAAATGGATCTGCGGACCTCTCACGACGAATCGATCGATGAGACCGCTTTTTTGAAAATCGGACCATTTTCCGGTGAGGTCGGCGTACTCGGTGGCGAGGAGGGGCTCTGTGGTGGCGCCGGCGCCGGGGGCACGCATTTTGGCTTGCTCGAGGGTGATGGACTGGACGCCCTCTGACTGGAAGCTGTCGCTGCCGAACTGGAGTCGTTCGAGACTGGCATCGACTCTGGACTCGAAATAGGGTGCGGCTTTTTCGCCGACGGTGAGGTTCTGGACGAGGAGAGTGCCGTCGACGAGGGTGAATTTTTCGACGATCCAGGGCAGGCCGGGGGGCGCTGTGGTGCCGGTTTCGGGTTCCTTTTTCCCACTGCGGAAGCGGGCGAGGGAGGTGTCGCTCACGATGACATCGAGCCCGTGGAGGTGGACTGCGGAGAGGGTGCGGTCGTGGATGAGTTGCCCGAGTTCGTCGACGGAGAGGTCGATGCGTCCGGCCGAGAGGAGCTGTGAAGTGCCTTTGCCGAGGGCGAGCTGGTTCAGGGTGAGGGAGAGAGGAACGTCGCTCTGCCACTGACCGTTCCTGGAGGAGAGATGCTGAAAGGCGAAGGCGGTGGAAAAAGCAAGGTCAGGGAAGGAGGGAGCGCCATCGCTCCCGTCGAAGCCGGTCACCTCGACGGAGCCGCCATCGACCCGCAGGGCCTCGATGACGAGCCCGGGGAGACTTTTCGGGGGCGCGTTCGCCGGTGCAGAGGCCGGATCCAACCCTGCCGGGGCGGCGACCTGGCTCTCTTGCGTCGGGAGCTCTTCCGGCACAGGGAAAAGGTCCGGGGTGATCCGGAGCTTTGGATTGAGGAGATGGAGGAAGCTCAGGTGAAAATGGGAAAGATCGGGCCGGACCCTGGCCGAGGCGATGAGGCGGGCGATGCGACCGTTTTCTCCCCCTTCGCCGATGAGGACGTTATTCAGTCGCAGGTCGATGGTCTCGCGGCTGAGGCCGGATTCATCAAAATCAAGGCCGCCGGTGCGAAAGAGCCAGTCGGCCTCGAGTCGGGGGAGACCGTCGAGGTCGAGGGTGAGGTGGCTGTCGCGAATGGTGAAGGAGTCGGTGAAAAAGGCGAGACTGCCGAGGTCGAAGGGCCCAGGCGTGACGACCTCGCCGGTTTCATCGATTACCGGGGCGGGAGCAGCGAGGGCGGAGAGGGTCGCATCGTCGAGGGTGATCGCGGCGCCGCGCAGGACGATGGTGCGCAGTTTTCTGGTTTCCCGCAGATCACTGAGGCGGTAGGTGATGATGGTCTCGGGCACGGAGGCGAGGAGACTGCCTTCGGGAGCGCTCTTGGGGGTGAGTTGCAGGTCGGTGATCCTGACTTCGCCGAGCCGGTGAAAGTCGATCTCCCCCACGCTGACGCGGAAGGGTTCGACGAGGACGGCGAGGGTCTGGTTGACGATGCGGGCGCGGTTGAGGTAGGCGATCGAGGAGATCACCGCGACGAGGATGAGGACGCCGGCGGTGACGACGGCGGAGAGCCCGACAAAACGCATGAGCCAACGCAGGATGCCGCGCGGCGAACGCCGGCTCTTTTTCGCGTCTTCGACTGGTTCTTTTTCTGCCACGGTTCCCGAATATAGCCACGGGTTGCGCGGAACGCGAACAAAGGAGCGTCTCCTGCCGCCGCTTCTCTACTCATACCGCGAGATGAGGCGCAGGTTCGCGACCTCGACGGGAGTGAACCGCTTTTTCACGACATCGACCGAGCGGGTCACGGGCCGGTAGTGGGGACCGAACTCGGAGGCGAATCGCTGCCCTTCGGGTGTGGGGAAGATGAATCCGTGGCGCAGGTAGATCTCGTTGCGGGCGCGCCAGAGAGCTTCTTTTGGCAGGCCCTGGACCTCGTGGGCCTCGAGGGGGCGGGCGTGGGAGTCGGGGAAGACCCAGGGGCCGATGCGGTCGGGGCGGCCTCCGTCATTGCTGCGGAAAGAGGTCAGAGTAGGGGACGGGGCGCCCTGGCGCTGAGGCTGGGCGGGTTGCACCTGCGGGGTTCGGGGAACCCCGCCGCCATACATTTTCTCCCCCCGCTTGAGTCCTTCGATGAGGGCGATTGCGGTGAGGGCGCGCTCGACCTGCCTGGGGCCGGCCGGGATGCGGGTGCCGAACTTCGGCACGGAGATGGAGGCGTTTTTCAGGAGAGGGAGGATGAGATCGGTCTTGATCGCGTAGTTCACGGTCTGGGGCAGGTAGCCGCCATTGGTCATGCGATCCATCGAGTTGAGCCCGGCGGCGACGACACCGACGACACGACCGGATGGTGAGAGGAGCGGTCCGCCCGAGTTCCCCGGCTGGACGGGAGCGGAGATCTGGATGAAGCGGGGGTCGTCGCGGACGCCGGAGAGGGCGTTGACGATCCCGGTAGAGATTTTGGGATTCCTCCCGAGCACGGTGGGATCGGGAAAGCCGGCGACGAGCACTTCGGAGGCGTGGGTGACCTCGCTCGAGGCGGAGAGACCGAGATAGCGCCCCGGCCAGCCCTCTACCTTTAAAATGGCGAGGTCGTTGCGCGGGTCGAGGGCGACAATGGTGGCCTCGAGATAGCCGTCGCGGTGGTGCACGATGATGCGCTCGGCATCGCGGACGACATGGTGGCAGGTCACCAGGTAGCCCTTGGGACTAATGGCAAATCCCGTCCCGAACTGGCCCGCTTCCGCTCCCGTTTGTAGTAGGGCACAGGCAGCAAGCATGGCTGTGATCAGCTTCATGCGGTTGTTTTTTTCTCGGCTGACCCCTTCCGGCGAGGGAAGGGATCTGATTCCACCTTAGTGGTTGTCGGGTGTTTCTCAGGCACCCGGGTGTTTGTATTATGGAAACTATAATCAAAGCGAAGTGATTTCGCAAGATTAAATTTATAATTTCTATAAAATGGGGCGGGGGTTGATCTTCGGGGGAACGCCGGCAGACCGGTCACCGAGCCTAGGGGGAGAGGCGCTTTGGGCAAGCGGGTCGAGACGAGACCCGCTTGATGATCGACCACTTTCGCCCTATTGCGAAAGTGGTCGGGACGACAGGATTTGAACCTGCGACCCCTACACCCCCAGTGTAGTGCGCTACCAGGCTGCGCCACGTCCCGTTCCTTTCGACGAATCGAAATTCGCAGAGCGGACAGTGTGAACGAAAAAACGGGTTCCGCAAGTGGCTTGTCTTTTAAAAAATCGGATAAGCGCCCACAAGTTGTTTCGACTCGCTTTGGAATTGTGCCATGCTGGGCAGCTCATGAAACCCGAAAGGATCAAAACAGCGGTTATTGGCGCGAGTGGATACACGGGGCAGGAGTTGCTCCGTCTCCTCGCGATGCACCCCGCCGTGGAGCTGGTTGCGGTGACGTCGCGGCAGGAGGCGGGTCGTGCCCTCGTCTCGGTCTTTCCACGTCTCGTCGGCGCTCCCTCGGTCGCGGGGCTGGCCTTCATCGATCCTGACATAAACGCCATTGTCGCGACGGGGGCGACGGTCGCCTTTCTCGCCCTGCCGCACGGGGTGGCCTCTGAGTTCGCGATTCCGCTGCTCGAGCGCGGCATCCGTGTTATCGATCTCAGTGCTGATTTCCGTCTCCGCAGTGCGGCGGTCTATGAGGAATTCTACGGGCACGTGCATCCGGCCCCGGCTCTGCTGGGTGAGGCGGTCTACGGCCTGCCGGAATTTTATCGTGACGATATCGCGGCGGCGAAACTCGTCGCCTCGCCGGGATGTTACCCCACGAGCGTCCTCGTGCCGCTCGTCCCTCTGCTGAAACGGGGGATCGTGAAGCCGCAGGGCATTGCTGTCTCGAGCCTCTCGGGCGTGAGCGGAGCGGGGAAAAAAGCCGAGGTGAGCCTGCTCTTTGCCGAGGTCAACGAGAGCCTGCGCGCCTACGGGGCTCCGAAGCACCGCCATCTCAGCGAGATCGAGCAGGAGCTCTCCCTCGCCGCCGGGAGGGGAGTGACGATCTCGTTTGTGCCGCATCTGATGCCGGTGAACGCGGGCATCGTGACGACGATTTTCTGCGAGCCGGACGGTGATTTGAGTGATCTGTCAGGCTGCATCGCGGCGGCGATGAAGGAATTTTACGGAGAGAGTCCCTTCGTCCGTATTCTCGGCGAGGGCGGGTTTGCCGATACGAAGAACGTGGTGCGGACGAATTTCGTGGATGTGGGGTGGGTGATCGACACGAGGGCGGGGCGTTTGATACTTTTCAGTGCCGAGGACAATCTCGGCAAAGGGGCCGGCAGTCAGGCCATTCAGAGTTTTAATCTCATGAATGGCCTCCCCGAGACTTGCGGTCTGCTGAATTTCTGATTCGTTCCCATCCCCGTTCCGTAAATGAGCAAGAAAGTAAAAGTGATCGAAGGCGGCATCTGCGCCCCCAAGGGATTCCAGTCGGCGGCGATGAGCTGCGGCATCAAGAATCCCGCTGTCGAGCGTCTTGACCTTGCGCTCATCTACTCCGAGTTCCCCACGGTGGGTTCGGCGGTCTACACGCAGAATCAGGTCTGCGCGGCCCCGGTGCGCCTTTCCTCGAGCAATCTTAAAACAGCCGAGCCCCGCGCCATCATCGTCAACAGTGGCAACGCGAATGCCTGCACCGGCCATGCCGGCATGGTCAATGCCCGGGCGATGTCGACGGCGACGGCGAAGGCGCTCGGGCTGAAGCAGCGTGAGATCCAGGTCTGCTCGACGGGGATCATCGGGGTGCAGATGCCGATCGAGCGCATCGAGCCGCGCATCGCGGAGTTGGTCTCTTTGTTAGGGACGGACGGCGATTCCGCTGCCCGCGCGATCATGACGAGTGACACGGCGCCGAAGAGCATCGCGGTCTCGGTGAAGATCGGCGACGTGAAAGTGCGGATCGGGGCGATTGCCAAGGGCGCGGGCATGATCAATCCCCACATGGCCACGATGCTCTGTTTTGTCACGACCGATGCGGCCATTTCCAAAGCGGAGATCACGGCGGCGACCCGCGAGGCGGTCGATTGCTCTTTCAACCGCATCAACGTCGATGGGGACACGAGCACGAATGACACGGTCATCGTGATGGCGAACCACCAGGCCGGGAACAAGCCGATCACGCGCGGAGGCGAGGGCAGTGCCGAGTTCCGCGAGGCGCTCACCGAGGTGATGCTCTGTCTCGCGAAGCGCATCGTCGCCGACGGCGAGCGGGTCACCAAACTCGTCGAGGTGACGGTGCGCGGAGCAGCCTCGACCCTCGATGCGGAGCGTGTCGCCCGTGCCGTGGCGAACTCGAAGCTGGTGAAATGCTCGTGGAACGGGAATGACCCGAACTGGGGGCGCATCATCCATGCGGTCGGGTACTCCGGCGCCCGGGTGAAGGAAGAGATGGTCAACATCCACCTCAACGGCGTCCTCGCCGCGCAGAACGGTCTCGCGGCGACGACGGAGATCGAAAAACTTTCCGAAGCGGTCAGCGGGCCCCAGTTCACCGTTGGGATCGATCTCAATATCGGCAAGGGGGAGTTCACCGTTTATACTTCGGATCTCTCGCCCGAGTATGTTCTCTTCAACCGAGAGGAATATTCGCTGAACCGGAAAAAATAATCCCCGCCGCACGCCGCGACCGGATCGAGGGAGGGCATGAAAGGGACATTCTCCCCTTGCCCGGCACGGGATTTCGACGATTCTTGACGCCTCCGTTTTTCAATGGCCTCCATTTTTCAGCAGCAGATCGAAAAAGCCGCCGTCCTCGTCGAGGCTCTGCCCTACCTGCAGCATTTTCGCGGGCAGACTTTTTTGATCAAAGTTGGCGGGAGCGCGATGGATGATCCCGATCTCGTGCGCCGGCTCCTGCGCGACGTCGTCTTCATGGAGGTGGCGGGGATCAATCCTGTCCTCGTCCACGGCGGTGGCAAGGCGATCTCTGCCGCGATGAAAGAGTCGGGTCTCCCGGCCGAGTTCATCGGCGGGCTCCGCGTCACCACCGACGAGGCGATGGAGTTGGTCGAGCGCACTCTCAGCCGCGAGATCAATCCCGGACTGGTCAAGGGGATCGAGAGTTTCGGCGGTCGCGCCATCGGCGTGCACGGGAACGAGGTCCTCATCGGCGAGCGCATCAAGGGCTGGTCGAAGGATGAGGATCGTGAGGTCAGCCTCGGTCGAGTCGGCCGGGTCGTCGGCTTTGACACGTCCATCATTCGCGCCGCGATCTCGAGTGAGATCGTCCCCGTGATCTCCCCGGTCGCCTCGGAAGTCGGGACAAAGCTGAGCCTCAATGTCAACGCCGACCTCGCCGCGAGCGCCCTAGCCGCCGAGCTCAAGGCGAGCAAGCTGGTCTATCTGAGTGATGTCTTAGGCCTGATGAAAGACCCGAGCGACGAGAGCACCCTGATCCATTCGCTCAAGGCCGAAGAGGTCGAGGGGCTCATCGCCGACGGCACCATCAGCGGCGGCATGATCCCGAAAGTCCGTTCCTCGGTCGAGGCGCTCAACGCCGGTGTCGGCAAGGTCCATATGATCGACGGGCGCATCTCCCATTCGCTCCTGCTCGAGATTTTCACTCAACAGGGGATCGGTACCGAAATCGTGAAATGAAAGAGTTGCTCCCGACCACAGCTGATCTGATGGACGAGTATGTGCTCGGCAACTACGGGCGTTTTCCGATCACTTTCCCGCGCGGCGAGGGCGCCTATCTCTGGTCCGAAGAGGGGAGGCGCTACCTCGATTTCTCCTCCGGCGTCGCGGTGTGTGCCCTCGGTCACAGCCCCGGGGTGATGCAGAAAGCGCTGCGCGAGCAGTCCGCGAAGCTGATCCATTGCTCGAATCTTTACTACATCCGGGAGCAGGCCGAGCTGGCCCGCTTTGTCGTCGAGACGATGATGGAGATCCCCGGAAAAGTTTTTTTCTGCAACAGCGGAGCCGAGGCGAATGACGGGCTCATCAAGCTCGCGAGAAAGCGTGCCTACATCAAATACGGCGCGTCGGCGGGGAAAAACGAGGTCCTCACCTGCCAGCAGTCCTTTCACGGACGCACCCTCGGCGGGATCGCCGCGACGGGGCAGCCCAAGGTGAAGATCGGGTTTGATCCGATGCTGCCGGGCTTCCGCCACGTGCCTTTCAATGACGTCGCGGCGCTGCGCGAGGCGGTCACGGAGAAGACCTGTGCGATTCTCTTTGAACCGGTTCAGGGCGAGGGCGGGATCCATACGGCCACGCCCGAGTATTTTGCCGCCGCCGCCGCGCTGCGCGACGAGTTCGACCTGCTCCTGATGTTCGACGAAGTGCAGTGTGGATCGGGGCGCACCGGCGACTGGTGCGGCTGGCGCACCGTGCTCGAGGGCAGTGGCGTCACGGTCGAGCCCGATGCGGTGAGCTGGGCCAAGGGATTTGCGGGCGGCTTCCCGATGGGATCCTTCTGGGTGAGCGATGCCCATGCCGGGGCTCTCGGTCCGGGATCGCACGGCTCGACTTTTGGCGGAACACCGCTGGCCTGTGCCGTGGCCCTCGCCGTGCTTGGCGAGATCGAGTCCGCCGGTGTGCTGGATAATGTGAAAGACCAGGCCGCGCGCATCCGCGAAGGTGTCGCGAAGTGGGATTTTCCAGTCATCCGCGAGTTGCGCGGGGTCGGGCTGATGCTCGGTTTTGTCCTCGACGCGGCGGAGATGGCCTCCGTCGAGGGATTTACGAATTCCGGGAAAACACCTTCAATTTTTGTCGTGGACGCCGCTCGCGAAGCGGGGCTGCTCACGGTGCCTGCCGGGGAGAATGTGGTGCGCTGGCTGCCGCCGCTGAACGTCTCCGACAAGGAAGTGGATGAGGCGCTCGCTCTTTTCGAGAGCGTCCTCGCCGGTATCTCAGTGAACCAGACGCACAGCTAGGACTTGATGAAACATCTCCTCGGAATCGAGCAACTAACAAAAGAAGAAATTTCCGCCCTGATCGACCACGCGGTCGAGCTGAAGGCGAATCGCGGCCGCGACGAATCGGTCAAAGAGATCCTGAAAGGGGAGACCTGGGCGATGATCTTCACGAAGTCGTCGACGCGGACCCGTGTCAGCTTTGAGGTGGGGCTGAACGAGCTCGGGGCCACCGCGCTCTTTCTCAATGCCAATGACATCCAGCTCGGGCGCGGCGAACCGATCAAAGACACCGCCCGCGTCCTCGGTCGCATGGTCCACGGGGCCATCATCCGCACCTTTGCGCAGCAGGATGTCGTCGACTTCGCCGAGTACGGAAAGATCCCCACGATCAATGCCCTCACCGACGAGGAGCATCCCTGTCAGATCCTCGCCGACCTGCTCACGATGCGGGAGCTACTCGGGGGATGGGACGGGAAAAAAGTAGTTTTTTACGGCGACGGCGACTGCAACATGGGCCGTTCGTGGGCCTGGGCGGCGAAGCGGCTCGGGTTCGAGCTCGTCATCGCCGCGCCGCGGCAGTTCCAGCCCGACGCGGACTTCATGCAGCGCCTCGGCGAGGCGCCCGTGACTCTCACTGAAGATGTTGAGGCTGCGTCGATCGGCGCCGATGTGCTCTACACCGACACCTGGGTCAGCATGGGCCGCGAAGCGGAGGCCGCCGAGCGACTGAAGATCCTCGCGCCTTTCCAGATCAATTCGGAGTTGGTGAAACTGGCGAAAAAAGGAGCGATCGTGCAGCATTGTCTCCCGGCCTACCGCGACAAAGAGATCAGCGAAGAGGTCTTCGAAGAGCGGGCCGACGAGATTTTCCAGCAGGCCGAGAATCGCCTCCATGCGCAGAAGGCCATCCTCATTGCTCTGGCAGTGGGGCGGTAGTCGGGATTGCGACCCGAGTGGGGGCCATGCGACCCGATAGGGTCAGGTGTCGCCTCTGACCCTGTGAGGCGAATGCTGCCTCCCGCTTCTTCTCCCATCGTCCGGAAGCCCGCTTGTCTTTCACGTCGCGCTTTCATCATGCCACCGGTAGTTCGTTGACTCTCAGGCAGCGGTCAGGTTGGAAAACGGCCAGAGGAATCGGCTGATTAGGATTACCGTACCGAATCGAATTAGGACAATCCCTTCCCGAAGGGAAAGTTCCGAATCGATCAATTTTTATTGACGGAGTGCGGGGTTTTCGATTATCTGCCGGTTCTCAGGAGTTCCACGGCCTGGGCCCTGAACTCTTCGGTGTAATGTTTGCGGGTCTTATTGGACATCATCTTGATTTTCGTCGTTGATGGTCCAAAAAGCTAGCGCACCTCAGGTGAGGGTGACGTCGCCTCGGGAACCGCAAGTTCCTTCATCATCGCGAATGATTTTGTCCGGCTCAACGACGCTACCTTCGCGGCTCGCGGGCGGGCTTTGGGGGCATCCGCCGGAGAGCGCAATCAGTTCAAGATTGGAACCTCGGCGAATGAGACCGCTTTCATTGCGACGCTCGTCGGAGGAGGTGGAGCCGCCGGAACTCAGAACATCAGCATCGTGCCGTGGGCGATTGGAGCCGTGAACAGCGGAACCAATGGCGCCCTCACGGCCCTGGACATGGGCAACTCGCTGGTCACTTACACTGCTGGCACCGGCATCCGGCCGCTCGATCTCGTGACAGAATACGACACCATTGCGCTTGCCGCCGCCACGGACAATGCTCGCGAGTCCATCACTGCCGACTTGACCGGCCTTGCCGGAACGACCGTCAACGCTCTCGTCCTGAATAACAACAGCGTCGCGGCAAACTCCTGGAATGTGACTGGCACTGGGGCCGGGCAAACTCTGGCCGTTACCAGCGGTGCGATGCTCTTCACGCTGAATTCTGGGGCAGCCGTGGGCAACTATGGACTGACCCTCGGCGGGTTCGACAGCGGCATCACCGTGGGCGCGACGAATGAGTATGTGATCCATGTGGTCAACCCTGATGCAGGGACCCCGACCAAGGCGCTCTCGGCTACCATTTCTTCCAATCTGACCTCGTCGGCGGACATCACGAAGTCTGGTCGTGGCGAACTGATCCTCAGCGGCACCAACACCGCTGGCGGTGGGTCGAACAAGACCACGCTCAACGAAGGCGCCCTCGAAATCGCCAATTTGGGCAACATCGGCGGCGTCACGGGTGACCTCGTCTTCGCCGGCGGCACCTTGCGTCTCGGTTCTGGATTTGTGGATGATCTCTCTACTCGCACGATCAGCTTTCTGCTGGGCGGTGCGACGATCGATACCAACGGCATCGATCTTGCCCTCGCCAACAGTGTCGGTTCTGGCCAAGGAGGCTTGACGAAGATTGGTCTGGGCAATCTGACGCTGAATGCGGCAGCGACCTACACCGGCAACACCACTGTTACTACCGGCACG
>JBDNIL010000448.1:0-14496 GCA_041688355.1 Verrucomicrobiales bacterium | reverse complement strand
GCGGGGATTGCGCAGGAGGGGAGGGCTATTGGATTAGTGTTAGATTTGAAATTGGTTCCCTGACCCGAACGGCACGGGAATAAGCGGAATTTGCCGCCGCCCAATCGTTGGCCACCGGATTGTCCCGGTAGGAACGCACCGCCGGGGCGTCCGTGTTCGGCGGGCTCACTGGCTTTGGCGGACGGTTCGGCGAACCGTCCCTACCACTGTCGCTGGAAAGCCACTAGACATCGAAAAACCGCCTTAATTCCGTGCCATCGGTAGCGGGCACCTAATCCCCCTCGACCCGATTGAGCAGAATCTGCAGCGCCCCGCCCGAGCACCAGATCTCGAGGACGAGGCAGGTGAGAGAGGCGCCCATGAAGAGCAGCGCGGCAAAAAAAGCGATCCACCCGGGAGAATTGGCCCCGGTCATCACCGCGACCATCGACGCCACACAGAGGAGGAGGCTGATCGCCCCGAGGAGTTGCATCCAGCGGATCAGCTTCAGTCTTTTGCGGAGGTTGTCGATCTGGGCGCGGAGGCAATCATCCTGCCGATCGATCCAGTCCCGATGCAACTGCCTCACGAGCGAAGCGAGGTGGAGAAAGCGATTCGTGTAGGAGAGAAAGAGCAGGCTGATCGCGGGAAAGAGGAGCGCGGGAGTGGAGATGTCGAGCGGGGTCATTTCGGGTATAATTCACCAGTGTTCCATGACCGCATCGCGTCGGTCGAGGATCACACGAAAAGGAATGGCCTTTCGAGCGTCCGTTTCGCGAGTTCCTTTAGGATTCCAGCTTCACGAGCGAAAGAAAGCGCGCATTTGGTCTCGTTTTCAGTGAGGCGGGCCCGGTCACTCCCAGCACTTTCGAGGTCGTTCGCACGTAAGTCGCGTAGTCGGTTGGCGAGGGACGCAAGGAGATCGATTTCACTTCGTGTCCCGTGGCTTTTATCGACTGTTCGGATTTTCTGTTCGACTTCATCAATGAGAGAAAGCTTTAGGGTGCGGAGTAGCGTCGCATCAGGGTTTCGGATATCAACGAATCTTCCAAGCGCGAACGCCGGGAAAAAGTAGCATGGGCTTCCAGCCCGTGCACTCAGGGATGACGCCGAAGTCTCATGAAATAGATCCGCTTTTGCGACTCCGTTCCACCCGCTTTGGAGAATCCGAAATCGTTTACAATACACGTGAGAGACGACTACCCCTGCCTCAACACTCCCCCCTCCAGGATCCTCGCCCTCAGCCCGCCTTTGCCGACGAGGGCCTTGAGCGCGCCTTTGCCGAAGGCCTCTTCCATCCAGTGGCAGGGCTTCGCCTCTTCCGTCCCGAGGAAGCGCACTCCCTGGATCTCGAACTCTTTGCCGATGAGCGCGTTGAGGTCCTGCCCCTCGACGATGACATTGCGCCGATAGGTGTCGGGCCCTTTGTCAAAAACGGCAAAGCGATCACAGAGGCGGCGATGCGTCTCGATCTCGAAAAAGGTGATCTGGCCCTTGTAGTTGGGCTTGTGATCAAAGTAGCGATCGCCCCTGATCCCGCTGCCGGCGACACACTCGATCTCCTCAACCTCCTCGATCGGAGTCGTCCCGGCCGGCCCGCCGAAGTGCCCGACATAGATGTGAGCCGGCGAAAGGAAGAGATGGAGAATTTTCACCTGACACGCTAGGCTCTAATATACCCGCTGGCAATTCGCTCAGGCGTGGATAGGGTCCGGCAGAATTTTTTTCCATCCCAGACCCCCGATCTCCATGGCCAAAGGACCCCAGAACGCAATCTCCCCGACGCGGGAAGAGAATTTCCCCGAGTGGTATCAGCAGGTCGTGCGCGCGGCCGATCTCGCGGAGAATTCCGAAGTGCGCGGCTGCATGGTCATCAAACCCTGGGGCTACGGCGTCTGGGAACTCATCCAGCAGCAGCTCGATGTCATTTTTAAAGAGACGGGGCACAAGAACGCCTACTTCCCGCTCCTCATCCCGGTTAGCTATCTCGAAAAAGAGGCGACCCACGTCGAGGGTTTCGCGACCGAGTGTGCCGTCGTGACCCATCACCGCCTCGAGTTGCGGGATGGCAAAATGGTCCCCGCCGGCAAGCTGGCCGAGCCCTACGTGATCCGCCCGACCTCCGAGACCATCATCGGCGCGGCCTTTGCCCGCTGGGTCCACAGCTACCGCGACCTGCCGCTCCTCATCAACCAGTGGGCCAACGTGATGCGCTGGGAGATGCGCCCGCGTCTCTTCCTCCGCACCGCCGAGTTCCTCTGGCAGGAGGGCCACACCGCGCACGAGACCGCCGACGAGGCGATGGTGGAGACGAGACAGATGCACGAGGTCTACGAGCGTTTCCTCACCGATCACCTCGCCGTCCCCGTCATCGCCGGTGAGAAGACCGAGGCCGAGCGGTTCCCCGGTGCGCTGAATACCTTCACCGTCGAGGCGATGGTGCAGGATAGAAAAGCGATCCAGGCGGGTACCTCACACTTCCTCGGGCAAAATTTCTCCAAAGCCGCCGGAATTGAATTCGAAGGCCGCGAGGGCAAACGCGAGTTCGCCTGGACGACGAGCTGGGGCGTGAGCACCCGTCTCATCGGCACGCTCCTGATGGCGCACTCGGACGACGACGGGTTTGTTCTGCCGCCGCGCGTCGCCCCCACTCAGGTCGTCATCCTTCCAGTCATGCCCAAGCCCGAGCACGAGGAGCCCATCCTCGAGGCCTGTCAAAAACTCGCAGCCGAGCTGAAGACGCAGCTTTTCCACGGTCGTCCCGTCACTGTCGAGATCGACAAGCGTGACCTCGGCGGCGGCGTCAAGAACTGGGAGTGGATCAAAAAAGGCGTCCCCGTCCGCATCGAGATCGGTCCCCGCGATCTCGAGAATGGAGCGGTCGCGCTCACCCGTCGGGACCAGACGCCGAAGGACAAACAATTCCTCCCCGCCGCTGACGCCGTCGCCGGCATCGTGGAGATCCTCCAGTCCATCCAGGACACGCTCCTCGATCGGGCCCTCGCTTTCCGTCGCGAGCACACCGTCGAGATCACCTCGATGGAGGTGTTCCGGAAGTTCTTCACTCCGATGAATTCCGATCAGCCCGAAACCCACGGCGGATTCGCTCTCGTCCACTGGGCCGGCGGCGTCGAGGAGGAGGATGCGCTGCAGCAGGAGATGAAAGTCACGGTTCGCTGCATCCCCAACGATCCTGAACTCCGCGGCGGAGCGGGCACCTGTATCCTCACCGGCAAACCGGCAGAGGGTAGGGTCATCTTCGCAAGAAGTTATTGAGCCGTGCCGCCCTCACGATCCCAGAAAGAGTCTCTCCTCCGCCATGCGGTTGAGAGCCCGTCTCGTCTCGGTAAAGCAATCTCCCAGTCTCCGGTAGACCTCGCGCACCGCGAACTCATCCGCGAGCGGGTGGCGGCCGGCGATGAGAAAAGCCTGGCGCGCCACGCCCTCGTAGTAGTCGAGCCCGGGAGCGCCGCGCCGCGCCGCCCGGCGTGTCAGGAAGTGGGGGAAGAGACCCGTCAGGACGAGGAAACGGTTGCCGCACTGCACCTCGAGGAAAAAGCGCTCCGTGGAACTGGAGTCGGTCATCTTTTCGATGAAGTCGAGATGGTAGGTGAATTCCGCCTCTGGCCGATCGCCGCCTCTCGAAGCGGAGTGATGTCCCCCGCGCGCGTGGTGGGCGAGGGTGGTGGCGACGTAATCGGCGATTTCGAGATCGTCGATCCCGGCGTCCTTCAAGCTCCGTCTCACAATGACGTAGAAATATAGCTCCGGCGAGATCGAGAGCGGGGCGGGCAGTTCGAGCACGGCGCGGAGAAGCTTGTCCTGATCGAGCACAACAGCGAGGGAATCCGCCTCCCCGAAGAGCTCTGCGAGGAAGGTCGCTCCGCGGTCTCCGCCAGCCAGCACCCTTGTAATGAACTCGAAATCCCGCGGCTGAAGCCGCTCACGGCAACTGGTCGGCACTGGAATCATAATCAGATATGGGGTTCGACTTTCGCCTCAACGGGATTGTTGAAGATAATCAAAGTATTTGAAAAGCACATCCTGCGCCACGATGCCTTTTGAAAAGAAGTTCGAGCGCCGGGAGAGTTTTCATCACATGGTGAGACGAGCCGTTCCTGCTCGCGATGCGCCATCATTTCCGACCGTAGCGGTCCTTCCGGCGTAACCTCCGCCACAACCCATGCCGAAAAAGATCGCCATCATCGGAGCCGGACTCTCCGGACTCGCCGCCGCCTACCGGCTCGCGGAGATCGGCTCGGACGTGACTGTCTTCGAGAAAAGCAAAGGCATCTCAGGTCGCGCCGCCTCACGTAGCCGGAACGGATGCCGTTATGATCACGGGGCGAATTATCTTAAAGTGAGCAGCGACGAGGTAGCCCGCCTCCTCTTCCAATCACTCCCGACGGACGGGCTCTCCCGCATTGTCGGCGATGTCGATACCTTTGACGGGAGCGGCCTCGTTAGAGCCGGCGACCCGAAGCAGAACGCCGCCGCCAAGTGGTCGTATCGCGACGGGATTAGCACGATAGGGAAACACATCGTCGAGAGTGCCGGCCTCAAGGTCGCGGGAGATACCGCCATCACCGGGCTGGAGCACCGCCAGGGAAAGTGGATCCTGAAGACCGGGAGCGGGATCGCCGGAGAAGGTTTTGATGCCGTTCTCCTGACCCCGCCGGCACCGCAGACGATAGCGTTACTGGAGTCGTGCGCGATCGACCCGGCTCTCCGTGAAACGCTCGTGTCGGAACTGGGGCGGGCCCGATACCATTCCCAGTTTACCGTTATTCTGGATTTTCCCGGGTTCCTCGCCCTTCCCGGCGACGCCTTTGCGCTCATCAACTCCGACCGCCGGCATGACATTGCCTGGATGAGCCACGAGAATCGCAAGCCCGGTCACGTGCCCGCAGGGGAGTCGCTTTTTGTCGTGCAAATGTCACCCGACTGGACGGCGAGCCATTACGAGAGCCCGCGGGAAGAAGTCATCGCCGCTGCCCTCGACAAGGCGGCACCCTTTCTCGGCGGAGATCTGCCACCGGTGAACTGGAGTGATATGCAGCGCTGGCGTTATGCCCATCCCTTTACCTCTGCCGATCCGGAGAAGATGCGCCCGGCTGCGGCGTTCGGCCTGTATTTCGCCGGTGACGCCTTCGTCGGCAAAGGGCGTATCTCCGGAGCGATCGAGACGGGATTCGCGGCGGCGCGGGAGATTGTGGGGGATCAGTCGAGTGGTCAGGCCACGCGGTAGAGCAGCAGTAGGGAGGAGATCGCCAGCCCGACCCCGAGCCATTCCGTCGGTTTCAAGGTTTCGTCGAAGAAGACGACTCCGACGATGCAGAGAGAGAGAACAACAGTCAGGCTGTAGATGACGCCGATGTAGGCGAGCTTCAGGTGTGGCATGACCAGGACCCAGCCGAAGGTGCAAAGGGCGGTGATGATCAGACCGATGTAGAAGTTTCGATTGAGGAAGGGCGAACTGGATGAGCTGGCGTGCTTCAGGAAGTAATCGCTTACGGCCACCGCTAGAGCTAGAACCACTGTGGCAATAATCGCAATTGAGGAAGCTTTCATTCGAAGTTCAACAAGACCCACGGAACGATGTAATACGTATTTTCGAAAAAACCAGCGGAAATCGTGCACTGCAGGGAGGCACGATACCGTTTCGAACAGGTCGCGATCAAGCAGCCCTCGTTCCTTTTCCGGCGACCTCCTCCAGGATGAAGGATTGAACTACTCCCAAGTCCAAATAGAGCCCCTGAAGTTCCTGGGGGATCAAGTCAAAATCGCGAATCCGTTCGCGACAGTTTGATGCTCCGCAGGAACAGTCGAGTTCCCAGTGGCGTTCGAGCATTGTCGTGGAGTAGTCAAAGCGGATCTCCTCGCCGGGGAGGATCGGCTTGAGAGCGATAAGCGAAATGTCATCTACAAATCCTGCGTTTGGTTCGCAGGAGTGGTTCAGATAACGAGCCGGGGAAATCGGGTCCACATAACTGCGCATTCCTATCTGGACCGAATACTCTCCCATGAAGTCGATCGATTTTTCGAAGTCGATCAGCTTGCCGTTCATGTAAAAAATGATCTCGCGAGGCTTCAACGGATGTTTTGCGAAGATGCCCCGGCCAATTGCCGAATCAGAGACATAAATTTTTTCCTGCATGGGTCGAGTGGTTGGGAATCAGGGAGACTATCGCCACATTCCCCAGCCCGGATGATGAGCTAAATGAGAAATTTTTAACGAATGAGAGTCTCATTTGCGGATATCTCCCATTTTTCTCGGAATTTAAAGAAAAATCAAGTTAAAGTTATAATTTTAAACGTTGTATATTATGGTAATTATGTTAAATTATTGTAAATAATAAATAAATGAGAATCCATCTAAATCTTAGGCGCTTCCTTCGCGTTCTGTTTTCCTTAGCGGTGCTGACGACTTTTAGCGCATGCAGGGAGGACGGCTCTTCCGGGGCGGCGGCGTCTGAAGCCACGATTGATAAAGCGGTGGAGACAGGCGGTTCCCTTAACGTCCTTACCTACGACGAATATTTTTCCGAGCAGGTCGTGCTCGATTTTGAAAAAGAGAAAGGGATTCAAGTAGATTTCACCACGTTTGCCAACCTCGATGAGATGGAGGCTCTCCTCCGATCCCGTCCCTCTGAGTTTGACCTAGTGATCACGGATGGCGGTACTCTTGCGGACTTGATTGATCTCCAGCTTATTCAATCGATTGATCTTTCCCGAATTCCAAACTTTTCCAATCTGGATTCCCGGTTCCTAAATCTGGTCTTTGATCGGGGCAATCATTATTCCGTTCCCTACATGTGGGGAACGACTTTGGTCGCCTACCGGTCCGATAAGATCGAGAATCCCGTGAAGAGCTGGAAGGCGCTTTGGGACAAGACATACCGTAGCCGGGTCCTGATGGTGGACGATGGTTTCGACACCTACGCCGCCGCACTGCTCGCTGCCGGTCACGACCTTAATTCTTCGGACGAAGCCGCGATTGCCTCAGCGACAGAGATGCTCCTCGGACAGGTCGACGAGCTGGATGCCCGTTTCGTAGACATCTTTCATATACGGGATCAACTCCTCTCCGGCGACTGCTGGATCAGCATGACTTACAGCAGCGATGCTGCAGTTCTCGCCGATGAGGAAAAAAATATTTCGTATTTCATTCCGGAGGAGGGAGCCCCGCTATGGCTTGACAGCTTCGTGGTTCCCCGCGAATCCCGCAATACCGAGGCAGCTTACCAGTTTCTCGATTACTTCTGTCGCGCCGAAGTGGCGGCCGCAAACTCGAATGATCTCTGGTGCGCATCGGCAAACAGCGGGGCACGCCCCTTTCTCAGCAAGGAGATTTTGGAAGATGAGACACTCTACCTTTCCGACGAAGTTATGGCTCGCTGCCAATTCGACAAGAAGTCCAGTCCCGCTCGGCACATTCTTTTGAATCAGGGCCTCAAAAGGGTTTTTGACCGGGTGAGAGAAGTCGATGCAAAGCCGGAACTCTCACTTCTTATCTGGGAAGATTACCTGGCTCCGTCCGTGATCGAAGGATTTCGTCTGGAGTCGGGATCTCGGGTAAAGATCACCGAGATCGATAACTCCGAGCAATTAAAGCAGGCGCTGGCGTCGGGACCCGATAGTTTCGATATCGTAGTCGCCGACGAGAAGACCATGAAAGAGCTGATGGACCTGCGGCTTCTTACCGAGCTGGAAACGGAAGAGCTGGGTTTCAGCGCGAGGCAGCTGGAGCCGTTTTTGAATGGTGCATTCGACACAGGCAATCGCTTTACGATTCCCTACCATTGGGGATTGACTGTCCTCGCTGGCCGGGCAGAAGCGCTCAAAGACATAGAGCCGAGCTGGAGTTTACTCTGGAGGGAGGATCTCAGAATCGCGCTCCTCGATGAACCGGGCGACGTGATGTGGGCGGCTCTCCTTGCTCTCGGCTATGATCCTGCGGTAGCAACCGAAGCTCAGGTGGGCGAGGCGGCCGCAAAACTCGCAGAGCGCTTCCCTGATTTCGCTCGAGCAATGAAAGACCAAGTCACAATCCTCGACCAACTCGAAGCCGGCGAGGTCGATCTTGTTATGACCTACAACGGAGACGCACTGAGTCGGATGGTGAAAGTCCCGGGCCTCGAGATCGTGCTACCGCGCGAGGGCGCTCCCCTCTGGCTCGACAGCTTCGCGATCAGCCGCGATGCACCCAATGTGGTCCTCGCGCACCAGTTCATCGCCTACATGACGAGACCCGAGATCTCGGCTCTCTCGGCCACCGAGCTGAACTACGCGTGTCCTAATCGGGCCGCTCTTCCCATGATCGACAAGAGCCTGCTCGACAATCCTGCCCTTTACCCCGGACCTGAGCTGCTTGAAAAGTGTTCCTTTGTCCGTTTTTCCCCCCAAACGGAGAAATATGTGGGCCGGGCCATGCTTGGGATCATTAGCGAGAGCCGCTCGCGCTCTTTCGCGATCGACGCGGCGGAGCGCGAGACGACCCAACGGTCGCCTGGAGAGGCGACGGACTGATCCCGTCACCGGGTCTCCATAGGTCCGGAAATGCAAGCCGCATAATGAATTCCATCCGCAGTCGACTTCTAACCTCCATGATGATCACAGGCCTTGTGCCTCTGATCATCGTACTGGTTCCGTTGGCTACGGTCCTTGAGCGCAATCTGCAAATAAAGGAAGAGGAAAAGCTCACCGAGACCGTGCGACAACTCGGACGCCTAATCGCCGAGGTGACCGATCGTACCTCGCGCGAGCTCGCAACGCTCCAGTCGAATCCGCTCCTGGCGGATCCCTCGGGCGATCTTGATTTGAAGCTCGTCGAGATGCACCGGCTCGTGAAGATCTACGAAGTTTACTCGGACATCAGCCTCTACGACGAAGAGGGTTTTTTGTTAGGATCGACGGCGAAGGCGCATCCGGTGTTCCGCGAGTATAGCGACTGGTTTCGTGAAGCGCTCTCCGGTAGGGTCGCCCTTTCCCAGCCGCAGCGAGTCCTCGGAAAAGAGGGGCTCTACATGACGGTCTTCCTCCCGGTGAAACCGGCGGATGCGGATGACAAAGTAAGCGCCTCGCAGGTTATCAAGGCCCGACTTTCCTTCGCCCGGATCATGAGTCTGCTCGAGGACGGACGCGTCGGCAGTGACGGATCGGTCTACCTGCTGGATGCGCTCGGGAACACACTCTCCGGTCGCGATCCCTCGCGACTGATGGAGAAATTTGATCCCTCCTTTCCGGTCGAGCGTTGGGTCAGTGATCCCATCGGCAACTATCGCTCGCCGGAGGGGGGCGAATTTCTCTATGCCACCGAGGTGCTCCCCGGCTCGGTCACAAAACTCAGTTCGCACTGGGTTGTCATCGCGCTTAAGCCGATGGCGGAAGTCACCGCGATGATGCGCCAGTCTATCTTCACCCTCCTCGCCGCCGCCACCTGCATGATGCTGGTGGCGAGCGTGCTCGGCATCTATCTTTCCAAACGCATGTCGCGGCCTCTTGAAAAGATCGGCGAAGTGGCGCGGGAGGTGGCCCGGGGAAATCTGGAAGTCCATGCCGATGAAACTGAGGGGGCGTTCGAGGCGCGCGACCTGGCACGTCTTTTCAACCGGATGATCGCCGAGCTGGCCCAGCACCGAGAGGGTCTGGAGCGACTCGTCGAGTCGCGCACCGAGAGCCTCAACATCAGCCAGTCCGAACTCGAACGTGCCGGGGCCAGGCTCCAGGCGGCTATTGAGAGCACCAACAACGGATTCCTCGTGGAGGACATCCGGGGCAACGTCGCTCTGGTGAACGATCTTTTCCTGTCCCTTCTCGGCATCGACCCAGGGAAGTATGAGCCGGGCAAGGCGACCGCGATCATCGGAGTTTTTGAAACGTCCGGAGGCATCACCGAAGAGATCGCCGGTGAATGGACCGCCCGCCGCGGGGCGAATGAGCGCATCGACTGCGAGGTCACTCTGGAAATGCCGGAGCGGCGGGTCCTCCATGTCTACTCGGCCCCGGTCAAGGACTCCCGTGGTAATCTCGTCGGCCGCGTCTGGAACACTCAGGACCTCACCGCCCAGCGTCAGCTCGAGGAAGGTCTCCGCCAGTCGCAGAAAATGGAAGCGGTCGGGCAGCTCGCGGGCGGGATCGCACACGACTTTAACAATCTCCTTGCCGGGATCCTCGGCAACCTCGCTCTTGTCCAGATGGATCTGGGTCCGACCCTCAGCAGCGAAGGCCGCGAAAGTCTCTCCCATGCGGTCAAGGCCGGGGAGCGAGCCGTGGATCTGGTGAGGCAGCTCCTCGGATTTTCGCGCCGCAGCCGCATGGATCTGAAGCCATGTGATGCCAATCTCGTGCTTGCGGAGGTCCGTAACATTCTTGCGGCCACGATCGACCGGCGCATCAACATCGTGCTTGATCTCGAGGATTGCCCGTGGCGTGCCATGGCCGACGTAGGCATGCTCGGCCAGGTCATCATGAACATGTCGGTGAATGCCAAGGACGCGATGCCGGGCGGCGGGCACCTTTTCCTGAGATCGAGCAATCGCATCCTCACGGCGACGGATCTGCACTCGCACCCCGAGATCGCTCCCGGCGAATTTATCTGCCTCAGCGTCGAGGACGAAGGCGAGGGGATTCCCGCCGGGATCCAGTCAAAGATCTTCGAGCCATTCTTCACCACCAAGGAACCCGGGAAGGGCACCGGTCTCGGCCTGGCTACCTCCTTCGGTATCGTGAAACAGCTTGGTGGCTGGATTGATTTCCGCTCCGCCCCCGGCAAAGGCACTTGCTTCGATATCTACCTGCCCCGCAATACTGCTGCCGAGGCGGGCAATGCCTCGGCGCTCATCGGGACTCCGGTTCATCACGAACTCGCTCCCTCGCGCAAGGGCGAGACGATCCTGCTCGTCGATGACGAGGCCCTCGTCCGGCGCATCGGGCGCACCCTGCTCTCCAGGCTCGGCTACGAGATCCTCGAAGCCGCTGACGGACTCGAAGCCCTCGAGATCTGCCGGCAGCGGGGCGAGTCGATCAGCCTCGTCCTCCTCGACCTGACGATGCCGAACCTTTCCGGAAAAGAAACCTTCGCCGGGCTGCGCGAGATGGTCCCCGATCTCCCGGTCCTCATCTGCAGTGGCTACCTCGTCGACCTCAATGAGTTCACTCGCGAATGCGGCGCCTGTCCCGATGGGTTTGTGCAAAAGCCCTACAGCTTCGAGGACATGTCCGCGATCGTGCGCAGGACCCTCGACCAACAGAGCCACGTGGCCGCGTGAGGACCTCAGAGCGTTGGGTCTGACCGGACCGCTGCACGAGGCGTAACTGGTCGGAGATGAAATCAAAACGCGATCTCCCGGTGAAAACATGCGTCGTTTGCGGACGGCCTTTCACCTGGCGCAAAAAGTGGGAGCGCTGCTGGACCGAGGTGAAATACTGCTCGGAAAAGTGTCGGCGACATCGTCCCGCTCAGACGTAATCCTCTCGTGCCCGATCCCGTCCCGTCTTTTTCCCTCCCCGCCACCCGAGCCGACGCCCTCGCCCGCCTCGAAGATTTTCTGCCGGTCGCATCGGTCTACTCGTCGCGGCGAAATCACATTGAGCCCGGTCACGGGAATGTCTCCCGCCTCTCCCCCGCGACGCGGACACGGCTCGTCCTCGAGCGCGAGATCGGGACGGCGGCGCGTGCCCGGCACGGGGCTGCGGGCGTCGCCAAATTCGAAGATGAAGTCTGGTGGCGTCTCTATTGGAAAGGATGGCTCGAGCTGCGGCCGGGCGCCTGGCACCAGTATCGCGACGATCTCGCGTCTTTGAGCCGGGTGGAGAACGAACGCGCCCGCGCCGTTGCGGCCGGGGAAGGCGGCGTCGCGATCATGGACCACTTCGCGAGGGAACTGGTCGGGACCGGCTACCTCCACAATCATGCCCGCATGTGGTGGGCGTCTTACTGGATCCATGTCGAGCGACTCCCGTGGCAGCTGGGTGCCGACTTTTTCCTGCGTTATCTCCTCGACGGAGACGCGGCCTCGAATACCCTCTCATGGCGCTGGGTTGCGGGCCTGCACACCCCGGGGAAATCCTATCTCGTCCGCCGCGCCAACCTGGAGCGCTATGTCCACCCGGAGATTCTCGCTCCGCTTCCACAGGGACTCGAGAGGCTCGAGGATCCGGTGGCTGCGAATCTGCGATACGTGGCCCCTCAGGCTCCACACTTTCTTCAGGAGGATCATTTTCCCGCCGAATCGTTCACGGGAAGCCGATGCGGAATCTGGCTGCACGACGAAGATCTCCTGCCCGAGGATTCGCCCCTCGCCGCGCTGCGCCCCGTGGTCGCCATCGCTTTCGCCCCGGGAGATCTATGGGAGGCAGAACGCTACAGCGATGGGAAGAGGGAGTTCCTCCGTCGCGCCCTCGCCGACGGGGCAGCCCGAGCCGGAGACTATTTTCAATGTCCGTCAGGATTTGCCGAAGTCGGCGACATAGAAACGTCGATCACGGACTGGGCTGCGGAACACAGGCTCGATAAGGTGGTCGCCCTCCGACCTTTTGTCGGGCCCCTCGCTGACAGGTTGCCCGCCATCACGCAGGCGCTTTCGGACCGCGGGATCAGGCTTGTCCTCATCCGGCGCCCCGAGGATGTCGCGGCGATGAACGAGGCGACGGCGGGATTCTTCAAGTTCCGGGAGAAAACCGCTTCGCTACGATAGAGACCGGGCCTGAAGAAGGCGGGAAAAGGAACAGATTTCACATTGATTCAAATACGAAGCCCCTACACATTCGCCCCATGGAAAACGTCATCATCATCGGAACCGGTTGCGCCGGCTGGACCGCCGCCGTCTACACCGCGCGGGCCAATCTTAAACCCCTCGTCATTTCGGGCGAGCAACCGGGCGGTCAGCTCAGCACGACGACCGAGGTGGAGAACTTCCCCGGTTTTCCCGAAGGCATCATGGGGCCCGAGCTGATGATGCGCATGCAGCAGCAGGCGGAAAAGTTCGGGACCCGGGTCGAGTACGACCTCGTCAACAGCATCGCGAAGCAGGAGGACGGCTCCATCCTCGTGAAAACCAGCGGCGGGGTCGAGTATCTGACGCACACCGTCATCATCGCGACCGGGGCGAGCCCGCGCTGGCTCCATCTCGATCGGGAGAAAGAACTCGTCGGCCACGGACTCACCTCGTGTGCGACCTGTGACGGTGCCTTTTATCCCGACGTGCCCGTCGTCGTCGTCGGGGGCGGTGACTCGGCCTGTGAAGAGGCGTCTTTTCTCACTCGCTTTGCGAGCAAGGTCTACCTCGTGCATCGTCGCGAAGAACTGCGCGCCTCGAAGATCATGGCCGATCGGGCCCTCGCCAATCCCAAGATCGAGCCGGTCTGGAACTCGGAGTTAAAAGAATACCTCACCGATGAAAAAGGCGACATGCGTGCCGTCACCGTGCTCAACCGCCTCACCGGTGAAGAGTCCGAGCTCGAGGTGAAGTGTGTCTTCGTGGCGATCGGTCACGACCCCAACACCGGCTTCCTCGCCGGCTCGGGTGTCGCCCTCGATGAAGAACTCTATGTCGTCCAGGACGGTCACTCGACTCATTCGAACATCCCGGGGATTTTCTCCGCCGGCGATGTCTCGGATCACGTCTATCGGCAGGCGATCACCGCGGCGGGGAACGGCTGCCAGGCCGCTCTCGACGCCGAGCGTTACATCACTGCCCTGGAGGATTGATCCGGAGCTCAGCGATCCGCCCGACCCAGCGCTTGCAGTACGAAAGCATACTGCAGCGCCACCTCTTCGAGGCCGCTGTAGCGTCCCGAAGCCCCGCCGTGCCCCGTCTCGAAGGCGGTCGAGAGCAAGAGCGGCGCGCTGCCCGTGTTGAGGGCGCGCATCCGAGCGACCCACTTGGCCGGCTCCCAGTAGGAAACGCGGTTGTCGTTCCAGCCCGCGAGCACGAGGATCGCGGGATAGGGCTGCGCCGTCACATTGTCGTAAGGTGAATAACTGCGGATGCGGTCGAAGACTTCGCGAACAGCCTCGGGATTTCCCCATTCGTCATACTCGCTCGTGGTGAGCGGCAGGGTGGCGTCGAGCATCGTGTTGAGGACATCGACAAAGGGCACGTTGGCAATGTAGGCACCGAAGAGGTCCGGGCGACGGTTCAGCACCGCCCCCGCGAGGAGACCTCCGGCGCTGGCTCCGGTGCCGCAGAGTTGGGGAGTGCTCGTGTATTTTTCAGCGATGAGATGCTCGGCGCAGGCGATGAAGTCGGTGAAAGTAGTGGCCTTGTTTTCCATTTTCCCCGCCTCATACCAGGGACGACCGTATTCCCCGCCGCCGCGGACCTGCGCAATGGCGAACCCCACGCCCCGGTCGAGGAGACTGAAGACATCGCTGTCGAACCACGGGTCGCTTGCCATCCCGTAGGCCCCGTAGCCGTCGAGGAGCAGGCCTCCGCTGCCGTCGCGGGGATGCTCTCGCGGGAGCAGGAGCCAGATGGGAAGGCGCGTGCCGTCCGATGCCGTCGCGAAAGTGCG
>JBDNIL010000071.1:0-17703 GCA_041688355.1 Verrucomicrobiales bacterium | reverse complement strand
TGAGCGAGGGAATTGGGGTTCGAGTCAGAATTTTCATGAGTTTGAGGAGTTTGTGTGAACACAAATGATGAAAACGAAGGGGAATTCGGGCCGAATCCCCGATTTCCGCAGCCGGGCGGGATAAGTCCGACAGGCTGCTAGGGCTTACCATCCCCATCCAGATCAACATTCAGGCTTCGGGCGGACCGCGCGAAGGAGACCGGGGCGAAAGCGGCGGAGAGGTTCACATAGAACCGGATGAGGAGAGATTGTGGAAACCCATCCTACTCTCGCGGATCAGCGCCCTCACTCCGCCATCAACTCTTTCACGCGCGGCTCGATCGCTTTGGCCCAGATCTCGTAGCCGGCTTCGTTCGGGTGAAGCAGGTCGGGCATGATCTCTTTCGAGAGAGTGCCGCCGGACTCGAGGAGGGGCGCGTTTACGTCCATGAAAAAGACGCTCTTCCCGTCATCGAGCTTGGCGATGAGCTCGTTAGTTTCATCATTTTGCCGGCGCATCTTATCCTCGGGGGTCTCGCCCCGGGGAAAAATGGCGAGGAGCAGAATCTTCATCTGCGGCTGCTTTTCCCTGAGCACCTTCACAATCTCGGTGACTCCGGCTGCCGTTTCCTCAGCGGTGCTGGAATAGATCGCCCCGCCGTGCTCGGCCATGGGGCGCCCCTGGTGTCCGGTGTTGTTCGTGCCTATCATCAGGACGGTCAGCTTCGGCTTGAGTCCATCGTAGTTCCCGTTCGCGAGACGCCAGAGGATGTGCTCGGTGCGGTCGCCGCCGATGCCGAAGTTCGCGGCCTTGAGGGGTGCCCAGTACTGCTCCCACACCGCTTTGCCTTTTCCACTCCAGCCTTCGGTAATGGAGTCGCCGAGGAACACGAGCGGGGCTTCGCCTTTTTTGGAAATCTCGTTGAAGGATGCGTGCAGAGCCTCTTTCCCCGGATGAGGTGCCGGCGACAGGGCGAGCGGCTTGGGCGAATCGGCGAGAGCAACTGAGGCGATGGCGGAAATCACGGCGAGAGGAAGGATCAGACGGAGGGGATTCATTGGCGGAGATTCTGGCGGGAAGGGAGGCGCTGAGCAAGTGCGGAAATGCGGGGTCGGGCTTGCAGGGCGACAGATAGAATGTCGCCCCTCCCTGTAGCGTTTGGAAGAGTATAACACTTGGATCATCGATGCTCACCGTGTCGCCGAGAAACCAGTGGCACGGCATCCCCCGGATCACGCGGAGTGCGTCGAGAGCGGCCTCCGGCGAACCCGGACCGCCGGGATAAGAGGGATAGCCATAGATCCTGATGAACCCGTTCTCCGTGAGCGGGCAAGTCATGAGATCCACCCCCGTCCTGGCATTCAACTAATGCCGGACCCGCTGATGATGCTCGTGCCGGGGATCGACGCGCGCAATCAACACGTTGATGCCGAGAAGGAAGGCCATCAATCACACACCCTCGGATTCCCGGAGTTCGTTGACCAGCGCATCGGAGACGACGACGGTGTCTTCCGGATCGGTCCGGAGAACGGGCCATCCGCCTTCATCCACTCGAAAGCGATACCGCCCCGGATCACTGGCCTGACCGCGCAACTCTCGCTCCAGCGCCCGGGTGAAAAGAGTCTTTAGTGAGACTCGCCGCCGCAGAGCCACGGCCTTCGCCTCAGCAAACAGATCGTCGGGAAGTTCAACGGTGGTCTTCATATGGGTATATCGAACGGGTTTATGGGTTGCTGTCAAGCCGCAGCGGGGATTCTGGTGTGGATCTACGAGGTTTCTCCGAATCTACCGGACGGGAATTTGGACATCGCCTCGACTTGAACTCGAACCGCAGCAGCCCCCCCCCTCTTCCAAGACTCTCACCCAACCCCCCGGCTTGTAATCAGCCCCAAGGAGGTGGGACACTCCTGTCCCACGCGTTCGACTCTCACCCACCCTCCTACTCCCTCACTGCCTCACCCAGCGCTTCGACTTGAACTCGAACCTCGGCAGCGAGCCCTCTTCCACGACTCGCACCGGAATGCGCAGGGTAAATGCATCGGCCAACTCGCGCTGGACGCGTTCGCCGAGATCGGGTTTGGCTTTGGCATCGGCCTCGATGCTCACTTCCAACTCGGCCATGGACTGACGGGTCGTCTGGATAACCTGGAACTCCACCACCTCCGGAAAACCGCGGATGATTTTTTCCACGGCGGTGGGATACACATTGACCCCGCGGATCACGACCATCTCATCGACGCGGCCGAGGACTCCGCCCTCGAGGCAGAAGATCGCGTCACCTCCGCCGGGCGGTGCAAAAAAGGTCTTTTCGACGAGGTCTCCGGTGCGATAGCGCAGGAGCGGACAGGCCGTGCGCGTCAGGGTCGTGAGGACGAGTTCCCCACGCTGCCCCGGCGCGACCTCGCGATGGGTCTCACGATCGATCACTTCGGCGTAGTAGGCCTCTTCGATGACGCAGAGGCTTACTGGCTTGTCAGGGTGTTCGTAGGTGACGGGGCCGGTCTCGGTCATACCGTGATGATCAAAAACACGCGCCCCTTTCCAGAGATCCGAAAGCCGCTCCCGCACTGCCGGGATGCTGCCGCCGGGCTCACCCGCGACGATGATTTTTTTCAAGCGGTAGGCTGCCGTCTCGTCGTTGCGATGCGAGGCGAAAAGCTCCCCGAGACGCATCGCATAAGTGGGTGTGCAGCAAAGCACCTCGACCTCGTGCGCGACCATGGCCTGGAGACGGGCCTTGCTGCTGAGCCCGCCACCGGGGATGGAGAGGTTGCCGCGACGAGTCGCCGACTCGAAGGCGGTCCAGAATCCGAGGAAAGGCCCGAAGGAAAAGGCGAAGAAAATTTTCTCCGAAAGCGGAACTCCGGCCGCCTCATAGACCCGGTCCCAGCAGTCGAGCATGGCCGACCAGCTTTCCGCCGTGTCGAGTGAGGGTAGCGGACCGCGTGTCGTGCCGCTGCTTTGAGAGTAGCGCGAGTAGCGCTCGACGGGGTAGGTCAGATTGGATCCGTAGGGCGGAAACTCCTCGCGATCCCAGACGAGATCCATCTTCGAAGTGAAGGGCATCCGCGCCGAGAAGTCGGCGAGGGTGACCGGGCCTGTCCCGAGCCCCGACTTCTCGAGACGCTCGCGATAGTAGACATTGCCGGCGCGCAGCTCGTTGAGGAGCGCCCCGAGGCGCTCGGTCTGGACGGGTTCGATGCGGCTGCGGTCAGGCATGGCAGGCGGAGGTGATTCGTCGGACCGGAGCCGATCAGAGACGTTGCGAATCTGACGGTGAGGTGGAACCCGGTGACGCCGGATCGAGCGCCACGACCTTATCCGCAGGCTTCGCCGACGGAGCGTGGACAGGCTTGAACTTGGTCACGAGGAATCCCCCGGCAGCAGCCATGCAAAGACCGAGGATGAATGGCCAGCGGATTTTTCCCCAGTCGTGGGCCATCGAGATGGAGATGATCGCGTTCACGATGGGAGCCCCGGCAAAGATGATGGACATGACGACGGCGGGGGCATTCTGCACCTTGGCGGAGATCGCGGCGCCGAGAGCGAGGAGCACAAAAAACGCTCCAATTGCCCCGAGGATACCGGCGAAGAGCGAGAGCCAGAGACCTTTGGCGGGGAAATTCCAATCCGTCCCTTTGAACATCAGCACCGCGAGAGGCGCGAGCACCGCCGTGAGGAAGTAGGCGACCCCCACGAAGAAGAAGGCCTTGTAGCGGCCGTTCACGGGATCGACCATGCCCATCTGGCCCATGTGGAGGAAAATACCGTAGAGGCCCCAGGTCACCACGGTGCCGAGGGCGAAGATTAGCCAGGAATAACTGCTCATGGGATCCATCAGAAATGTATTACTAAAAAACAAGGGGGTTCAGGCGGGGATCGCACCTTCAGGAGCGACGCTCAGTTTTTCGCGCCATTCGTCGGGGATCGCAACCGCTTTCATGCGCCGGGTCTCGTCATCGAAGGATACGCTCACGACGGTGAATCGGCCGGTCGCGGCGATGACACGGCTCCCGGGCGAGTCAGGATGCTTCCAGAACTGGAAAAAATACTTCACGCTCTTGGTCCGGATCTCCTCGACGAGCAGCTCGATCTCGACCTCCTCTTCGAAGTGAAGCGGCAGCCGGAAGTCTGCCGAGGCCTGGACACGCGGCCATCCGACGTGGGGCCCGTCGCCCTCGGCCCCGTGTTTGAAAGGGTGCACCGAGAAACCGAGAGACCGGTAAAACGCGTGCTCGGCCACTTCCATAAAGCGGAAGAAATTCGAAAAATGCATGATCCCCGCCACGTCCGTGTCGGCGAACTCGACGCGGCGGCGGTAGAGAAAGCGATGAGTCATGCTCGGAACTTGGCGGCGACAGGAGAGATTTGCAACGCCGGAGAACGATCGCGCTCCTGCAATCGGCGAAATTTCCCGCTTGAGTTCCGCGCCGGATTCCGTTGAAGTGCGCCCATCATCCATCCCTTCCCCACCCCATGAAAAAAGCCCCGATTTTTCTCTCGCTCCTTTTTTCCGCCACCCTCGGCCTCGCTCAGGACGCGGCCGCGCCGAAGTCTCTCCTCATCGGGAACGCCCGTGTCGCGGTGATCGGGGACAGCATCACCGAGCAGAAACTCTATTCGAAATACATCGAGTGCTACCTCCTCGCCTGCACCGGGAGAACCGACATCACCGTCTTCCAGTTCGGCTGGAGCGGCGAGCGTGCCGACGGTTTTGCCAATCGCCTCGCGAATGACCTCGCCGTCTTCGGGCCCAATGTCGCGACGACCTCCTACGGCATGAATGACGGCAGCTACCAGCCCTACAACGACGCCATCGGCAAAGCCTACGAAGGGAACATGCGCCGTGTTCTCGAAGGGCTCAAGGCCGCCGGCGTCGCTCACATCGCGGTCGGGTCTCCGGGCGGAGTCGACCCCGACCTCTTCACCCGTCTCGACGGCAAGGTCTACAACGGGACTCTCGCGCGGCTCCGCGACATCGCGAAAGGACTCGCCGAAGAGAACGGCCTCGCCTTTGCCAATGTCTATGACACCATGATGGAGGCCCTGCCGAAGTCCAAGGCAGCCCTCGGCGCCAGCTACGCTCCCTTCGGCGGCGACGGCTTTCACCCCTCCCCCCCGGGCCAGCTCCTCATGGCCTCGGCTTTCCTCAAAGCGCTCGGGCTCGACGGCGATATCGGCACGATCACCGTCGATCTCGCGGCAAAGAAGACGACCGCCAGTGCCGGACACCGTGTCTTGAGCGAAGCCGACGGCACCGTGGAACTCGAGAGCACCCGCTGGCCTTTCTGCTTCGACGCGAGCACGACCGATGCCGGCAGCACCCGCAGCATCCTGCCTTTCACCACCTTCAACGAAGACCTCAACCGCCTCACCCTGAAAGTGAGCGGTCTCACGGCGGCAAAAGCAAAGGTCACCTGGGGCGAAGCATCGCTGGAATTCACCCGCGAAGAACTCGAGGCCGGGGTGAATCTCGCCGCCGCCTTTGCTGCGACGCCCTTCGATGCCAGCTTCCAATCGCTCATGGAAGCGGTCGCCACAAAGCAGGCCTACGAGACCGTCGCAATTAAGAATCTGGTGACCCATTTCCGCCTTTTCGCCGAAGACGCAAGGAACGATTCCGAGTTCGCCGCCGCCCTCGAGACGGTGCGGAAAAAGGTAGCCTCCAAGCACGCTGCACACGATACCTCCGTGCGCAAGCGTCTGAAGCCGGTGAAACACACCGTGAAGATAGAGACACTCTGAGCCAACTCAAAAAAGCTCCACGAGCGGGCGGCCTTCGTCGAGGAGGTTAAAAGGTCGGCCCTCGCGGTCCACTGCGGCGAGGCTGTCTATCCCCATCGCGTGATAGACGGTGCGGGTGACGTCTGACGGGCTGAGCGGTTTCTCATCGGGGTATTCCCCGTAGCGATCCGTGCTGCCGTAGACCTGACCGCCCTGCACCCCGCCCCCGGCGAGTAGCATGCTCATGCAGGCGGTCCAATGATCGCGCCCCGCACCCTCGACGCCGCCCGAGCGACGGTCGCCGATGAGTGGCTTGCGCCCCATCTCACTGGAGACGAGCACAAGGGTGTCCTCGAGCAGTCCGCGGCCCGCGAGGTCTTCGATCAGGGCCGAGTAGCCGCGATCGAACTCGGGGAGGAGATCCTCCTTGAGACAGGCGAAGTTGTTCCCGTGCGTGTCCCAGCCGCCCGCGCTGCGGCACTTTTTATTGAGCGAGGGATCCTCTTTCCAGAAGACGGTGATGAAGGGCACACCCGCCTCGACGAGTCGGCGCGCCATGAGCAGGCTCATGCCATTTATAGTCTGGCCATAGCGTTCGCGCAGGGCGAGAGGTTCACTCGCGAGATCAAAAGCCGAGGCTGTCGAGGCCGAGGCGAGGAGGGTGAAGGCCTTTTCATGGAGCGAATCGATCTGCCCCATCGACGCGATCTTTTCAAAATCACGACGGGTGTCGTTCAGTGTTCCGAGGAGGGCCCGGCGTTCATCGAGGCGCACTTTGCCATCGGCGGAGAGACTCAGCGAAGGGGCCTGGAACGTGGTCGGCTGGTCCCGGTCTCCATTGAGGTAAAAAGGCTCGTGATCGAGACCGAGCTTGCCCGCGAACTGCCCCGGCCGGGTAAAGGGCAACTTGCTCGGCATGTGCGGTAGCGAGATCACCTGCGGCAGAGACGGATGCGGATCGCGACGCGAGCCCACCACGCTGCCCATGAAAGGCCAGTCCGTCGCCTGCGGCTTGCGGTCATTCCCCTGGGTGCGGAAGGTCTCATCGGGGGCATGGCCGGTGAGATTGTAATAGTATCCCGCATGATGATCGCCGGTCGCCTTTCCCCCATCGGTCACCGAGCGCACGATCGCGAGATGGTGCGCCACCTTCCCCGTCATCGGCAGATACTCGCAGAGCTGGATCCCGTCGGCCGAGGTGGAGACGGGACGAAAGGGCGTGCGATAGGCGCTCGGGGCGTCGGGTTTCATGTCCCAGGTGTCGACCTGTGAGGCGCCGCCGCAGAGGAAAAAGAGAATCGTCGACTTGGCCGGCTTCGACGATCGCGAGGCCGCGAGCCCACCCGGAGCCGCACCGGCGAGACCGCGGCCAAAATGATACCCGGCAAAACCGGCTGTCGATGCCGTCAGGAAAGAACGTCGTTTCAGAGCCATGTTGTGAAGTGTAACCGAAACACGCCCCGTTCGTCATCCTTCCTTTCAGCCGTTATCGCGCCACTGCCGGCGGCGGCGCAGCGGACCTCACGTCTCCACCGTCGTGCCCTGGACGCTGCTCTCGATGATGCCTGTCTCGATCGCATGGCGGGTCAGCCCCGCAGTGTCGTGGATGTCGAGTTTTTCCATGAGACTCTGGCGGTGTTTCTCCACCGTCTTGATACTGATGTCCAGCTCCCACGCAGTCTCTTTGTTCGCCTTGCCCTCGGCGATGAGTTGCAGCACTTCCATCTCGCGCTGGCTCAACTCACGGGCGCCTTTTTTAGGCGGCAGGTCGCCCTTGGCTTTTGCCTTGTCCTCGCAGCGGGAGAGCCGCTTCAGGACCGCGGGGCTGAAGTAGGCATTGCCGCGATGGACTTCACGGATCGCCTTGGAGAGCAGATTCGACGCGGTCTGTTTCACGAGAAAGCCCGTCGCCCCATAGGCGAGAGCCTGCTTCACATAGGCGTCATCACTGTGCGCCGAGAGCATCAGGATCTTCGTCTCCGGGGCAGTTCTGAGGATCTGCCGGGTCGCCTCGAGCCCGTTGAGCAGGGGCATCGCGATGTCCATGACGACGACATGGGGCCGATGCTCCAGCACGAGGGCGACCGCCTCCCGACCATTCGCCGCCTCGGCAACGACCGCGAAATCCTTTTCGAGACCGAGGAGTATGCCCAGCCCCTCCCGGACGATGGTGTGATCTTCGGCGAGAATAATTGTGATTGTATTCATGTCAGGGAGGGAGTGGAGAGCGGCATAATCTTTGTATCTAGTTCAGGGGAGGTGCGGTGAGCGGCATCTCAACGCTTATCGTCGTCTCGTTACCGGGATGAGACTCGACTTTAAAGACGCCTCCGATCATCTCGGCACGTCCTCTCGTCTCTCCGGCACGGACAACTTCGGCAAAGAAAGCTTTTCCCCGACGCACCTGTTCGTCATCAGCATCACAGTCATGTCCCGCGAGGACTTTCCGGATGGCAGCTTCGTGAATACCGGCAAGTTCGAAAAGATCGAGTTCGAGGCACTGGGATTGCGCGGTGAGCGGGGTGACGAGATCGTCCGCTTCACATGCTCCGCCGAGATGCCGTGCAAGAGCCTCCCGATAGGCTCTCGCAAAAGCATCCCGATCACTTTTTTTTCCGATTCCAGGATCAAGGGTCTACGCAGGTTGAGTGTTGGGGCGGGTAAGGACAAGTCGATGCCCATGCTACGAAGAAGATCAATGTGAATCGCTCGCGGGAGAAAAGCCATGGGGTCAAACCCTACCATCGTTTGTTGGCCGGAGTCGAGTCGGGTTTCACCCCATAGATCCGTGATCCGGTAAGAGCGAGTATAACCATACTCCCCCATCCACCATGAAAACCACCTTGTTCCTCAGCCTAATCCTCATCCTCGCGGGAGGGGCTCTCTCTTTTTCCGGCTGTCGCACGGCGGGCTCCGGGCCCGGGCCAGCTCCGCACCGCCCCGATGGCGAAGGAACCGCGTCCCTACTACCCGCCCATCGCGCCGCAGGCTCAGTTTAAGATCAGGCGATACTGATTTCAGGGTTTCAGAATGGATCGAGTCACCGTGGATTCGTCCCTTGCCCGGGGCGGGCGTACTCTCTACAGTCGGGACATGCCTACTCTCCTAGACCAGCTCATTCAGGATCACGGAGACGAGATCACCCGCAAGATCTCCAGCACCCTCGGCGTGAGCCGGGAAGAAGCCGCGAGCGTGCTCTCGGCCACGGCGCCCGTCATTCTCAATCGATTCGATGGAGGGAAAACATCGGCCGAAACATCCACCGCGCCGGCAGAGAGCCTCGACGACCTCCTCGATGGCACCGGCGAGCAGATGAACGACCGCATCCGGGAGGAAGCCGGCGTCTCACCCGAGCAGGCGGCAAAAGTCATCCCGCTGCTCGTCCCCATCGTCCTGAAATTTCTCATGCGCCGGGTTCCGTATGGCAATGCGGCGGTCCCTGTGATCGTCTCGTTTGTGGAAAAACAGGGCTACGGTTCCCTCGACGAGCTGGCTCTCCGCCTCGCCCGCAAGTTCACCCCGTCGCCCGAATCACCGAGTATCCCCACCCTGCTCGGACGCTGGGCCGGCAAGTATTTTCCCAGCGGAGACTAGACTTCCCCCTCAGTGAGCCCTCTCACTCCCTCGCGTATTCGCAGGATCTTTTCCCGGGTCGATCTTGCGACACTGTCAAGACCTGGAAATCCCGGCACCGCCTCCCTATCTCCAGGCAAAATTGCCAGGGTAAAAGGGTGTTCTGTGAGAAAACGGGCGATCTCATCCCCCGACGCGAGGCTGAAGAGTCCTGCGTAAAACCAAGGCTTCGGATCCTCATTGCTCCCGTAGCAATCCGTGAGACGGCGAGCACGACGGCACGACCGCTGCAGCCTCTCCGTGTCGTGCGAAGCGAGATGATCGAGATACCCGGCGGCGCTCTCGCGCAGACCCTCACGCACGATCCAACTGGAGTTGACCCGTCTCGCCCAGGCGACGTCATCAGAGGTATCGGTAGTCATCGGGCCGATAAAGAGACGAGCGGGTGAACGACCGCGAGCAAAGAGAGTTTGGTCATCGGGCAAAGAGGGTTGGGTCCCGGATAGTGAATCGAATCACCACGGCACGCAAGAGCAGACTTGGGAGAAGATCTGAAGACGGGGACGCCCGGAAGGAAGAGGGAACATTGGCATGTTCCGCTACGGGAGCCCCACCACTCACTCCCCCGCGCCCGCCTGCGCGGCTTCGTCGAGATCGAGCCGATAGAGGATCTGATTGTAGTCGTAGCGGGGCGTCGATTTTTTCGCCCTGGAAAACGACTCGGTATAGGTGCCTTCGAAAAGCAGGACCGGAGAATCGCCCGGAGTCAGCGCGGGATGGATCCGCGGATTGTAAAAGGTGTATTCCTGATGCGAGAGCACCTTCACCGCACTGCCCCAAGGCCCGAGAGGCGAGTCGGCTTCGGCATACCAGACTTCGCCGAGCAGTGAAGGTTTACCAAAATGTTCGACGAAGATCGTGACCCACTTCTTCCTGTAGTCATTCCATGCAATCGAGCCGCTGTGGGGTTTCACTTTTCCACCGCCGACCACCTCGAGTGTTTCCTGCGGCTTCAGCACCTCCCACTGTGCCGGATCGAGCCAGGCTTCGTAGGTCGGCGGCATCTTCATCGTCGGGAGCGGATTGCCGAAGAGGAGCCATTCCTTTCCCGCCTTGTCGGTCCAAAAGGCGGGATGGCCCACCGGCGAGGCGGGTTCCTTTTTCCCATCGGTCTCGCGATCCCAGAGGACCTTGACCGATTCGAAGTTTTCCGTCTCCTCATTCCAGACACAGAGTCCCGTGCGGTAGCTCGCGAGGGGCGGCTCGATCTTCGCGTAATGACCGACGAGGCGCACCTTCCCGTCGGCGGCGGGCAGACTAACATAGCCAAACACCCATGTCGGACCCGGATCCTGCGGCGCGACGTTGGCGACGTTGCGCACTTTCCCCTCCGCGTCGCGGAAGTAGTCGAGGGCGAGTTTCAGCGGTGGCTCGAAAGAGCTGAGAGGACTCGTCGAGGTCGTTGCACTGCTCATGTGAAAAAGCCCGAGCGGATACTTCGGCACGATCGTATCGCCCCAGGCCCAGAAGAGGCGCCCCCGGTGTAGCGCCGACTGGATGCTGTCCGACCCGATGATGCCGCTCTCTTTCCAGTCGAGGTGCTCGCCGAGCTTTTGACTTTCGGCGAAAAGCCCCCCGCCGGTGAGACGTCCGAGGCGTTTCGCGATCATCGTGCGATCCACCTTCACGCTGTGTTTTCCGCCCGCTTCGGGAACAAAGCGGAACCCGCGATACCCGAAGCCGTCGGCCTTCACTTCGTAACCGTCCGACACGACAGTGAACCAGGTCTCGACGCCCATCAGTTCGGGCAGGTCGAAGGCGACTACGCCGGCGTTGTCCGTGTAGAAGGAAACGTGGTGGTTGGTCCGCAACTCGACGAGCGGAACGGGCCAGCCATTTTCACTGTCGATCACTTCGATGCGGCAAGGCTCGGCGCCCAAGAGCGAGCCGGCGATGAGGACCGGGGCGAAAAGCGACGTGAGGAGAAACGAGTTTTTCATCATTGAAATTTCACGCCAGGATACCCGCGGCGACCTTCCCCGAGGTCTCGGTGAGCCGGAAATCGCGACCGCCGTAGTTGTAGGTGAGCCGTCGGTGATCAATTCCTAACAGGTGCAAAATGGTGGCGTGCCAATCGTGAATGTGCATGGGATCCTCCACCGCCTCGTAGCCGATCTCGTCGGTCGCACCGTAGTTGATCCCGCCTTTCACGCCACCGCCGGCCATCCAGAGGGAGAAGCCCCTGTGATTGTGATCGCGACCATCGAGCCCCGGTGCATAGGGAGTGCGACCGAACTCCCCTCCCCAGATCACGAGCGTTTCTTCGAGCAGGCCGCGCCGTTTTAGATCAGTGAGGAGCGCTCCGACGGGACCGTCGACGGACGCACACGCCTTTTGCAGATTGCTCGTGAGTAGCGCGTGGTGGTCCCAGTGCTCGGGCGAGGCGATCTCGACAAAACGCACCCCGGCCTCGACGAGGCGGCGACTGAGGAGACATTGCCGCGCAAAGCTGTCATTGCCCTTCCCGATCCCGTAGAGCGCGAGCGTCTCCGCCGACTCCCCGGCCAGATCGAGGACTCCGGGCACTTCGCTCTGCATGCGGAAGGCGAGTTCGAACGACTCGATCATGCCCTCGACCTCGGGCTGCCCCGGCTCGCGCTGGAGCCGGCCTTCGTTGAGACTGCGGATGAGATCGAGCTGGCGGCGCTGTTCGCCGGTGGAAAGATGCGCGTTCGCGATGTCTTTCATCGGCGGACCGGGGGCCTCCTGCTTTTTCAAAAAGGCCGCGTAGAGCGCCGGAAGCTGACTGCCGCCGAGGCGCGTCCCCTGGCAGATGCTCGGGAGAAAAGCGCTGCCATAGTTCTGCGCACCACCGTCACCCGCCGGAGGATTCAGGGTGATGAACCCGGGGAGATTCTCATTCCCGCTCCCGAGGCCGTAGACCGTCCAGGCCCCGAGGGAGGGCCGCACGAACTGGAAGCTGCCCGTGTGCATCTGCACGAAGGCGGGCGAGTGATTCGGCACATCGGTGTGCATCGAGTTCACGATGCAGAGGTCGTCGGCGTGTTCGCCGATGCGGGGCAGGAGAGACGACATCTGCAAGCCCGAGCGACCGTATTGCGCAAAAGGATGCGCCGGACCGAGGAGCTTCGCCCCGATCGAGTCGCGTCCGATCACGGCCGCCTTTCCCGAGTTTTTGATCAGCCCGGGTTTGTAATCGAGCAAATCGACATGGGAGGGCCCGCCGCGCATCGTTAGAAAGATGACGCGCTTCGCCCGCGCCGGGAAGTGCCCCGCCTTCGGCGCCAGCCCCGACGAGAGAGAGGACGCTGCCCCGGCCTTCGCCGCGAGGGCCGAGAAAGCCAGCCACTGCAGCCCGAGAGAAGACGAGCGCAGAAACTGACGACGAGAGGAAAAAATGGGGTCGTTATTCATGGCGGGAAAAAGGTTGGAATCAGTCCGCGACGCGGAAGTCCGCGCTCACGAGGAGCGCGTGGCAGAACTGCACCAGCATTTCATTTTTGCCTGCGTCAGGATTTTCGATACTTGTGAAATAGGAAAGAACGAGCTGTTCCTCGACCGCATCGGGCGGACGGTTGAAACAGATCTCAAAAGCCCTCCGAACCCGCGCGCCGGGCTCTGCTTCCTCGCGCTCGAGACGTCGGGCGAGTCCCTCGGCGCGGGCGCGGACGAAGTCGCTGTTCATGAGAAAAAGCGCCTGCGACGGCACATTGGTGGTGTCGCGCCGTCCCACGACGAGACTGGGCTCGGCAAAGTCAAAGTGTCTGAGGATGTCCGGCATCTGATCGCGCAGCACAGGCAGGTAGACCGAGCGGTGAAGCGACCCGTCGAGATCCCCTGGCACCTCCTTGTTCAGCGCGAGGATCCCGACCGACTGACTCGTCAACTCCGCCACGAGCGATCCGGGGCGGGGCGAGAGGTCGAGCTCGCCCGAGACCGAGAGCATCGCATCGCGGATCACTTCGGCATCGAGACGCTCCTTCGACTGACGCCAGAGTAGCCTATTGTCAGGGTCTTTCGTGAAGCCATCCTCCCTCCAGATCGAGGCCTGTTGATAGGTGCGCGAGAGAACGATCTCACGGACGAGTTTTTTCACCGACCACCCGTTTTCCTGAAAACGGATCGCGAGGTAATCGAGCAACTCGGGATGACTCGGCGCCGCACCGGTCGGGCCGAAGTTGTCGACCGTCTCGACGAGACCTTCCCCGAAGAGATGACTCCAGATGCGGTTCACCATGACCCGCGCCGTGAGCGGATGCCGCGGGTCCGTGACCCAGCGGGCGAGTTCGAGACGGCCGCTCGCATCGGCCGGGGCAGGCCCCTCGCTCCCGAGGGAAAAGACCGCCGGCACCCCGCGCGAGACCGCTTCGGTCGGGTGATTGATCTCACCGCGTTCGTAGCGGACCGAGTCGATCATTTCCGCCGCCTCGACCGCGCCCATGCAGAGCGGGAGCGCCCGACCCTCATCATCGACGGTCTCGAGCTTGCCCACGAGCGGCCCCCGCGACCAAAAGATGCGCAGGGCGTCACGGAGCATTTCGTTGAAGTCCTTCTGCATGTCCCGGCCTTCGGCCCTCGCTGCCTCCGCCGCGATTTCACTCTCCTTTTCCTCAGCGTTGAGCGCGGCGAGTTTTGCCCTCGTGTCGGCGAGTTCTTCTTTTGTGAGGGAGCGGTTCGGGATGAGTTGCCCCGGCAACGACGGCAGCGGAATCAGTTTGCTACCATGGCCACTCTCAGAGTCGATCCAGGTCCCGAAGCGTGTCTCAGTGCTCTTGAAAATCCCGGCGATGGCGTAGTAGTCGGCCATCGTGAACGGATCGGATTTATGATCGTGACAGCGCGCGCAGGCGATCGAGGTCGCGAGCATGCTCCGGGAAAAAGCGTCGATCTGCTCGTCGGCGACGTCGGCGGCGAACTGCAGCGGATTGGTCTCGGTCAGCCCCTTCGGCCCGAAGGCGAGGAATCCCGTCGCGGTGAGCAGCCTGGCCCGCTCGCGGTCATCAGGCGCCTCGATCAGATCACCGGCAATCTGCTCACGCAAAAAGCGGTCGTAGGGCAGGTCCGCTGCGAAGGATTCGATGACGTAGTCGCGATACCGCCAGGCGTGCGGGTAGGTGATGTTCGCCTCTTTCCCGTTCGACTCCGCGTAGCGCACGACATCGAGCCAGTGCCGTCCCCAGCGAACCCCGAAGCTTTCCGAGGCGAGCATTTGATCCACCACCGTCTCAAGATCGTCGGGGGAAAAGGCCGCCGCCGCCTCGGGCGAGGGAGGCAGTCCCGTCAGGGCAAAACTGAGCCGCCGCAGCAGGGTCACCGGCGCCGCCTCGGGCGAGGGCGCGAGACCGGCTGACTTCAGCTTCGCGTAGACAAAGGCATCGATCGGCATTCCCGCCCACGCCGCGTCATCGACTGCGGGCATAGCAGTCATCACCGGCAGGCGATAGCTCCAGTGCTTCTCCCATCCCGCAGCCCGCCCGCCCGCCGGGACGACCGTATCCCCGGGCTCGCGCGGATCGGACGCGCCGCTCGCGATCCACGAGGCAAAGTCCGCGCTGACGGCGGCGGGCAACTGCGGCTTACGCGGCGGCATCTCGAGATCGGGATCCTCGTGACGCATCGCCCTGAGGAGCAGACTTTCCCCCGGCTTACCCGCCACCACTGCCGCTCCCGAGTCCCCTCCCCGGCGCAGCGCCTCACGATCATCGAGTCGCAGTCCGCCCTTGGCTTTGCCCGACTCGAGCGAGTGGCATTCGTAACAATGCTCGATCAGGACAGGCCGGATCTTCGCCTCGAAAAAGTCAAGCTCTTCCCCATCCGCTGCGCTGGACAGGGAGCCGCTGACATACAAAAGCGGGAGTAGAAAAACGGTTTTTTTCATGGCGTGTCAGTGGGCATGGAGTTGTCCTCGTTCTTTTCGAGCCAGCCCGAGGTCGCCCCGTCCGGCCAGTCGGCGCCGAGGTCGAGCGGCTCGTCACTGCCCGGTTTCCAGAGAAGCCACCGCGCTTCGTCTGTGGCAGGATCGAGCGCGACGTAAGAAAGTGCATCCGCCGATTTCCACGACGGAAGAGTACGGCATTTCCAACCCGGATGAGGCACCGAAAGCAGTGCGCTCGCTCCGCTCGCGAGATCGATCACCGCGACCGCGTCGGTCCCGCTCTCGACAATGGCGACACGACGACCATCGGGCGAGGGCACAAAGTAGCCCAGATCCATCGGCAGAACCCCCTCCCCCGTAGGCACTTCACGGACCGCGCCGCCATCTGCGGGGACGAGGTAAAGGCGCGGCTGACTCACCGATTCACCGGCCCGCATCGGCAGTCCCCCCGGCTGGCTCGCAAAGAGGACATCACCGCCCGGCAACACCACCAGACGCGGGGCAAAGGGCACGACTGCGATGGCGATCTCTTCCGCCTTGATCGCTGCTGAAGAGAGCGGTCGCCCCTGCCCGTCGAGGACTTCGCTGCGGAGCACCCGCATCAGCGGCCCCCGTCCCCCCGCGACCGGGGCAAGCGAAACGAGACCGCGACCGTCCGGCGTCCAGGCAAAGGCCGCGCTCATCCCCCTCGCGACCGTCTCGCGTGAGCTTCCGTCCAGCGCGATGACTTCGAGGTCGTGGCCCAGATCCTCCGTGCCGGGACGGCTCACCGCGACCATGGGGAAATCCGGCGAAACCTGCAGCGACGCCACTCCCCGCAGGCCACGCGTGATCGTTCCGCCCTCTTTTATCCCGCCATCGCCGTCCGCCTGCACGAGGACCAGCTCGTGGAGAAAAAAGCCGCTCCCCTCACCCGACTCACGCGCGAGCGAGGCCCGCGCTTTTGGTGCGTCAGTCAGGGCCGATTCCACCGCTCCACGATCCCTCACCACGGCCAAACGCAGGGCGTTCAGGATCGCCTCGCTCTCTCCCGGCGCGAGTTTTGCGAGCAATTGATCGGCACGATCCGCATCTCCGTGAAGGACCACCGCCGAACGGAGGAGTTCCGGCAACATCGCGGCGAGGACCTCGACACGGCCCGCTTCCGCCGTCGGCAGGAGCGGGCGCAGGTCCTCCCAGCGCGGGGCGAGACGGATCCAGTGGACGACGAGACCGCTCCCGTCAGCGAGCCATCCCATCTTCTCGACTAGGAGCCGTCCCGGTTCTCCGTCGGCGGGCTCCAGCGAGCCGGTAATACGGCCGTCTTCATCAGTGAAATAGAGCTGATGTCCGATCAGGACTGCGGCGACCCGACCGTCCGGCGACCAGGCCGCCCGCTCCTTCGGTTCGCAGGCGCAGAAGCCGAAGAGGAGGAGGATGGCAGTGATGGAATGGCGAAATTTCAAGGCGATCACGGGAGAAGTTTTCAGGACCGCGGCGGGTTCGTCGGGATCACGGCGAGTCGACCGTCGGCCTCGACGCGGTAGCGCGCCCATGGGGATTCGGCGGAAGCTGTTTTCTCCGCCACTGTCGGTAGGGCCGATTCGGTCGTCGCCTGCCCGCTCCGGTAACCGGCCCCCGCCGCGAGGGCCAGAGCCGCCAGCACCGCCGCGAGCTTCGCACCACCGGCCAGCCAGCGGGGAAAGCAACGGTGCGGGCCCGACGAACGATCCGCCGCCGGTGACTCGCCGTGGAAAAGTTCCGGCCGCGTCGCGACCACGTCGCCCGTGAGCCTCAGCGCCTCCCGTATCGCCGCCGCCGATTCGCAGAGGTCGACCCGCTGGGCGAGGAGGGCTTCAAGGAGGGCGTCCACCTCTTCGGGCAATTCGCCGAAGGCCTGGTCGATGAGGAGCATTTCAAGTTGCTGAGTCGTCATGGGAAAGGAAAAGAAAGGTCAGTTTGGATCGGAGGCGTCCGTCCCCGCCGCGAGTCTCCCCCGCACCGCCCCGATGGCATGGTGCAGACGCGAGCGCACCGTGCCCACCGGGATGCCCAGTGACTCCGCGATCTCGGCGTAGGAAAGTTGATGGCTGTAGCGCAGGTCGAGGACCTCGCGATGACTCGCGGAAAGGGTGTCGATGGCTGCGTGAGCCATCCCGAGACGGGCATCTTCGGTCACGGAAGTCGCCGCGATTGCCGACTCCGCCGCAGCGGAGGCGATCCCCTCGCGCTCCCGGTAGTCGCGCCTCCACGCCGCCCGGCTCACATGACGCGCGATCCCGAAGAGGTAGGCGCGTAGGGACTCCGGACGCACCCCTTTCTCCAGTCCCCGCGCCATTTCCACGAAGGTATCCTGCACGAGATCCCGCGACACCTCCGCATCCCCGTGACGACGGGAAAAATAACGCGCCAGATCGTCCGCCGCGTCTCGAAAGAGTTGCTCGAGGTCAGGAGTATTTTGAATGGCTTCCAAGGAGGGTAAAGGTCAGAGGCGTTCTCATCCTCTACGTGCCTTTATGGTGGGGAAAAGTTCATCGAGTGTCGATTTTTT
>JBDNIL010000447.1:0-4909 GCA_041688355.1 Verrucomicrobiales bacterium | reverse complement strand
CCAGGTCTGATCCGTCCCGCCTTTCCTCATCAATCACTTGAAAACAGGGTCGGCGACGGCCCTGTTTTTTTGTGCCCGGACATGACGCCGATCACACGATGCGTCCGCCGCCGGTGCGCTTTGCGGCAGTGTGCAGGTGTTCGCTCATCCGCGCAGCGGCATCGTCCGCCTTTCCCGCAGCGATCGCATCGAGAAGCGCGCCGTGCTGTTTCCAACCTTCGCGTCGGTGGCTGTCGGTGTCGGTGCCGGCCTCGTAGGAGAGACGTTTGTAGCTCCAGCAGCGCCGGATGATCTCCCGCATCGAGAGATTGCCGCAGTACTCCGCCACGACGAGGTGCAGGGCGAGGTCGAGCCAGCGCGCCGCGCTCTGCCAGTCGGGACGTTTTCCCGGCTTCGCATCATCCGCGAGCAGCCGGAGATCCGCCAATACCGCTTCCGGAACGCGATCAACACAGGCGCGGGCCGCCTCGGGCTCGATGAGCTGACGGGTGCGGTGCAGATCGACGAGCCAGTTCTCTGCTCCCGGACGGACCGAGGCTCGCTGGTTCAGCGTTTGGCTGACAATGCCGTCGGCGGTGAGCCGGGCGAGGGCCTGGATCACCGGGGTGCGGCTCATGCCGAGATCTTCGGCGAGGCGGGTGCTCTTCAGCTCAGTGCCGGCCGTGAGTTCCCCGCGAATGATGCGCAGGAGAATGCGATCGTGCGCCTCATCGGCAAGGGAACGCCGTTCCGGATCGACGATGTCTTCGCCCAGGATGAGACAGAGCTCGGGATAGCGGCGCAGATTGAAAGCGGGAAGGGACATCGGGAAAAATCAATTTGACAGAAAAAGAGCTGCCGTTAAAGTGAATACACTTCACAAAATGAATTCATTCAAGTGATTTTTCTTTAATCCCATGACCGACTCCCCCACAACCTCCGCCTCCCTCCCCGCCCTCCGCGGTGGCATGGTCGGCATGGGCATGATCTTCGACGAGACCTACGCGCCCTTTTTCGAAGCCGCTCAGCACGGGGTCTACGATCCGGCGATCGGAGCCTTCCGGGTCGAGCTCGCCGGGGCTGCGACCCGCACCGGTGATCGCGCCGCCGCCTATATTGAGCGTCGCGGCCTTACCACTTTCGGGAACCATGTTGGGGAAAACGCGGTCGGTGACCTCCTCGCCAGCGGGATTGATTTTCTCTGCGTGGCCTCGCCTGATGACAAACATTTCGAAGCGGCGAAGAAGGGGATCGAAGCAGGCCGCCACGTCATCATCGAAAAGCCTTCGGTCCTGAGTCTCACCGAACTCGACGAACTGACCTCTTTGGCAAAGGCGAAAGGGGTCCTCGCGAAAGTCGTCTATCACAAGCTCCTCGACCCCGACCACAAAAGGCTGCGCACCCTCGTGGAGGACGGCGTGCTCTCCCATATCAACAACGGCTACTGCACTCTTCTCGAGCCCAAGTCGATCTCGGGCAGTCAGTTCGCCGCCTGGATCACCGGACGCAACCCCGGCACCTACGTCGCGGTGCATTATTTGAAGCTCATCGACTTCACCTTTGGCGGCCGACTCAAGAGTGTCAGCTGCACCGGTCAACGGGGTCTCGTCGGACCACTTGACGGCCCCACCTGGGACTCCACCCAGCTCCGCCTCGTCTACGAATACGAGAGCGGACGCGAGGCTGCCTTCGACATTCACACGAGCTGGGTCACCCCCGACAACTTCCCCGGCTACGTCGAGCAGGAGGTGCAATTCCGCTTCGACAACGGTGTCTGGAACGGCCATAGCCGCAAGCGCGGCGTCGAGCTCACGGTCGAGGGCCGCACCCCGCACGATCTCAAGACCACGATCAACAATCACTACAACGCGAGTTTCCTCGAGCCCTGGGGCGAGCGCAGCCGGCGCGGCTACGGCATCGAAGTGATCGAGCGTTTTGCCCGCGAAGTCGCCTATGTGGAACTCGGCGGAGAAACCGACGGACGCGCCGCCCGACTCTCGGAAATGGCATCAAGAAACTACAACGACCTCTCCGCCGACCGTCAGGTCGTCGCCGCCGTCCAGGCCATGGAAGCGATCCTCGCCAAACACGCCGCCGGTGAGCCTAACGGCGTCGTCGAGGTGAACGGCCGATCCGGCGGAATGGCACTCTATCTCCCCGGAACATCCGAACCCGAAATGCTCTATCAAGGAACCGTCTGACTCCCCCAAATTTCTTAATCTTAATCTTAATCTTAATCTTTATCCCACCGGGCCCCCCACTTTCCCCATGACCACGCTAACTGCCCCCGCCCCCGCCACTCCCGCCCACCTCGTCGAACACAAGGGCGAAGAAACCTCGAATCATCTCCGTCACGATCTCGTCGAGACCGAGCCCACCTGCCTGCGCACGCGCACGTCGAGCATGGCGGTGCTGCACCGCAGCGCGGGATCCTATCATTACACTCCCGAAGGCCGCAAACTCGCCGACTTCACCTCGGGCGTGCTCGTTGCGAACTTGGGGCACAATCCGAAACGCTGGTGGAAACGGGTCATGGAATACATGGCGCTCGAAGACGCCTGCGGCGAGAGCGGTTACCATATGGGCGTAACCCTGACCTCCTACAACGCCGTCACCGAGATCGAGCTCGAGGCGAACCGCCGTCTCCTCGCCAATCTCCAGGCCGCCCCCGGTGGCAAGCGTCTCGAACAGGTCCTCTGGGCTGCGAGCGGGAGCGAGGCGGTGCAAAAGGGTCTCTGGGCGGGCCTCGCAAAACGGCCCCAGGGCGACGGCATCATCCTCGCGACCCGCGGCGGATTCCATGGTAAAAAGGGCCTTTCGGGTGCCGTCACCGGCAGCGAGACCGACAAAGAGCGAGACCCGCGGGTCCGCTTCATCAGCTTTCCCAAAGAGGAGTGCGGCAGTCTCCAGCGTCGGCGCGAGCCCATCGATCTCACTCCCTACCGCGCCGAGCTCGAGGCGCTCAAGGCCGAGTTCGGCGACCGGCTCTGTATCCTCATTACCGAGCCCTACCTCGGCGGCGGCGGATCCTATCATCCGCAGAAAGAATACATGCAGATGCTGGCGCAGTTCTGTCAGGAAAATGACATGCTCTTTTTCCTCGACGAAGTCCAGGCGAACTTCGGCCGCACCGGTTCGATGTACGCCTACAGCGAATACGGGATCGAGCCCGACCTCGTCGCCCTCGGCAAAGGCCTCGGCAATGGCATGCCCGTCGATGCCGTCGTTGGAAGCGCCGCCGTCTTTGCCCGCATGGGCTTCGGCGACGGATCGGATACCTGGAGCGGTCACCCCCTCGGCTGCGCCGCCGTCCTCGCGACGCTCGACGAGTTCGAACAGACCGACGTGCTCGAGCAGGGGCGTCGTCTCAGTCTCGCGATCGAGGAGAACCTAGTAAAGCTCAACGAACTGCCCGCGATCCACGCCGTCCGCGGTGAGGGTACCGTGTGGGGCATCGAATGCGTCGCGGTCGGTGACATGACCGCCGAGCAGGTCGCCCACGAGATCGTGCGCCTCTGTTACCTCGGCGACGCCGAAGGGCGCGGAGTGCATCTGTTAGGACCGCTCGCCGGGAAAGTGATCCGCGTCGCTCCGCCCTTGACGATGCCGGTGGCGGAGTTGAACGAATATTTTGAGGTGGTGCACCGGATCACGGCACGGATGGGGCGGTGAAGTAAATCACATTCCGAGCGCCGTCATCACCGCCCGTTCTACGCGGACTAGATCCGTTGAAGACACCTGCCCCCATTTCTGAAGGAGCCGCTCCTTCGAAATGGTGAGTACCTGCTCGCATTTCACCGAGCTTGTTTCCCGGAGGCCGTTCGAGGAATCGGGCTCCAATTGGACATGGGTGGCAACCGGAAGCCCCTTCGTGCTCAGGGTCAAAACAATCGTGTTCGGGTAGCGGGGATTCGAATTGGCGGCATCTGTCTGGATCACAAGCGCAGGGCGTTTGCCCATTTGTTCCGAACCTCGCCCGGGATTCCAGTCGATCAGCCAGATCTCCCCACGTCGCGGATTCTTTTCGCTCATAGATCAGCGAATACTTCCGCCTGCGCTTCAAAGGCATAGTCCACTCCTGTTTCCTCCCGACCCAGATCGGCGATAGTCGTGAAGTCGTCGAAGAGTCGCTTTTCCCGGTCCTGCAGCTCAATGGATCTCAGACCATCCTGAACGAGTTTATTCAGGCTCTGATGACGCGATTTCGCCAGGTCAGCCGCTTTTTCGTAGACGGAGATCGGCAAACGGATCGTGAGCGTCTTCATTTCATCCATGATATCAACTTACGGTTTCGGAAAATGGTGTCAAATTGTGATTCAAACTTTGCCCGCCTTCACGGAAACCGATACCCGACTCCGCGCACCGTCTCGACCACTTGCGGGTCGGCGGGATCGTCGTCGAGCTTTTTGCGCAGCTTGGCGATGTGCTGGTCGAGGGTGCGGGATTCGGGGTAGTAATCGAGGCCCCAGCAGCGGTCGAGGAGGGTGTCCCGATCAACCGCTTCGCCGCGGCGCTCGTGGAGGAGGGTCAGGATGGCGACTTCGCGCGGGGTCAGCTCGATGGTCTCACCGTCGCGTTCGGCACGGAGTTCTTTTGGAAAGACGGTGATCGGTCCCATCGGGAAGGAAACTCGTTCGCGCGCCCCGCGGGCATTTTCTTTGCCGGGGCTGCGCCGGAGCGCGCCGCGAATCCGGGCGAGCAGCTCGTGACGGCCAAAGGGCTTTCGCACGAAGTCGTCGGCTCCCAACTCGAGTCCGACGACGATGTCGATCTCTTCGTTTTTGGCCGAGAGGAAGACGATGGGGATGCGGGCGTCGGTCGCGCGGATGCGGCGACAGACTTCGTAGCCGTCCATGCCGGGCATCATGATGTCGAGACAGACGAGGTCGGGCGAATCGCGCTGCCAGGCCTCGAGGGCCTCGGCTCCGTT
>JBDNIL010000446.1:0-7295 GCA_041688355.1 Verrucomicrobiales bacterium | reverse complement strand
TCGTTCCGTTGAAATTTCGCCTACCCATTCCGGTGCCCGCACCGTAGCCTTTTCCATGTTCACGGGAATCATTGAAGAATGCGGGGGGGTCGTCTCTCTCAAGCCGGTCGAGACCGGGGCGGAGCTGTGGGTGAGGGCGAGCTTCATCGACGGGGTCGCTCTCGGGGAGAGTGTCGCAAACAACGGGGCCTGCCTCACCGTGACGGAGGTAAAAGACGGGGCGATGCGGTTCGACCTGCTCCACGAGACCCTGCGCCTCACCAATCTCGGCACTCTCGCGCCCGGCGATCCCGTCAATCTCGAGCGATCACTGCGCATCGGCGACCGGCTCAGCGGACACTTCGTGCAGGGCCACGTCGACGCCTGCGCGGAAGTCGTCGCCTACGATCGGGTCGGGCAGGACCACCGCTTCACCGTGGCGCTGCCGCTCGAGTTCGCCCATCTCATCGTCCACAAAGGCTCCATCTGCGTCAATGGCATCAGCCTCACCGTCGCCGAGCTGCACGAGGACCGTTTTGTCCTCTGGATCATCCCCCACACCCACGAAGTCACGAGTCTGAAGTCCGTCGTGACGGGATCAAAGGTCAATCTCGAGTTCGACCTGCTCGCGAAGCATCTTGCGAGGATGAGGGAGTTTGAGCTTTAGGGGGTGCGGTGCCGTTTTTTGGAGGGAACTCAGTCGACGGGCATGGGAGACGCAAGTGGGGGCTTGGCAAGCCCCCTTCCTTGATGGGAGACGCGCAAGCATGCACCCATCCGCTAAACAGCTAAACAGCTACTTCCCCCCCTCATTCGCCTTCGGTCCCGCAAACGCGAGCGCGCCGCTCGTCTGCGTTTTGCGGCGCCAGATTTTGCCGCCGTTGCCGACGTAGAGCCAGGCGTGCCCGGGGCCGGCGAAGCAGGTGCTCACGACCGGGAGCGCCGGATCGGGCGCAGGGAGGACTCCGCAGAGCCGCCCTGTCGGATCAAAAATCTGGAGCCCCTCGGCGCTGGTCACGTAGTAGCGACCGTGTATATCGGTGGTCATGCCGTCGCCCTTGCCGACTTCGGGGCTCTCGGCGGGCGTGACGAGGGTCATGTAGTTGCCGGGATGGGCGAGGGTGCCGTCGGCTTCGATGCGGAAGGCCCAGACGAATTTGCCGCCGTGGTCCGAGACCGCGAGGGTGCCCTGGTCGCGGGAGAGGGCGATGCCATTGGGTTTACCGACGATGCCGGTGCTGACGACGGTCATTTTCCCCGCCGGATCGATGCGCCGGATCTCCGAGGTCGGTGTCATTGTGAAGTAAAGGTTGCCGTCGTGGGTGACGACGAGGTCGTTCGGGCGGACTTCTTTCGCGAGCTCGGTGACGGCCCTGTCTTGGTCGAAAACGACGACTCGCTGCTCCTTCGAGACACAGGCGTAGAGCTTGCCATCGGCTCCCCATTTGAGACCGCTGATGCCGGGGGCGTTGGCGATGAATTCACTGACTTTTCCCTCGAGATCGACTTTGAAAACGGCGTTGCCGCCCTTCACATCCGAGAAATAGAGATTGCCCTCGGCGTCAGTGGTGAGGCCGTCGGTGAACTCGTAACCCTCGACGACGAGTTCCCAGCCCGAGTCCTCGGTGAGGATCTGCGAGAGAGGCATGTCCTGCGCCGCGAGCGGCAGGCAAAGCGCAAGGGAGGCGGCGAGGGCGAGGGTGGAGAGGGTAGGGTGCATGAGTCAAGAGGGTTGGGTGAGGGGGGATCAAGGTTGCAGCGTCTTCCAATCTCTCCACATCCAGCGCAGGGTCTCGGGGAAGATCGCACCGCCGTGGCGTCCGCTGTGCTTGCCGGTGCCCATGACGAGCTGATGATCATATTTCGCGAAGGTCAGGGCGGCGTCCATCTGGCGATTGGCGAGGGGCCAGTTGCCGTGGAGATTGTCGAGATCGTTCTCGCCTTCCTGCAGAAAAACGCGGAGCGGCTTTGCCTCGGTCTTGCGGATGAGGGCGGGGTAGACGTGGCCGCCGCGGATGTTGGTGAAGCTGCCGATGTGGCTGATGACTTTGCGGAAGGCGTCGGGACGCTCCCACGCGACGGTGAAGGCGGCGATGCCTCCCGAGCTGTTGCCGCAGGTGGCGCGGCAGTCGGGATTGGCTGAGAGCTTCGCGGTCTTGCCGACTTCGGGGAGGATCTCTTCGATGAGAAAGCGGGCGTTCTGATCGCTGAGGGTGTCGTACTCGAAGCTGCGGTTTTTGCGGGCCTCCTGCCCCTCCTTTGCTGCGGGGATCACGCCGGGATTGATAAAAATACCGACGGTCACGGGCATGTCACCGGCGTGGATGAGATTGTCGAGGACGGCGGGCGCGCGGAAGGCGCCGTCGGCTTTGACGAATCCGCCGCCGTCGAAGCAGACGAGGACACAGGCGGGCTTGGTTCCGTCATATTGGGCGGGGAGATAGACCCAGTAGTCGCGCTCGGTGCCGGGGAATACGGTGCTTTTCCACTGGTGTTGAGTGACTTTGCCCTGGGGCACGCCCTCCTTGACCATGGCATCGGGACCGGGGATGTAGTCCTCGTCGGCGGCGAAAAGGGGAGCGGTGAGGAGACCGAGTGCGGCGAGGATCGTGAGGGGGAGTTTCATGGACAGGGGGAAAGACGTGAGGCGCGAGCCTGGCCAATTTTCCCATGCTTGGCAATCCCGCTTTTGCCTCACGCGGAGACGGCATCACGGATTTCCGCTTGAGTTTGCAGGGGCGAGGGCCGATTGGTTGCCCCTCAAAATCCTATCGCATCATGGCTCTCGAAAAAATCACTTCTGTCTCCGGCAAAGGCGTCTATGTGCCCGGTTCCGACATCGATACCGACCGCATCATCCCCGCCCGCTTCATGAAGTGCGTGACTTTCGACGGTCTCGGTGAATATCTTTTCTATGACGTGCGCCACGAAGAGGACGGCACCCTGAAGCCCCATCCGCTCAACGAAGAGCGCTACGCCGGGGCGGGCATCCTCATCTCGGGGATCAACTTCGGCTGCGGCAGCTCGCGCGAGCACGCCCCGCAGGCGATCAGCAAGGGCGGCTTCAATGCGGTCATCGCCCAGAGCTTCGCCGAGATCTTCTTCGGTAACTGCGCCACGCTGGGGATGCCCTGCGTCATCGCCTCGGCGGCAGATATCGAGAAGCTAGCCACCGTCGTCAACTCAGACCCGAATACGGAGATCGTGATCGACGTGGTCGCGCAGCAGGTCACCTTCGCCGGTCAGTCCATCCCCGTGACGATCCCGAGCACGGCCCGCGACGCCTTCCTTTCCGGCCAGTGGGATCCCATCAGTGAGCTCCTCAATGGCATCAGCCGCATCGAGGAAACCGCCGGAGCGCTGCCCTACATGAGCCGTTGACCCGGGTTGTCCCCGAGCGGGGTCTTAGAAATTGTTGATGTTCTTCAGCTCATCTTCGGCGGTGCCCCGCATGTTGCCGATGTCGCCTTTGAGCTTGTCGAGGCCTTCGAAGGCGTTCAGTTTCTTCCGGGGCAGTCCGTCCTCACCGACTCCGGCATCGATTCCGAGATCTGTGCGCGGCAGCCAGTCGGGGCGCAGGCCTTCGGGGACATAGTCGAGAATGGCGAGGCCGGGCTCGAGCCAGACGTAGGCTTTCGTTTTCCAGTCGGCGAGCTTCTCCTCGGGGGTAAAGAAGAAGACCCCGGTGCCGATCGCGCCGAAGATCGAGAAGGTGACCAGGGTCTTGATCATCTTCGTTACCCAGCGCGGTCTCTTGTGAGTCTTCTCGACAGCGAAGAGGTGTTTGGCGAAGGTTGCCTCCTCTTCTTTGGTCATCGCCTTCATGGGACGACCGTCGCCGTCGAGGACGGCTTTTTTCGCATACGACTCTTGCACCGGAGCGATCGGCGCGGACTCGTCTTTCTTCGCAAAGGGGGGAGCAAAAAGCGGGGACTTGCTCCCGGGCGACTCAATCTTCTCGGGCTCTTTCGCTACTTTTTCGCGGAAGAGGGACTCGGCGAAGCCGCCTCCGCTCTCGGAGCCGGTCGCGAAGGGGGAGATGCTGGCGTGACTCTCCCGGGGCACCCGTGTCCCCCACGCGGGATTGATCTCCGAGGAGTCATCTTCGTTTTTGAACATCGACGAGAAAGATGAATCTTTCCCCTTACCGGAGCTGTCGTCGAAGAGCACGGACTTGGAGAGAGCCGGGCTCGCGTCGGGGATCTCGTTGCGATCCATGAACAAGTTCGACGATCCGGTCGATGCCGCATTCAGGGAGAAGCCGTTGGTGCTGCCGGGGAAGGGATTCTCGTCCGGCTTGGCAGAGGGCGCGGAGATGGGAGCGGCAGGCGTCGCTGCGGACGGTGGCGTAGGCGCGCCGAAAAGATTTGCGGTGCCGGGGTTGATCGGCTCGAAGGGCGGCATCGCTGTGTCCGTGAACCCGGAGGGAGCAGGCTCAGCCGGAATTGCGGGTTCGACAGCGGAGAGGACGCTCGGCGGGATCTCTTCGTGCTGCATTGTCGGCTGAGGGGCCGGTGGCGTCGGCAGGGCGTCGAGAGCGGGGGCGCTATCCCGATCGGGGAATCCCCATGCTGAAGCCGTCGTCGTGGCCAAGGTCGGCGGATGGAGCGGAGCCGCCGGGATCTCCGCGTCTGGGACGAGGCTGCCGACCGAGGGCGCTGCAGGAGCCTCGACGACCGGTGCGGGTATTTCGGGAACCGCAGCAGAAAAGTGCGGGTCGAGACCGGCGACGACTTGAATCGATCCGTTTCTCTCCAGGGCGGTGAGGGGTGCCCGGCAATGGATGCACTGCCCGGTGATGCCGAGATGCCGCCGCTTGAGATTCAATCCGCAGCCGCAGGCGGGGCATTTCAGGCGCAGCGTTTCCTCGGGGGATTCGGGAGGTTTCGTTTCGGAGATAGGAGCGTTCATGACGTTGTCGGGGATGGTGCCGAATGGAAAGGAAATATCGTCCCCAATCAGGGCTCGGGGACAGAGATGGTGGGCTCGGCTTCCTCGCCGAAGGTTACCTGCGTCTCGGGGAACTGCTGGATGGCCGGGCCGGGACTAAATTTCTGGTCCATGAGGGAGCGGGCGGCCTGCACATACTCGTCGATAGGCAGGACGAAAGAGGCGAGCGCAGCCCCGGCGGCAAAGCCGACGATGACGACCATCAGGACGATGAAGCCCTTGCGGACCTTTGGCTTGGGTTTGGACCCGAGCGGGGCCGAGACCACGTTCGGGGCGGCTGCCTCAATAGGGTTGTTGATCGAGGAAAAAGTGGGTTCCTGCGGTTGCAGGAGCGGTGGAGTTGGCGGCGAAGCAATCGCCGGTGCCGCTTCGGAAAAGAGCGAGACGGGCGCCTCAGGCGCAGGGCTGGACGGGTTGCTGGCAGGGGCCGGGAAAGGGGCATTCTCGAAAGAGGAGCCCGTGCTCAGGCCTGCTCCGGGCACGAAGGTCGGCCCTGACGAGAGCGCGACCGGGGCGGCGTCGGGGGAAGAAAATCCGATCGGCTCCGAGATGCCCCATCCGCTGGCGGGGGCTTCCGCTGCAGGGACGTGGATATCTTGAAAGAGTGTCGGTTGTTCCTCGTTCTCTGACGAGCTACCGGTGGAAAATCCGTTGCCCGGCATCGCGAAAGATCGTCTTTCGTCGCTCGCGGGGCCTTCGAAAAGCGACTTCGAGGCGGGCGAGTTCTGAAAGGTGAACTCGGGAGTCTCCAGAGCCTCAAAAAGAGGCTCGGCAGCCGGGGCAGCCGGAGACGGATCCATGAACGACGAGAAACTTCCGGGGGTTGGCGCAGCTGATGCGGATGCCTGCTCTGGAGAGGACACTCCAAAACCGGCCGAGGCGAAAGCGGCGGCAAAGTCATCGACCGGAGCTTCCGGGGTAGTCGGAGTCTCCGGGGCAGCTTCGAACATCGGCGCGGGAGCCGGGGCGTCGAATCCGCTTGCCTGGAAACCGGCCGCGAAATCGCTCGTGAGGGGTGCGGCGGCGAAGGTGGTATTTGCCTGGCCGGGGACCGTGAACCCCCCGAGATCAGAGGGCGAGGCAGGGCTCCCGAAGCCGCCCGTTGGGAAGGCTGATGCGAAATCGTTTTTAGGAGCCGGTGTTTCGATCACAGGGACAGACTCCTCAGTGACGATCGCAGTGACAGGCTCCTCAAAGGCAGTCCCCCGGGGGGCGGCGGCGAAGTCTCCACCGGTGGCGTCCGGCGCTGCGGGGCTGGTTGCCGTGGGTATCGGTTCTGGCGCAGGCGCAGGCGCGCCAAAACCGCTGGCGAAATCGGTCGGGAGCGAGGCATTCGCTTCCTCGTCCGCAGCGGTCGGGGCAAGGGCGGGCAGAGCCATCGCATCGGATGCAGGCTTCGGGGGAGGCCCCCAAAGGGGTGCAGCGGAAAACTCGGCAGTCTCCTGCGGGGCCGGAGCGGCAGGCGTTGACCACGAATCGGCGATAGGGGAAGGAGCAGGACCCTTCGGAGCGCCCGACTGGAGGAAGGCACCGAATCCCGTCACCGGAGCTTCCGCGTCGGGAGACCCGGTCACGGCGCCGCCAGCCATGGTCTCTCCGAAACCAGCCGATGGGGCGGTCGGCTCCGCAGTGTCTTCTCTGAAGCTGCTCGTTGCGTAAAGGGCATCGAGGTTAAAGGGGGAAATTTCCTCCTTCTGTTCGAGGGCCGGGGCAGGTATCTCGACCTCTGCGACGGTCTCTTTCTTCACCTCTTCGACGACGGCGGGAGCAGCCGTCTGCGCCACAGCCGCGGCGTATCGTTTGGTGACGCGCCCGAGCACCGGGAAAACACGCACGATGGAGTCGCGAGCTGACTCGGCGGCGATGATGGGCGTGTGGCACCAGACACAGAGACCCTCGATCCCGAGGTGGCGACGCTGCAGGACGAGTTCGCCGTGGCACTCGGGACATTCGAGGGCAAGGGACTCGTTGAACTTGGTGGTTTTGTCCGAGTTGAATTCCTCCGTCTCCACCTCGGCGGTGGCAGCTGGAATGCGATCCTTCGGTGAGATCGAAATCGACACGGTGCGGGTGCGCTCGGAGCTCGAGCCCAGAGAGTATGAGCCAGCTCGCTGGGCCGAGCTGTCCGACTCGGCGGCAGGGAGTTCGAGGTCGTCGGGTTGCGAAGAGAGCACGACGCCCTCATCGACTACCACGCTATCGGTCGCCTCAAGTTCGCAGTCCTTGTTTTCACCAAGACCGAGGGAGTCGAGAAACCGTTCTCTGGCCATAGCCGGCGAGGAGGTCTCGTCGTTATGCAGGGTGATGTCGTAGTCGGAATTCATAAAAATCTGGCCCGTCCGTGTTTCAAACGTTAGTTAGCTTCC
>JBDNIL010000070.1:0-11280 GCA_041688355.1 Verrucomicrobiales bacterium | reverse complement strand
GGGACGATTCCTCACCTACGCGAAGACCGCGCGTGGTTGGGAATACGTGACCCGCACAAATGCGAAGGGCTGCGTCGCGATCCTCGCGATGACCGATGACAAGCGCATCATCCTCACCGAGCAATTTCGTCCGCCGGTGGGACGCTCTGTCATCGAACTTCCCGCCGGTCTCGCCGGCGACATCCCGCTGCAGGCGGACGAACCTCTCCTCGTCGCCGCGAAACGCGAGCTGAAAGAGGAAACCGGTTACGTGGCCAAAAACTGGACGATGCTCCTCGAGGGAACCTCCTCCGCCGGAATGACTGACGAGATGGTTTCTATTTTCTTCGCCACCGGCCTCACCAAGATGAGCGAAGGTGGCGGTGTCGGCGGCGAAAACATCAAAGTCCACTACGTCCACCAGTCAGACGTGACGAAGTGGTGCCGCGACCGTCAGGCCGAGGGCATGAGAGTCGATTTCAAAATCTTCGCAGCGATCCATCTCGCCAGGGCCGTGAGCCAGTCGACCGAGTCGAAGCTCTGGTATTGAGCTTTGCCAGGCCTGCGTCTAACCCAGGCCCCATTCCGCAGGCAGTTCCGACCTCTGGAAAAAGTGCGCCGCCTCATTTCGCATTTCTTTCCAGTCCTCGCTAGAGTAGCGGCGCGAGAGGTGCTGCAGGACGAGGCGTCCCACTCCGGCCTCGGCCGCGAGACGCCCGACGAGATCAGCGGTCATGTGGGCATTCTGCCGCGCGAGCGCGACGTCGGCGGCGCGATACTGACATTCACACACGAGCGTCGTCGTGCCCGAGAGCCAGGTCACGAGTTCTTCCCAGGCGGGGCTGCCGGGCTCGAGGCGGAAGTCGGTCAGGTAGGCGAGCGAAGCCCCCGGCGAAGTCACGAGCAACTCGCTCCGCAGCTCTCCCACCCGCACGGACTGTCCCGCGATCTCGACGAGGGATTCCTCTTCGGTTTCCGTCGCTTCGATCACCTGCCGCAGCCAGGGACCGGGCAGGTAATTGTGCCGCTGCATCGCCGCCGGATCGATGTTCTGCCGCGGTGCCTCGACGAGGCGATAGCCGACCGAGTTGATCGAGCCGTGTGGCAAAAGCCGACCTTCGAGCCGCCACGATCCGCCCCGCTGGAGTAAAGTCCCCTCGAGCGGCTGCCCGGGCTGACGATGGACCGGGGCAAAAGCTTCCCGCGTGAGAAAACGCGCCGTAGCGAGCGACGTTCTCCCGATCTCGCGCACGATCCACTCCCCCGGCTGATCGGCGTGGAGATTCCAGACGAATCCCTGGAAGCGATGCGCCATCAGGTCAATCGTCCCGGCCGGACCCCACACCGTCACCGGCGCATCAGGGCGATTGTAGTTCAGCCGGAAAAACCCGTCGAACCCCGCGACATGATCCATGTGAAAATGCGAAAACGCGAGATGCTCGACCGCCTGCACCTCGCCCGGCCGCAGGGAATCGAGCACTCCCTCGCCGCAGTCGAAGAGGAAGCTCACGCGTGACTGCCCCGAATCGACGACGACATGGAGCGCATTGTCCGCTCCCGCCCGTCCCAGTACCTGCCACTCGATCGCCATGCAGGTAGGATAGCGTCTCGATTACGGAATGCAAAAGCGATCCCCGAGTGGGCACGAGGGTGGGGGCTTTTCCTAATGTAGAACGGGTCTCCAGGCCCGTTCGTCGTTGCGGGAACTGTTGCGCGAACGGGCCTGGAGACCCGTTCTACGGGGTGTGGTGCTCGAGTAGAGGAACGCGCAAGAGTTCTCTTGAGGTGGGCTCGCAATTGGAACTTTGGCGAGGCCCGCTGCGGGAAGTTCGTTCCACTCGGGTTCGGCCACTCCTCTCAATGCAGGAAATGCCGGTGGCCGGTGAAGACCATCGCGGCGCCGGCGTCGTTTGCGGCCTTGATCACTTCCTCGTCACGCATCGAACCACCGGGCTGGATCGCGGCGGTGGCTCCGGCGTTGAGGGCATTCACGAGACCGTCGGCAAAGGGGAACATCGCATCGCTCGCGACAACCGATCCTTTGAGGCTCAGCCCGGCCTGCTCTGCTTTCCACGTGGCGATGCGGCAGGAGTCGATCCGTGACATCTGTCCCGCACCGATCCCGAGGGTGCGGTCGCTCGTGGTGAAGACGATCGCGTTGGATTTGACGTGCTTGACGATGCGCCAGGCGAAGCGCATCGCTTCGATCTCCTCGGCGGTCGGGGGGCGCTGGGTCACGACCTTTTGCTCGATGTTCTCGAGACCGAGGGCGCGGACGTCGTGATCCATCACGACGAGTCCGCCCGGAGCGGAGTGAATGACCGGCTCGGTGAGCGTCTCGCGGAACTCGTCGTTCATCTTGATGAGACGCAGGTTCTTCTTTTTCTGCAGCAGGGCGCGGGCGTCGTTCTCGAACTCGGGCGCAATGATGACGTCGGTGAAGATCTCGGAAATGACCCGGGCGAGGCCGATCCCGAGGGGACGGTTGCAGACGATGACTCCGCCGAAGGGAGCCTGACGGTCGGTCTCGAAGGCTTTTTCCCAAGCGAGACGCAGGTCGTTCTCATCGGCACCGACACCGCAGGGATTGGTGTGCTTGAGAATCGCGACGGCCGGACGGCGGAACTCGAGGATGAGCTCGGCCGCAGCGGCGATGTCGATGACGTTGGTGTAGCTGAGGCCCTTGCCCTGGAGCTGCTTGAAGTAGTCGTTGAATTTCCCGTAGAGCGAGGCGTTCTGGTGAGGGTTCTCGCCGTAGCGGAGCTCCTGGGAGAGGGGGAGTGAGATGGAAAAGGACGCCTCGGTCTCCTGGGCGCCGTTGAGATAGGCGGCGATGGCGGCGTCGTAGGCGGCAGTGCGCTGGAAAACTTTGATGGCGAGACGCTCCCGGGTCTTCAGGGTCGTGTTGCCCTTGTGCTCGTTCATCTCGGCGAGGACGACCTCGTAGTCCGCCGGATCGACCACGACCGTCACGGCATCGTGATTTTTCGAGGCCGAGCGCAGCATGCTGGGTCCACCGATGTCGATGTTCTCGATCGCTTCTTCCAGGGTGACGTCTTTTTTCTTCACCGTCTCCTCGAAGGGATAGAGGTTCACGACGACGAGATCGATCGGCTTGATGTCATTGTCCGCCGCCTGCTTGAGGTGCTCGGGCAAGTCGCGACGATGGAGAATACCGCCGTGGACTTTCGGGTGGAGCGTCTTTACGCGACCGTCGAAGAGTTCAGGAAAGCCGGTGAAGTCAGAGACTTCGATCACCGGAATGGAGAGATCGGCGATGAATTTGGCGGTGCCACCGGTCGAGAGGATCTCGACGCCGTGCTGGTGGAGTCCTTTGACGAGGGCCTCGAGTCCGGTCTTGTCGGACACCGAGATGAGGGCGCGGGATATGCTCATAAGCGTGTTGGACGGAGCATTATCCCCACCGACAGGCGACGCAAGGTGAAATCAGGAAAAGAAGAAGCACCGACCACTTTCACTTCCATTGGGAAGGGGAAAGTAGGTAAACTCTAAAATAAACTGGAAAATATTTTAAAAAGATCTTGCGATTTAGTTAATAATGCTTAATATTTCGTCGGACTTAGAGATTACCCACCATTCGACATGAAATATTTTTATCTGCTGCCACTCGGGCTCGCGCTCTTGACGACCTCCTGCAAGAGCACGAAGACAGCTTCGACCAATCCTTATTCCAATAATCCCTACTACGGCTCTTCGGGCAGTACGACGGATTATTCGAGCACTCCCTCTTCGGCGAGCTACCCCAGCTACACGGAGAGCACCTACACGCCGCCCTCGTCGGTGCCGGGCCCGTCTGTCCCGAATGTGCCGTCGGTGCCAACTTACAATCAGCCCACGGCGCCGTCCTACACGGGGACCAGCAATTCGAACCCCTACACCGCTCCTCCCAGTGTCGGCAGTAGCGCTGGTTCTGGCGGCAGCCACACCGTGGCGAATGGTGAGAACCTCTATCGCATCAGCCTGAAGCACGGCACCTCGGTCGCCGCGATCAAGAACGCGAACGGCCTCACGAGTGACACGATTCGCGCCGGGCAAGTCCTCCGCATCCCCTGATCGATCCGGATTTTTCCCTGAAGTTCAGAAAGCCCGCAGAGTCACCTCTGCGGGCTTTTTTGTGTCCGGGCTCGGCCTTTGCCCGTGCTGGTTCTGGAACTCAGCAGTTCGGAAGCAAGGCCGAAGCCCTGGCGGCTCTCGTCCTCAGTTCGTCAATGGCGGCGAGGATAGCGGCCTCGTCCATCTCGTGGACCTCGAGTTTTTCGCCGATCGCGGGAATGAGGGTGATCGTGAGCCGCCCGCCGAGATGTTCGCGAAATTCTTCCAGCCCGGCGAGAATCACCGGGCGCCCGCGTTCCTCGCGATCCAGCTCAACCGACCAGAGGGAAAAGCCTACGGTCTCGATGAGAGTGAGGATTTCATTTGCCGTCGTCCTTTCGAGCAGCCCGATGTGTACCGAGTAGAGAAGATCGACGGCCATACCGACTGCGACGGCCTCGCCGTGGCTGACTTGAAAACGGGAGATCTGCTCGAGCTTGTGCGCGACCCAGTGACCGAAATCGAGCGGGCGGGCGGATCCGTATTCGAAGGGATCTCCGTTCGTGGCGATGTGCTCGACGTGGTTCTCTGCGCTGCGGCGAATCGTCATCTCGAGCGGACGGGGCTCGAGACGACCGAGGGCAGCACCATTGGCGAGGAGATACTCGTAGAAGCTGCGGTCGCGGATGAGCGAGACTTTGATCGCCTCGATGATCCCGTCCCGGCAGGCGCGAGGCGGCAGACTGGAGAGAAAGTCGAGGTCGTTGACGATGGCGAAGGGCACCGAGAAAGTCCCGACCCAGTTTTTTTTGCCAAAGTAGTTCACGCCGTTTTTCACCCCGACACCTCCGTCTCCCTGGCTAAGGGTGGTCGTGGGCATGCGGATGAGCCGGATCCCGCGGTGAGCGGTGGCGGCCCCGAATCCGGCAAGATCGAGGAAGGCGCCCCCGCCGATGGCGATGACGTAGGAGTGCCGGCAGATTTTGAAAAACTCGATCGCCTGCCAGATCTTTTCGACGAGGGACCAGTTGTTTTTACAAGATTCACCGCCCTGAATAATGAGCGGTTCGGTCACGAGGGTGAGGGTGTCGGCGTGCGCTTTGAAATAGCGCGAAATTTGGCCGGCGAGGGCGGGATTGGTCTCTGCTACCCCGGAGTCGAGCAGGACGAGGACCTTGGAGTTGCCGTCGAGAGCGCAGGCGTCGGCGACGAGATCGCGCAGGGTGAGGTTCTTCGCGTCAAAAGCGCCGTGGGTGAAGGCAACACGATGCTGGAACTGGATGGGGATGGCGCGCTGAATCATCGGGGGAAATATAGCCCTCAATCGAAATAAGGGCAAAGAGACGTGTATGCGGGGTTGAGAGGCGGCACCCGATCCGTTTCTCATTCCGGGGCGACCCCGAAGCGGAATTCGGTCGTGTGTCGGTATTCCCCGCCCGGTCCGAGGATGCTGGAGGGAAAATCGGGCTGGTTGGGCGTATCGGGATAAAACTGTGTTTCGAAACAGATCCCGCCCCATCGGGGAAAGGGATTGCCCTTAAAATGGTTCCCGGTGAAGATCTGGACGCCCGGTTTTGTGGTTGCGATCTCCATGGAGCGGCCCGAAGCAGGATCGGTGAGAGTGGCGAAAGGGGTGAGTTCGCCTTTTCCAGCGAGGACAAAACAGTGGTCGTAGCCGCCGTCGGAGACTTCGCCGATGTCTTCGCCGACCGCTTTGCCGGCGAGAAAATCAAAGGGCCCGTCCTCGACGGGGAGGATTTTTCCGCTGGGGATCTTGCGATCATCTACCTCGAGGACTCCGGCACTGGTCATCGTGAGGTGATGTTCGAGGACGTCGCCGCTCCCGGCCAGATTGAAATAGGCGTGATTCGTGAGGTTTAGGTGGGTCGGTTTGTCTGTCGTGCCGCGGTAGTCGAGGCGCAGCACGTCGTCGTCACCGAGGTGGTAGGTTACCGCGACCTCGACGCGACCGGGGTAGCCCTCGTCGCCGTCGGGACTGGCGAAGTTCAGGGTGACGAAGGCGCCCTTCTCATCCGTTCCTGCGGTGCCCGTCCAGAGCTGACGGTGAAATCCCTGCTGCCCGCCGTGGATGTGGACGAGGGTTTGTGCATTGACGCTCACGAGTTCGTGACGACGCCCGTCGAGGGTGAACCCGCCGCCTGAGATGCGGTTGGCGAATCTCCCGATGACCGAGCCGAAAACGCCTCCGGCGAGGGCTTCGTCGAGAGAGCGGTAGGAAAGGGTGATGTTTCCGGGATTGCCTTTGCGATCCGCTGTCTCGACGGAGACGAGGATAGCACCATAGGCCGCCACTTTTGCCCGGGTTCCACGTGGGTTTGTCAGGGTCCAGAGCGGGACCGCGCGGCCGTCGGGCATTGTCCCCCAGATTGACTCCGTCACTCCGCCTGCGCGGGACAGGGGCGGCAGGGCGGTGAGTCCGCCGAGAGTCAAGATGAGAGTTGCGAAGGCGGGGAATTGCGTGACTTTAAACATTATGATGATGATGCCTTTTTCGTTCCCCCGCGTCAATCGGGCACTGATGCTCAGCGCGCTGCTGATCCCCGGGGCCGGGGTGATGTCGGCGGACTGGGCCAGATACCGGGGACCGGACATGGACGGCATCTCTCAGGAGGCCGGGCTGCGCACTTCGGGCGAGGCACCGGTGATATGGGAGAAAAAGGTCGGCCTGGGCTACAGCGCGCCTGTCGTCGGCGGGGGAAAGGTCATCATCACCGGTCACGACGGCAAGGAGACCGACACGATATTCTGCTTTGATGAGAAGAACGGGGAAGAGAAATGGAAGTTTTCCTACCCGCAGCCGCTCGGCGATCTCTACTTTCAGGGCGGCACCACCAGTACTGCGACCCTGCATGGCAATCGGGTCTACTACCTCGCCCGCGAGGGGGAACTTTTCTGTCTCGATGCGGCGAACGGCAAGGTCGTCTGGCAAAAGCAGCTTCAAAAAGACTTCGGTTACACCAAGCCGACCTGGGGTTTTAGCGGCGCTCCGATGGTCTGGGACGACTGGCTTTTTATCAATGCCGGGGTCTCTGGAATCAATCTGAACAAGAACGATGGCGAAGTCATCTGGAAGTCCGGTAACGAAGAGGCAGGCTACTCCACGCCCTATCCGGTCGAGCGCGACGGCTGGCGTCTCGTCGTCTTTTCAAACAAACGCTCGTATGTCTGTGTCGATGCGAGCAACGGCACCGAAGTCTGGCAATACAAATGGATGACCCGCTACGGAGTCAACGCCGCCGACCCGATCATCGAGGGAGACTCGGTTTTCATCTCGAGCGGCTACGGCAAGGGGGCGACCCTGCTCAACTGGAAAGAGAAGAGCGGGCTGGCAAAGGTCTGGCAAAGCCGCGACTTGCAGTCGCAGATGAATGCCGCCGTCCTCATCGATGGTCACCTCTACGGCGTGAGTGGCAACGAAGGTCAGGACGGCACCGGGTTGCGCTGCCTCGAACTGGCGACCGGGACAGTGAAGTGGTCCGAGACAGCGGTGGGGGCCGGCACCCTCATGGCGGTGCAGGACCAGCTGCTCGTCCTCACTGAGAATGGCGATCTGCAGGTGGCACCGGCCTCGCCTGCCGGTTACAAGCCAACCTTCACCCAAAAGGTGGTCGAGCCGCGCGTCTGGACCGTGCCGGTCTTCTCGAACGGTAGGGCCTATTGCCGCAATGCTTCGGGACACCTCGTCGTTCTCGGCATGAAAGCGGGCGGTTGAGGCTTTTCCGGCTCGACGCTGCGGGGGATTTTTGAAAAAAGTATGGCAGCGGGGTAATGGAGCGCCGCTCCCGAACGTCCAAAAAGCTGATGAAATGTCTTTTCTCCACCATCGCTTTGATCTCAATCGCCGGCGGACTGGGTGCCCAGACGCCTCAGCCGGTCGCTCCTCCGGACCCGTTGGCGCCAGGGGATGAGGTCGATTACATCCGCTATGTCGAAGAGCCGGGAGTCTCTTCCCGGCTCCAGACGGCGGTGGTGCGATTTCAAAAAGGGCGGACCGTCGTTGATCTTGTTGGCGTCGTGCATCTCGGAGACGCCGCCTATTTTGAGAATCTCAATGCCCTGCTGAAAGGCTACGACGCGGTGCTCTATGAGATGGTGGGGGGAAAATATGTCGCCGGGAACGATGCCGATGTAGACCTCGAGGCTGCGCCCGGGGCCGCGCCCGAGATGGCTAGTGTGCGCCAGTTGCAACAGCTTGCGCGTTCCTTTCTGGGTCTGGAGTTCCAGCTCGATGGCATCGATTACTCTGCCCGCAACTTCGTCCATGCCGACGTGGCGTGGGAAGAGTTCAACGCGCTCATGATGGCGCGGGGCCAGAGTTTTGCGACACTCTTCACCCGCGCGCTCACCCTCGCCGAGGGCGGGGAGGTGGCCGGTATCCCCAATGACGAGGAAGTGATGGCCGCGATGATGAAGCGCATCTTCACCGCCGTCATGACCGGCGACAGCAACGAGTTGAAACGCAGCATCGCCCCGCTCATCAGCGAGGCGGAGGGCTTCATCACCCAGCTCGAGGGGGACGACGGCACTGTCCTCGTCTCCGAGCGCAACCGCGTCGTCATGGAAGTCCTCACCGAGGAGAGGGAAGTCCGCGGGGGAGGGAAGTTCGCCATTTTCTACGGGGCCGGCCACATGCCTGATCTCGAAAGAAGGCTCCTCGCCGAGGGGTTCAGCAAGGAGACGACGATCTGGGCCGATGCCTGGCTGATTCCGGAGCAGGGCACCGCAGAGGACTTAGCGACAGGCCCGGGAGCGGGTGCGCCCGCCGACATCCTCGGCAGATTGCTGGAGGACAATCCCGAGATCATGACGACGATCCAGCAGCTCGGCACTCTCCTCGAATCGTTGCGGGCTGTGACGGAGCGGGAGTGAATGCGGGTCTTTCGGGTAGGTTCAGCGCCCCTTCATTTCTCACCCGAAGACTTCCTCGAGACCGCGGCGCATCACCCCGGCGTCGGGAGTGCGGCCGGTCCAGTACTCGATCCCGATGACACCTTGGGCGACGAGCATCCCGAGTCCGTCGATGACGCGGCAGCCTTTCTCTCTCGCGTCGCGCACGAGACGGGTGAGGGGCGGATTCGGGATCACGTCGGCGACGATCATCCCTGACGTGACAGTGTCCATCACCAGCGGGATGCGCGCATTGATGTCGGGGAAAAGGCCGATGCACGTCGCATTCACGAGGATGTCGGTGTCTGCCGGCACGGAGAAATCGCCTTCCCAGGGGATGAGCACGACCTCGAGAGCATGGTCGAGTGCCTCGCGGAGCGGGCCGGTGAAAAGAGCCTCGAGTTCCCTGCCGCGAGTCTCACTGCGATTCACGAGGGTAATCTTCGTGACCCCGGCGAGGGCCATCTCCACGCCGATAGCCCGGGCGGCACCACCGGCGCCGAGGAGGACGAGGGATTTTCCCGCCGGGTCCGCGAGCTCCCTGAAGCTGGAGACGAAGCCTTTGCCGTCGGTATTTTCCCCGATGAGTTTGCCCTCACGGTTTACGACGCAGTTCACGGCACCCATCAGGGCGGCCGATTCACCGAGACCGTCGAGGTGCTCGATCACCGCGACTTTGTGAGGGATCGTGCAGTTGAACCCCTGAAATCCGAAGGCGCGGGCACCGGCGACGGCGGCGGGGAGATTCTCCGGCGTCACCTCGAGAGTGAGGTAGCGCCAGTCCAGCCCCATGTCGAGGAAGGCGGGCTCGATCATTGCCTGAGTCGGGTTCTCCGCGACGGGATATCCGAAGCACCCGACCAGTTCCTGTTTAAAATTCAATTCCGCTGCCATGTGAGCGGGATTGTAAGGAAGAGCAATCGGAGAGCAAGTCCGCATTTTCCCGCGTTTTTCCCTCCCCTTTTGCGGGAAACGCGTCCATCATCCCGACCATGCACATTCCCTCGACCATCGAGAGAAAGCGGGACGGCCACTCTCTCACGGACGAAGAGATTCGTGAGGTCATTCGTGCCTACACTCTCGGCACGATGCCCGATTACCAGATGTCGGCTCTGGCCATGGCGATTTACTTCCGCGGCATGGACGCCCGCGAGACCGCCTCGCTGACGCGGGCGATGCTTGAGTCCGGCGAGCGCATGCAATATCCCGACGGAGCGCCTCGCATCGTCGACAAGCACTCCACCGGCGGGGTGGGGGACAAGGTCTCGCTCATTCTCGCCCCACTCCTCGCTTGCGACGATCTCTGGGTTCCCATGATCTCGGGGCGCGCTCTCGGCATCACCGGCGGCACCCTCGACAAGCTGGAGTCTATCCCCGGCTTCCGCGTCGGACTCTCGCAGGCGGAGGCCATCGCCCAGCTCGAGTCCCTCGGTGTCGCGATGATGGGCCAGACAGGGGCGATCTGTCCGGCCGACAAAAAACTCTACGCCCTGCGCGATGTCACTGCCACGGTGCCCAGTCTGCCGCTCCTCACCTCCTCCATCATGTCGAAAAAGTTGGCCGAGTCCCTCGACGCTCTCGTCCTCGATGTGAAATACGGCAGCGGCGCTTTCATGAAAACGCGGTCGGAATCAGAAGCTCTCGGCGAGGCAATGCGCGAGGTCGGCGAGGCCATGGGTGTAACGATGAGGGTCTGCTACCACGCCATGGACGAACCGACCGGGCGTGCCGTCGGCAATGCTCTCGAGGTAGTCGAGTCCATCGAGGTGCTCCGAGGTGGCGGCCCCGGCGACTTGCGTGATCTCGTCATCACGCTCGCATCGCAAGTCAGTCTCGTCGATGCCGGGCAGCTCGAGCGCTGGCTTGACGACGGCACCGCGTTCGCGAAATTTCGGGAAATGGTAGCGTGTCAGGGTGGTGACGAGTCCTCCCTTGATGATTTTTCCAGGGTGCATCCCGCTGCGGTCATTCGAGAGATCCGCGCTCCCCGTTCCGGCGTGGTGAGCCGCGTCGATGCCGAGACCGTCGGTCGCGCCTGCATCGCTCTGGGGGCCGGACGCAGTCGCGCCGATGAGGCGATTGATCCGGCGGTGGGATTTGACGAGATCGTAAAAGTCGGCGCCGACGTGAATGCCGCGGACCTCATCGCCCGGGTTCACGCGGCGAATGAAGAAGATGCGATCGAGGCGGAACGAAGATTTTTGGGAGGGTTCGCATGCGAGTGATTCTCCTGCTCCTCACTGCGGCAGGGGGCGTCGCCTGTGATCGCATCGCGCCGCCCCAGGTCGTGATCGAGCAGGAACCCTCCGTGCCTGCTCTTGTATCCACAGTTCTGAATGG
>JBDNIL010000445.1:0-1462 GCA_041688355.1 Verrucomicrobiales bacterium | reverse complement strand
TTCTTCGGTAAAGTGGTGTTCCGGCCCGAGGGTCTCCGGCTCGGGACGCAGGGTCGGTGCGCCGGCGAGGATCCACTGCTCTATCGTGGCGATCTCGGCCTCGGCGAGCTTCGGCTTTTCCTTGGGCATCTCGCCGCTCTTTAGCATCTCGAGGAGATGGCTTTCCCCCGGCTTGCCCGCCACGAAGGCCGGGCCGGATTTGCCGCCTTTGAGGAGAAAACGCTGCAGGCGCACGTCGAGGCCGCCCTTCGTTTCGCCATCCTCGCCGTGGCAGTGAAAACAATGCGCTTTGAGAATGGGACGCACGTCCTTTTCAAATACCGGGGCTCCCGACGCGGCCGTGCCGGAGCACAGCAACGAGAGAATCGCGAGCCGGGCCCGAAGAGCGGCGAAATGAGCGGAGCGGAGCTTCATTGTCCCGCACGATACCTCGACAGCATACAACTCTCAAGCAGCACGAAGGACGGGTTAACGTGCCCCCCGCCCTGCCTCACACAAGGATGTCTTTGATGACGTGGGCATGCTCGACGCCGGTGAGGCGCTGCTCGAGCCCTTGGAAAGGATAGGTGAAGCGCTGGTCATTGATCCCGAGACAATGCATGATCGTCGCATTGAGGTCGTTGAGATGGACGGAGTTCTCAACCGCGTTGTAGCTGAAGTCATCGGTCTCGCCATAGGTGAGGCCGCCTTTGACGCCGCCTCCGGCCATCCACATGCAGAAGTTCTTGGGATGGTGGTCGCGACCGTAGTTGTCTTTTGTCAGAGCCCCCTGCGAGTAGACGGTGCGCCCGAACTCGCCGCCGAAGACGACGAGAGTATCCTCGAGCATGCCGCGCAGCTTCAGATCCCTGATGAGAGCGGCGGTCGGCTGATCGACATCACGACACTGACCGGCGATGAGCTTGGGCAGGCTGCCGTGCTGATCCCAGCCGCGGTGAAGGATCTGGACGGTGCGCACCCCGCGCTCGGCGAGGCGGCGGGCCATGATCGCACTGTGGGCGTAGCTCCCCGGTGTCTTCACGTCGGGCCCGTACATCGCGAGGGTCGCTTCGCTCTCCCCGCTGAGGTCGGTCAGCTCGGGCACACTCGACTGCATGCGGAAAGCCATCTCATACTGGGAGATGCGGGTCTGCGTCTCGGGGTCGGCGAGGCGTTCGTGATGCCGCTGGTTGAGCCGCCCCAGCGCGTCGAGCATGGTGCGCCTGTCGCCGGAATTGACGCCGGGAGGATTTTTCACATAGAGGACCGGATCCCCCGCCCCGCGTAAAGCAACGCCGTCGTATTTCGTGGGGAGGAAGCCGCTGCTCCACATCCGCGTGAAGAGCGCCTGGGCCTGGCTCTCTTTGGGAAAAGTCGGAGTAAAGACGACGAAGGCGGGCAGGTCGTTGCTCTCGCTGCCGAGGCCGTAGCTGATCCACGAGCCGAGGCTCGGCTTGCCGGGGATCTCACTGCCGGTCATCAC
>JBDNIL010000444.1:0-2019 GCA_041688355.1 Verrucomicrobiales bacterium | reverse complement strand
TGCTTTGAATGGCTTTGAAAAAGTGATCGACGGAGATGTCCAACGCTCCGAAATCGCCGTGGTTCTGGAGAGCCGAGCGCAGCGAGACAGCCAGCCGCTTCGGCTGCCCGAAGGGTGAGCGTAGCGAAGCAACGTCACGACCGGTGCGCGAGTTGCTCATCAAGTAATTAATAGCTCCTCCGTGCGATTTATCAGGTCCGGTAGGACAGCGAGACTGATTTGACCCCCGTCGAAACCGGCCTCGCCACACGCTCAGGAATGCCCGGAAAGCATCGTCCCGCCGGGGTTTTTGCGGCGACTTTTCTACACCAATGAAGTAACCGTGTCACCAAGTAACCGTGTCACCAAGTAACCTCATCGAGAACTCCGGCGCCGCGCTCGGCATGATCAAAGATCTCGAGTCAAAAAAGGCTGCCATCGCCGCCCTCTATACCCGATGGGAAGAACTCGACGCCGTGCGAGCGGCCTCGGCGGAGGCGTGACGCTGCTACCCTCCCGGACATGATTGCGCGGGGGCATCTGGCGTGATTGACAATTCCCCTATCGAGTCCCTACTCTCCCGTCATGTCGAAGCCGATTTTTAATCTGGTGGTGGAGTCTCCTGGAACCGTCGCCCGCCACTACCAGCTCAGTTCCAAAACGATCACGATCGGCCGCGGGGAGCGCAATGCCATCATCATCGGCGAAGACGCAGTCTCGAGCCGGCACGGGGAGCTGCGCCAGCGCGAGAGCGGGAACGGCTACGACTTCGTCGATCTCGGCTCGACCAACGGCACGCGCCTCAATGGCGAAGTCCTCGGCGCAGAGCCCCGCGAGCTGCACGACGGTGACCTTCTCCTCCTCGGACTCACCGCGAAAGCGCATTTTGTCCGGGTCATCGAGATCCGCGACAAAGTCGAGGCGACCGCCCCGGCTCCGGGCTCGATGACGAAAAAACTCATCCGCCAGGCCCCGAGCGGCCCCGCCATCAACCCCGTCGCCGCCGCTGTCGCCAAGGCCGCCCGGGCCAGGGCCAAACAGTAAGAAGCACTCCGCGGATTCGAAACCAAATCGACTCAATCCCTGCGCAATTGGATATTGACCCTACCCCTCATCGCCAGCAAGCTTGCGGTATCCTACAAAACCCGGATACCTTATGGCAGATCTAGACGACATCAGAGACGGAGACAATTTTGGTCTCAACACTCCCGCAGACACCAGTTCCTTTTACCTCAAAGGCCTGAACAGCACTGATTGGGGCATCAAGAACCGCATGGCGCGCATTTTCAACCGGAAATCCGGTCGCACCGTGATGCTGGCCTTCGACCATGGCTTCCTCATGGGCCCGACTTCGGGACTCGAGCGCATCGACCTGAACATTGCCCCCCTTGCCGAGCACGCCGACTGCCTCATGGGAACCCGCGGAATGATCCGTTCCAGCATCCCGGCTGATAACACCAAGCCGATCTGTCTCCGCACTGACACCGGGACCACGATCCTTACTGAAATGAACCACAACGTTCTCATCGACGAAGCAGACGCGATCTCGATGAACCCCTCTGCCATGGCCGCGATGCTCGCCATCGGAGACGCCGCCACCGAAGCTTCCACGGTGGCGAATTTCAGCCGTCTCGTCGATATCGGGAACAAGTACAGCATCCCGGTCATGGGCGTGACCGCTGTCGGAAAAGACATGGTACGCGACGCCCGCTACTTCGGACTCGCCTCGCGCGTCTGCGCCGAGAACGGTGCCAGCATCGTGAAAACCTACTACACCGAAGGATTTGAAAACGTCGTCGCTGCCTGCCCCGTCCCCGTGGTCATCGCCGGCGGCAAAAAACTTCCGGAACTCGAAGCGCTCGAACTCGCCTACAAGGCGATTCAGTGCGGTGCTTCCGGAGTCGATATGGGCCGCAATGTGTTCCAGTCCGAGGCTCCTCTTGCCATGATCAAAGCGGTCTGCGGCGTCGTTCATGACGGACTCACGCCACAGGAAGCCTTCGACCTCTACAACACGCTCAAGGCCGAGGCGAAGTAATC
>JBDNIL010000069.1:0-5868 GCA_041688355.1 Verrucomicrobiales bacterium | reverse complement strand
GAGTGTTCCCGCCATGGTCTCCTCGACGAGGCGCGGATCGACGAGGAGCAGGACGACGCGACGGATCGAGACGCGTTGAAAGAAAAAGAGTCCTTCCGGCATGTCGATCCAGCCCGACTCACCCTCGCCGCCGCCGAAGAGGTCGAAAGCGCCGACTTCGACAAAGTGTTCCCGGCCCCGCGGACGCTCGCGCGGATCGATCACGGGGATGGGAAGGGAGGAGATCGATTCCACATCCGAGGCGGGCAAGTGCAGGTCGATCTTGCCTTCGGGATTGAGGGTCGAGAGCTGCCGCACCCCGACGACACCGTCGATGGCATCCTGCACGGCGAAGAAGTAATTCAGGTCGGTGCGGGCAATGCGGGCGAGGTGGCGCGCGTACTGGGATTCAAGCGCGGCGAGGCGGCTCTGCAATTCATCGGCAAAGGTGCCGACGGCGGCGTCGCTCCGCGGGATCCGCTCGACCCGCGCCTGCTTTGCGAGCAAGATCCCTCCCCACAGGATCGCCGCCGCGACGACGGCTGCGGAGACGGGGAGGAGGAGGGAAAGCGAAGGTCGGAGCGGTGCCATGAGTGGCGAGTTTCCCACAGATGGGGGCTCGGGATCAACGGGAGAATTTCACAAAGAGCAGCACCTTGCGCGCCGGATCAGTCCAGCCCTTTTCGTTGGGCGGGGACATCACCGCGACGAGGATGGGGATGTTGAGAGGAAGGTTGAGCTGGGTCATGGGACTCATTCGGTAGAAAGAATCCATCGTCACATTGGGCTTCCATTCCCCATCGACGAGGACGCGGTGGAAGACATCGCGCCCGGCGAAGGAGGTGATCTGAGGCGCCATATTCAGCTCGAGCGAGCCACCGCCGGCACTGAGGACCGGATCGACTTCGACAGATGTGCCGACATTCGCCGTTTCAAAAGCAGCCGGAATCGCGAAGGTGCCCTCCGTTGCCTGATCCCAACTGGTGGGAACGACCATCTGCCGGATCGATTCATTCTTGCTGCGCTGTCCGCTCCGGAACGGATGGGAACGCTCCTCCAGGATCCGAGCCCCTGCCTTTCTCACTTCCTCGTGCAAGCCTCCACCGATCCACGAAGAGGGATCGATCAACTTGATGAGCGAGGCGTTGAGCGTCTCATGCGAGACCTCGAGCCAGCTGAAGGTCAGCATTCCCTGCGGCTCGCTTTCCGACTTCTCTGCAACTTCTTCGAAGTGGTGAACGAGGGGGCGGGTGAAGACGAGAGTCTGGTGGGTTCCGGCATTCTCAAAAGCCTGCTCGCATCCCACGAGAGCCCAACTCTGCGGATCGAGTGTGAGGGAAGTGGTCGTCTTTTGAAGTTCAAAAACGGGGTAGCGCACATCACCGTCCAGTGCTCCGGCATCTTCGCGGGGCGGGTTTTCTCCGGCGTAAATGACCCGTTCTGGAGCGAAATTGATCTCTACGCTCCCGTCCGAATCAAGGACCGGGTCAAACTCCGTCGTCGTTCCTACATTCCGCGTCTCCGTGGTCGTCGGAAACGCGAGTCCGCTGCTGTCCTTAAAGAAGTTACTCGGATAAACGAAGCCCCTCACCGACTCCACCTTCGCCCGCTGCCCCGACTTGGCCATCGCGAGCGAAGTCTCGGCCAGCCTCGCATCTCCCGCCGTGATCCACGTCTCGACTTCCTTCCGCAGGCCGCTCGCATCAAGGGCTGCATCATTCGCGGCGAGCCACTGCTGCCAGCGCTCGCGTTTGACGTCGATGTATTGCACGACCACGCCGACGTTGGTGTGAGTGGCGGGACTCGCCTCGAGCGCCTCGGTCTTCTTCTCTTTCCCTTTCTCCTTCACAAACGGATCGGCCGCAGCCGGTTCGGTATTTTCTTTTGCGACGGGTTTTGCCGCTTCCTGCGCGGGGCAGGGGACGAGGGAAAGGAGAAGAGCCGAGAGGACGAAGAACTGTTTTTTCATGTGACCCGCAGTCTGTCACGAAAGCGGAGGCTTTGCGTCAAAACCGTGAATCCCTTTTGTAAAAGTTCGGTAAAAGAGGGCCCTATTCCACGATGCCCGCGACGGGATGGTCTTCCCATGCAGGTAGATCACGGAGTGCTGCGGCGGCGCTGTCCGAGAGGGGCAGGTTCCACGCCCGCCAGAAAGGCTCGAGATTCTTCCCGCAGGCCATCGAGAGCCGGATGACCCACTGGTCGTTTTTTTCCTGCTGCGTTTTCGGCCATTCCGACTCGGGCAGGGCGTTGTATTCGGCAAAGACCGCCTTGAAAGGCTCCCAGCCGAAGGTCTCCTGCACCTGGAGGTAGGACTCGAGGGCGACCCACATGCTCCATTCTTCCTCGAACTTTCGCCCCCCCTCAAAGTAGGCATTCATCCGCTGCTTGCGATCGAGGGGGCGGATCGAGTTGTGCCCTTGGTCACGCGGCTTGCCGACCCATTCCTCGAAAAGATAGACGGACCAGAGATTGCAGGTCGTCTCGCCGGTGCCGGGCAACGCCCAGAGGTCGTGCTGGTGATTGTGGCCGTATTCGTGGAAGAATCCCCAGTTTCCCTCTTCCCGCAGAGAGCGGGCGTCGACCGCCTGTTCGACGGACTTGTCCTGCGGAGCCGCGACGGGATAACTGCTGTGCATGTAGCCCGCCGAGGTCTGTCGCTCGAAGACAATGCGTTCGGCGCGGTAGAGAGTGCGATCCACACCGCCGCAGAGTTCGGCGGATTTTTCAATGATCTCGCTCCACACCTGCATCACTTCGTCGGGATTTTCGAGGTCGCGCAGGTAGCGGCTCGGGAGGGCGAGGATGATACGGTCACTCACGAGTTCGCCCCAGGGCGCGGGAAACTTCCTGATCTCGGCGCGCCACTTTTTGAGGTCGGTTTTTCCGGCGACGTAGACGGGGGCGGGAACTCCGCCGGAAAGTTGGAAGGCGAGGGGACCGAAGGCACCATCACGCGGGACGCGGAGCGTGACGAGTCCTCCGAGTCCGCTGGAGATCTTCGTGACCGGACCCTCGATCCCGACGGCATGCTGGAGGCGGGGATAGCGCTCCCATTTTTCGCGATTTTCGAGCCCACCGTTGTAGGCGCCGATGACGACTTCGAAGCCCTTGCCCGCGATCTCCGCCGGCGCGGTGACGGTGATGACCTCGCCGGGCGCGGCATACAGTCCGGTGGGACGCATCTCCTTCGCGGCCCAGGCAGCGGCACCACGGCCGCTGAGCCAGCCTTTCCAGTTTCCGTCAATGGTGAGGGTGCGATCCGTTCTTACAGCTTTGTCAGGCACCTCACCGGGATAGTCGGCGGCGGCGGGAATGGCGTACATTTTTCCTGCGGGGAGCGAGAGATTGAAGGAGGTCTCGAGATTCACGACGGCGTCGACGAGCGGGTCGGCCCCGGGGACGACGGGTTTCTCCCTCGTGGGCACGATGGGTCCGAGCTTGTGATTCAAGGCGAGGAGTCCTGTGAGGAATTCATCGAGGGCGGGGCCCCGCAGAGAAGCCCCTGACTTGAGCTTTTCGCCGATGGCGGCACGCTCGGATGAGGCTTCCGGGATTGGCCCGTCGAGCAGCGTGCGGAGGGCACCGAGGACCTCGGCTCTATTGGTGTGGGTGACGGCAAAAGGGGCATTGCCACCAGCGGTGCCTTCAGACTTGAGACGAATCCCGGCGGGGGCGGCGAGCCGGTTGGCGGGGAAGTCGGTGAAGGTTGGGTAGTCTCCTCCGAATGGCCAGGGCGTTGCGGCGACGACGAGTCCGGCACCCTGCTGACAACGTTTGAGAATAGCTGAGACGGATTCCTCATCAAAGCCGCGCTGGGCGATCGTGACGTAGACGGATTTCACGGATCCCCGTGAGACATCCGCGGGGGTGACGAACTCGACGCGGAATCCTGCCTCTTTCAATGCTGCGCCGAGTCCGCTGAGGTCGGGGTGGAGGGCGACCTCGGGTTCGTCGGATTGGCCGCACCAGCGGATCGCGTTGAAGAGCAGATCACGGGCGGGAGATTGCGAAAGGATTTCGGGGCTTTTCAGAAATCCGTCGTGGGCAAAGGCGATGACGCGGCTTTCTCCACCATCGGTGGCGGTCGATCCTCCCGCGACGAGGGTCTTTCCCCCCGAATCTTTCAGGATGGGAAAGGCGGTATCCGTGACGAGATCGATGAGGCCCGGAGCAAGTCCGCCTTTGGCGATCGCTCCGCCTCCGCGGGTGATCAGGGCGAGCGCCTCGTCGTTGGCGAAAAGGGGCGCGCCGGGATGAAGAAACGCTAGGGTGCTGAGAATCAAGGTAAAGTGAGGCCGAATCATGGGCAAAGGGATACCAATCAGCCGACGCTGTGGCGAGGACGAAATTCAGGGAAGCTTGTCATGCAACTCGTGGACCTTGCCCACGATGATTTCCTCGATTCCCCGCGACCAGCCTGTCGCGGCCTCGTAGCCGCCCTCTTCCTGAATGCGGGTGCTCGGGATGTAGCCCGAGTAGTCATTGCTGTAGCCAGCGACCCAGACTCCGGCGGGTCCGGCGAGTTCCTTCTTCAGCCGCAGGGAATAGTCGACGACGACCTCGCTACCGAGTGTCACCATCGTGAGGGTGTCCCCGAGTTTGATGACCTGGACCGGATAGGGGTGAGGGGTGCGTTTGCTGTCCTCGTAGGTGAGAGTGACCTCTTCGTAGGCATTGCGCAGCGCGCCCTCGATCGCGATGGGATTGGTGGAAAAGGCCATCTCGACGGCGTTGGCGAGAGAGCGCCCGTGCTGTTGGGCGAGTTCGAGATCGCTCACGCCGGGGACCACGTCCGAGCGGCGGGGGTATGGATTCTGGTCGCCTCCGCAGCCGGTCACGAACATCGCGGTGAAGCCCGGGCGATGCTCTTGCAGATACTCCTGCGCGAAGCCGGCGTAGTCGCCGCACCAGTTGTAGGTGCCGAGACAGGTGTTGTGGCAGGCGTAGCCGAAGAGAACGCCGCGCGCCTCGCCTTCGGGACTCTCGATGCGGAGGGCGGGCACCTCCTGATCGACGACCCCGGACGGGTTCGGGGCTTTGTTGGCATTCGGATGTCCTTCGGGCAGGGTGTAGTCGCGACGGCGGTTCATCGCGAAACCGGCGCGGGCCTTGTTCCAGGTGAGGCGGGCGGGCCGGAGATCGGCAAAGGCGACGTCGATGACCTCGTTGATTTTCTTCTCCAGCCCCTCGGTGTATTCCCAGGCGTCTTTGACCTTCGGGTTTTTCATTTCCTCTTCCGTGGGAGCTCCCGGACGGCGGCGCAACTCGGGGCCACTGTGGGTGTGCGAGGCGTTCATCAAGAGCGAGGCGGAGGAGATGCCGTGGTCCTTTTCCAGGCGCTCTGCGATGCGCTGACGGAGATCCCGCGGCACCCCGATGAGGTCGAGGGTGACGATGACCTGCCGGGTTCCGGCTTCATCTTCGAGGACGAGGGCCTTGGCGAAGAGATCCTGAAATTTCCCTTCAGCTGGTTTGTCCCGGCCCGCGTAGCCTGCCATCCAGATGAACTTCTCCGGAGTGACGACGATGGAGGCCAGTCCCGCCTTCCACGTCGCGGGGACGTGCGGGGCGACCGAGACGGGTTTGTTCGATTGGGCCTGGACGAGGAATAGGCCAGTCAAAAAGAAGAGCGGGAGAAGCAGACGGATCATGGGATTTGGGATTGTGGATTTGGGAATGCGGATTTGGGAATGCGGATTTGGGTCGGAGTAATCCGAAATCCCAAATCCGCATTCCGAAATCCGCAATCGTCTCAGCCCATCCGGGGTTTCAGGGCGGTCCAGACTTCGGGGAGATCCCAGGTCCGCAGCACTCCGAAGATCATTTGGGAGAGGGGCCACTCGTAGTACTCGGTCGTGGCGAGGGAATGCCAGCTCTCGAGAGGGT
>JBDNIL010000068.1:0-9455 GCA_041688355.1 Verrucomicrobiales bacterium | reverse complement strand
GGTCGTGGACTCGGAGATCTCGCGGGAGAGATTGTAGGAATACCCTCCCCCGGAATTGAAATCGATCCATGACGGAGCATCGAGATGCGCGCCATAGAGCCAGCCGCCGATCGCGTGGTCATAGTCACCCGTGGCGAAGCCGACTACGGCACCCCAGGGGCGTCCACCCCCGACCTCGTTCACGATGGGTGAGCGCTCGATCGTTTTGTTTCGCTTGGACGATTCGATGTCTTCCCGGGTCAACGGGTGTTTCTGCTTCCCGACGGAAATGAAAAAGTCATCCGAGGGCTCCCAGGTAAGATAAAGATCGTGAAAGTCGTCAAAAAAGGCCTCCCGGGTCAGGCCACTCGAGTCAGCGATATTCGTCTCGACCACGAAAGTGAGATCGTTGGCCATCTCGATGTCGAATCCGAGTCGGAAACGGCGGTTTTGATATTCGTGAAATCCGTTGTCGGGGGCACCTTCAACCTCCTCCCGCTGAGAGATGAACTGACCGTGGTAGCGGCCATGAAGCGCCACGCTCCTGATGAAGCCCTCCCCTTCGTAGAGTATTGGTTACCCTGCCCCTCAGGCCCATGATCTTTTTCTTCCTATTCGCCGTCGCTGGTCTCGTCTCGTTTTCCCTCTGGAATCAGAAACGGCAGAAATTCGACGAGGTTTTCACGACGGCATCGAAGCGACTGAATCTCGCCCTCTCTTTTGAAGGCAGCATTTTCCGGAAGCCGTGGCTGCACGGAGTGAAAGGCGGCTTCGAGATCGATGCCGGCCCGGTCGGGGCGACAGCCGCAGGAGGCAGAGGCCGGCTCATGAGATACCGGGTCACCTTTCGCACTCCCGTCGATCTGCCTGTCGAGGACTACGGACGAACCCGGCGACGCCTCATCGGGTTTCTCTCTGCCGACTTCGAAGACTGCGAGGTGGACCGGGAAGGAATCTCTTTCACCAAAGCCCGGGTTCCGGAACACGCCTCGGAGCTGATCTCCGATCTCGAGCTTATTCTCCTCGAAGCAGAGACCCTGGTGACGGTCGCTACCCGGTCGCTTCAGGCCGCCGACTCCGTCGTTCCCGTTCCGGAAAACACACGGGACATCTCGCGGCGGAAAAGAGAAGAAAGCGCAACACCGCCTCCTCTTCCGGATCGAAGCCCCGGGCGTCCGGAACCCGATTCAACAGACGCAGAGATAGCCTCCGCAGCCCTCGAGACGACGACGAGGGTCACGATGCGCCCCACAGAGACGGAGTCCGGAGAATCAATTTTCGAACTCGTCACCGATCCCCGCGAAGACCCCAAGCCGCTCTCGACGCTCGACCGGGTCTGCCTCGATCTCTTTGCCGCCGGTCGCAATCGCTATGAAATCGGGCGAATTTTTGAATCCGATCACCTCGATCATGAGTTCTCGGGCGAGGGGATCCTGCGAAAAGTGGATCGCTACTCCCATGACCGCGTCTTCGGGAGAGGGCCCGGGTCGATCGCCGTCATCGATCTCCGCGTCACGGTTCCCGATGGCGATGGCGATGGCGGCAAACTGATCCATGTCACCCTCCTTGCCGGGCTCCCCTCTGATGCGCAGCCTCCCGGGGCACGGGCAGGGACCACGGTGAGACTCGGGGGCACCCTCGTGAGATGCGATCCCTTTACCTCGACGCTTTTTCTGAAAGCCACCTTCGTCGAATGAATCTCCGGAAGCACTTGCCGCAATTTGAAAACACGTTTTACTTTACCGTTTTTCCCATGGCAATCCCCGGTCTCCCCTCTCCCGCCGTGCTCGCGCTGAGCACTCTTCTCGCGATCCTGGTCCCCGCTCTTTCCGCCAAAGAAACGACCTCGCCCGACGACTTTGTCGAACTCGTCAGCCTCGACCCCACCATCGTGATCGACCTGCCCTACGCGACGGAGGACAACTTCTGCAAGACGATCCTCTATCCGGTCGAGCGATGCTTCCTGCGGCGCGAGGTGGCGGAGCGGCTCGTCGCGGCGCATCGCAGCCTCGCCGCGGAGGGGCTCGGCTTGAAGATCTGGGACGGCTATCGGCCTCGCTCGGTGCAATACAAAATGTGGGAGGCCTCGCCTCTGCCCGGCTATGTCGGTGACCCGAAGGTTGGTTCGAAACACAACCGCGGCGCTGCCGTCGACGTCACCCTCGTCGATCTCGCGACGGGCGAGGAGTTAGAGATGCCGACGCCCTACGATGAGTTTTCCCCGCGCGCCCATACCGGCTATTTCAAGCTCACACCCGAGGTCGCGGCGAACCGGTCACGTCTCCAAAAGGCGATGCGGGAAGAGGGATTCATGACGATCCAGAGCGAGTGGTGGCATTTTGACTACCGGGGCTGGGAGCGATTCCCCCTCGTCGATATCCCGCTCGAGCAGCTCGCTGACCTGGCCGACAAGGAAGCCGCCGCGCACGCCGCCGCCACTGCCTCCGCAACCGACTGGCCAAGGTTCCGCGGGAACAATGGCGATGGACTCTCGACCGACGCGACCGTCCCGCTCGAGTGGAGTGACACCACGAATGTGAAATGGCGGCTCGACCTCCCCGGCCCCGGTTCTTCCTCGCCCATCATCGCGGGCGGGCGGGTCTACGCGACCGCCTACTCGGGCTACGGCGAGACCCCCGGCAAAAGCGAGGATCCCGCCGCGAAGGGCGATCCGCTCCAGCTCGTGCGTCATCTCCTCTGCGTCGATCTACAGAGCGGCGCGCTCCTCTGGACCGCTAGCGAACCCGCCACCGCGGCCGAAGATGCCTACGAGGGATTCCTCCCCGAGCACGGCTACGCGAGCAGCACCCCGGCCACGGACGGGGAGCGGATCTACTGCTTTTACGGGAAGAACGGCGTCTTCGCCTACGATCTCGAGGGGAAAAAAATCTGGTCCGCGCCGACGGGCATCCTTTCTTCCGCGATGACCTGGGGCTCAGCCGCGAGCGTCGTGCTCGCGGGTGATGCGGTCATCGTAAATGCCGGCGACGAGGCCCGCGCTCTCCTCGCCTTTGACAAGCGCTCCGGGAAAGAGCTCTGGCGCATGGAGCACGCCATGCTCGAGCAGACTTACAACACCCCGGTTTTGCAAATGTTAGACTCGGGTCGCACCGATCTCATCGTCGCTTTCCGGGACGAGATCCGGGGCCTCGATCCGGCGACTGGCACGGTGCGCTGGTTTTCGAAAAGTCCGATCGGCGGCAATCTCTCGGGCAGTCCCCTCGCCTTCAGCGAAGATCGCATCGCCGTCTTCAGCGGATTCCCGCGGACGCTCGGCGCCGTCTTCCGCGGGGGCGGCGAGGGCGACCGCAGTGGCGACGCGCTCTTCTGGGAAAGCACCCGGGCAAAAAGCTACATGCCCGTCCCCGTCGAACACGAGGGTCTTCTCTACTGGGTGAGCGAGGACGGGATCGCCTCGTGCGCGAAGCCCGACACCGGCGAGGTGGTCTACCGCGAGCGACTCGACGTCGCGAGCAAAGACGGCAAGGGCATGGCCTTTTACGCCTCGCCCGTCCTCGTGAATGGCCATCTCATCGCAGTGAGTCGCAACGCCGGCACTTTTGTGATCGCCGCGAAGCCCGAGTTCGAACTGGTCCGGGTCAATCGCCTCGAGTCAGACACGAGCCGCTTCCAGGGCACGCCCGCCGTGAGCGCGGGCCATCTCATTCTGCGATCCGAAAAAGCGCTCTACGGCCTCGCCCGGTGAGTTTACTCGGGCTCGGGCGCCTTTTCCGCGTCGCCCCAAGCCGCCATTGCCCCGAGCAATTCTCCCTGCAGTCGCTGCACCGACGAGGCCGCGCCGTAGTGATTCACGATGAAGGCGAAGCTCAGGACCTCGCCCGACTCTGTCTCGAGCAGTCCGGTGATCGAGCGCACCGCCGACATCGCCCCGGCTTTGAAGCGCAGCGTCCCGTCGAAGGCGGCGAGCAGTGAGCCCACGTAGGCCGGCCCCTGCGGTCCCGTGCTCGCGAGATACTGGAGGCGGGCCAGCGCCCGCGGCGTGATGTAGTCGGCCCGCGCGAGACCCGAGCCATCGACCATACGCCAGCCCGAGAGATCGAGTCCGCGCGCCTCCCAGTGCGTCCGCACCGCCTCGGCGGCGGGCATCCCGGTCTGCAGGGCGAGGGTCTGGAAAAGGCACTCCGTCTCGTGATTGTCCGAGGACTCGTGAATGCTGCGGATAATCTCGAGGAGCGGCGGCGACTGGTGGACGAGGAGCTCTTTGCCGATGACCGGCACCACTTCATTTTTCATCACCAACTCCGCAGCCCCTATGGCCGCACCGCCGACAGTGAGCCCGGCCTCGAGGAGCGCTTCGCGCAAATGAAACGCCGCGAATTTCTCGGGATCGGGCACCGCGCCTTTCACAGACATTTCCTCCCCGAGCGGCACCGTGCCGCGCAGGTGCATCATCGACGTCCGCTCGCCGCCATGGATGACGATGCCGTCGCCCGACCCGGCCGGACCGGTCAGCGCCTCGTTCTGCCACGTCATTCCCGGCACCTCGGGCAGGATCGCGCCGAGGGTGGCCGGTTCGCCCTCGAGCTCCGCCGCGATGATCGTGGCGGTGAAGCGATTGTGCTCCAGATTCAGACCCGCGACGGGGCTGCCGTAGCCGTTCCCGATGTCGCCCCAGTTCCAGAAATCCGCGAAAATCGATCCGGGGAAAAGACGGCCGTCACCGATGACCCGTCCCGGCACCGCCGCGAGGCCCGCCTTGATGAGCCCCTCGATCCACGACTGGTAGTCACTGATCGAGAGCATCGGATCACCGCCGCCGACGAGGATGAGATCCCCTTTGGAAATGCCTTTTTCATCCGGCTCACTCACCCCGAGACGAGTCTCGAAGCGGAACTCGGGCCCGAGCACCTCCAGCGCCGTCGCCGTCGTGAGCGTCTTCAGCGACGAGGCGGGGATCTGCGCGATGTCGCCCTGCCGTTCGTAGAGGATCTCGCCCGAGGAATCGAGGACACAGAAACCGATCGCCGCGCCGGTGAGGCCGGGATCGTCCTGCACGGAGGCGAAGGCCGTCTCGAAGGCGAGAAAGCGGGAATCGGGTTGAGGCTCGGGCTCGGGAACCACGACCGGTTCAGGTTCGGGCAGAGGAGCCGGGGCGACCGGCACTGGCACTTCCACGACGGCGACCGGGTCCGGTCCCGAGAGGTGAAAGACGAGCGAGACGAGAAGGGCGAGGGCGAGTGAGCCAATGACAATGTTTTTAACCATCGCGGCAAAGCTAGCGCAGGCCCGACTTTCGCGCATCGGGAAAAGCGCCCGCTGCTCCGGCTTGCTGCCGCGCCTTGCCTCTTCCCTGTTCCCGCCAGCGGATTGGGGTGGATTGGGGTTGCGTCTCTTCCCACTTTCCGGCAATTTGCTGACCTGATGCACCCTCGCCCCTTCCTCCCCCTGCTCGCTCTTGCGACCTTTCTCCTGCTTCCTCAGTCACACGCCCAGGAGTGGTCGCGCTTTCGCGGCAAAGACGGCGCCGGCATCGGCAAGATGACCGGGCTGCGCAACGAAATCAAAGAGAGCGACTACGCCTGGTCCACACCGCTCGACGGGATCGGGCATTCCTCTCCGGTGCTATGGGGCGAAAATCTCTTTCTCACCCTCGCCGACGCTGACGGGACGAACCGTCGTCTCGAGTGTTTCGACGCCGCCACGGGGGCAAAAAAATGGATCTGGGAAGCCGCCGTGGAGGCGCACAATCTGCACAATTTCAACAACTTCGCCTCCTCGACCCCCGTCGCCGATGCCGATCGCGTCTACGCCGTCTGGGGCTCGGGCAAACGCACCGAGGCGATCGCCCTCGATCACGCCGGCAAGCTCGTCTGGAAACGCGAGTGGCCCGAGTTCACCTCGGATCACGGTTTCGGCAGCTCGCCCATCCTTTCCGACGGCGTCCTCATCATTCACACCGACTCGGTCGAGTTGCGCAAGAGCCTCGTCATGGGGCTGAATCCCGCCACCGGCGAATCGCTCTGGGAGCTCGCGCGGGCCACCCCGGGCACTGAGGAAAAACACCTCACCGCCTACAGCACTCCCGTCTCCATGACCGTCGACGGAAAAGAAATCGTCGTCGTCGTGCAGACCAATGACGGCTGGAAAGGCCTCGAACCGAAAACCGGCAAAGTCCTCTGGGGCTACGACGGCGAGTACAGCCAGCGCAGCGTCGGCTCGATCGCCCCGGGACGCGGCACTGTCTTTGCGACCTTCGGGTCAGGCGGACAGGGACGCGACGGCACCGCTCTGCGGCCAAAAGCGAACGGCGAGCCCGGGGTCGTCTACTCTCTCGGCCTCAGCGACGGACTCGGCTACGTGCCGACTCCCCTCTATTTCGAAGGCCGGCTCTACCTCTGGGGCGACGGCGGCGTCCTCGCCTGTCTCGACGCCGAGACCGGCAAAGGCATCTACAAAGAGCGGGTCGGAGGCAACTTTTTCGCCTCGCCTCTCGCCGTCGATGGCAAGATCCTCAATCTCAGCCGCGAGGGCGAACTCGTCATCGTCGAGGCGGGTGACACCTTCAAAGTCCTCGGCCGCAGCCAGCTCGGGAGCGGATCGAGCTCGTCCCCCGCCGTCGCGAACGGTCGGCTCTACCTCCGCACCGAGAAGGCGCTCATCTGCATCGCCGGCTCCTGACCTTGATGAAACGACTCCGAACGAGGGCGGACCTGCACGCCTGGCAGGCTGAGCGAGAGGGCGTCCCGCGAGTCCTCGTTCCCACGATGGGGGCGCTCCACCGCGGGCACACGAGCCTCTTCGACCAGGCCCGCGACGAGGCGGGAAAAGACGGCGACGTCCTCGCGACGATCTTTGTGAACCCGGTCCAGTTCGGCCCGCACGAGGACTTCGACGCCTACCCGCGCCCCCTCGAGGCCGATCTCGAAAAATGCGAGGACCGCGGCGTCAGCGCCGTCTTTGTCCCGGATCTCAGCGAAGTCTACGCCGGGGATCGCTCCATCATGGTGACCGAGAACCGCCTTTCTACGACGCTCTGCGGCGCGAGTCGTCCGGGCCATTTTGACGGCGTCTGCACCGTCGTGGCGAAACTTTTCAACCTCACCCGGCCCGATGCCGCGATCTTCGGGGAAAAAGACTACCAGCAGCTTGCGGTGATCCGCCGTCTCGTGCGCGACCTCGATTTCCCCGTTCGCATCCTCGCCGGACCGACCGTGCGGGAAGACGACGGCCTCGCCCTGAGCTCGCGTAACGTCTACCTCAGCCCCGAGCAGCGCGCCGGGGCCCCCGCGCTCTTCCGCTCCCTCCGCGAAGTCGCCGCTGCCATCGCCTCGGGGGCGATCACGACCCCGGGCGACGCCCGGCAGGGCTTCCTCGACCGCTTCGCCGCCGCCGGTCTCGCGCACCTCGATTACTTCGAAATCGTCGATTCCGCGACTCTCGAAGCGCTCCAGAGCTTCACCGGAAAGGTCCCCCGGCTCATCGCGGCCGCCTTTTTCGGGAAGACCCGCCTCATCGACAATGTCGGACTGCCTCGAGATTAGCGGTTTACTTATCCCCTGCGATCAGCGTAAACAGTACCAGTGAAAACCTACGACTTTATCGTAGTCGGGAGCGGAATCTCCGGGCTGAGCTTTGCCCTCCGGGCGGCGGAACACGGAACCGTCGCGATCGTGACGAAACGCGACGCGGCGAGCACCAACACGGCCTGGGCCCAGGGCGGGATCGCCTGCGTGCAGAGCGAGGACGATTCCTTCGACCGCCACGTCGCCGACACCCTCGACGCCGGGGCCGGCCTCTGCCCCGAACCGGTCGTGCGCAGGATCGTCAGCGAAGGCCCCCGCGCCATCGAAGAGCTGATCGACTGGGGCGTACACTTCGACGGCACGATCTCTGACACGGGGGAAGAAGTCATCGAACTCGGTCGCGAAGGCGGCCACACGCGCCGGCGCATCCTCCATCACAAGGACACTACCGGACGCGAGATCGAGAGCAAGCTGCTCGCCGCCGTGAAAGCCTCTCCGCAGATCACCCTTTACGAACACCATTTCGCGATCGATCTCATCACCACGTCAAAGCTCGCCCTCGACGCCCCCCAGCGCTGCGTCGGGATCTACGTACTCAACGAGGAAAGCGGCGCCGTCATCACCCTGCGCTCAGATCGTGTCCTCCTCTGCACCGGCGGGAGCGGACGGGTCTACCTCTACACGACCAACCCCGATATCGCGACCGGCGACGGCGTCGCGATGGCCTGGCGGGCCGGCTGCGAGATCGCGAACATGGAATTTGTCCAGTTCCACCCGACCTGTCTCTACCATCACGAGCTGAAGTCCTTTCTCATCACCGAAGCGATGCGTGGCGAGGGGGCCGAGCTGATCGACAAACACGGCCGTCGCTTCATGCACGAGTATGACCCGCGCGGTTCGCTCGCACCGAGGGACATCGTCGCCCGGGCGATTGACCGTGAGATCAAAAAAACGGGCGGCCCCTGCGTCTTTCTCGACATCACTCACAAGCCCGCCGACTTCATCCGCTCGCGTTTCCCCAACATCTACGACACCTGTCTCAGCGTCGATATCGATATCACGAAGGTGCCCATCCCCGTCGTCCCCGCCGCCCACTACCAGTGCGGCGGAGTCAAGACCGACGTCCACGGCGCGACCTCTCTCCCCGGACTCTGGGCCGTCGGTGAGGTCGCCTGCACCGGCCTCCACGGAGCCAATCGCCTCGCGAGCAACTCGCTCCTCGAGGGCGTCGTCGTCTCGAAACTCGCCCTCGCAGACTGCCTTGCCAAAGCTCCGATCGCCCGGGCCCGCGAGCAGCTCACCCTCCCCGAGTGGGAGTCGGGCGATGTCACCGACGTGGATGAACTCGTCGTCATTTATCACAACTGGGACGAGATCCGCCGGCTCATGTGGGACTACGTCTCCATCGTGCGCACTGACAAACGACTCCACCGCGCCTCGACCCGACTGCAGAATCTGCGTCGCGAGGTGCAGGAGTTTTACTGGAATTTCCGCGTCACCGCCGAGCTGCTCGAGTTGCGCAACCTTGTCGAGACCGCCACTCTCATTGTCAAATCAGCAGAGAGCCGCAAGGAAAGCCGGGGGCTCCACTTCACCCTCGATCATCCAGAGCGCGATGACGCGAACTGGCGGGTCGATACCGTGCTGAGTCGCGGGGAGAGCGCCAATTCGTGAGCACTCGCTCCGATTCCACCCCGGGAAGGCACCGCTTGTTGATACGTATAATTTACATAACTGAAAGAAATTACTGGAATTTTATAAAAATTAAGGTTTCACTAAAGAGGGTTTTTGATATGATTCGCGACGATTGCTCCAAGAGCCCTTTTGCCCAAACGTAGAGATATCAGTGAAACGGCCCCTCCCCATTCTTTCTTCCCTGCTAATCCTCACGCTCGCCGTCTCGATCGAACCGGCGTTCTCCCAGACGATCCAGGCAACCACCGTGACCGGCAGCCGCGTCGTTTCCTCGCTCGGGATCAGGCCCGGGGCCAT
>JBDNIL010000067.1:0-6225 GCA_041688355.1 Verrucomicrobiales bacterium | reverse complement strand
GGCTGCGGAAATCGGGGATTCGGCCCGAATTCCCCTTCGTTTTCATCATTTGTGTTCACACAAACTCCTCAAACTCATGAAAATTCTGACTCGAACCCCAATTCCCTCGCTCAGACGCTCTAAGTCAGACAGACTGCTAGCGGGTCGCCCGGGAGGTGTTCGCCAACGCGTAAGTCCACCGCTCTTTCCGGCCGCTCGTCGTTTACGATGCGCACCGGCAGAGCAAAGAGAACGGCCATCCCGGGCGGTTTTCAAGTGAGGGACTGGACGTCGCCGCTGGAGGAGGTCGTTTTGCAGTAGGACGCTCCCGTCAGCTCGCGGGGTTCGGCATTGAGTGCCGGGGCAGATTAATCGTGAAAACGCAGCCTGAGAGCGGCTTGTTTCTCACGCTCAGGGTGCCACCGTTGGCATCGATACTTCGGTCTGCGATGGTCAGTCCCAATCCGAGTCCACTTTTGTCGACGGCTACACCGTCCCGACCGAGTACCAGACCCACTTCACCGAAGTCCCTGCGGTGCAGGGGGAGAACGTCGTCGTGCGTTATTACGGGGGCCGCGCTTATTATGTCAATTCGAACGATTGGAAGATCGTGCGGGTTGTCGATCTCGACTCCTCGGTCGAGGTGACGACTGACGCGAGTGCTTACGTCGAAGGCTATGTCATTCCTGAGACCACTCGCACCCGCTTCATCGAAGTGCCAAATCCGGATGCCGGCTTAAGCGTGCGTTACTACAACAACACCGCCTATTACATGGACCCTTCCTACCGCATCGTTCGCACCGTGCGCCTGATGCCGTAGGGCGGGAATGCTCATTGAATCTCCGGTAGATTTGCCAACGACCCAGGCCCCTCTCTCTTCGACAAAGTCTTGTCGCAGGGGGGAGGGGCATTTTGTTGTCCTCGACGATGTTTCGAAGCGAGTGATCCCGCTCCGCCCCCTCTATCGCCCCGCAAGCCCGTCCCGGAAATTGCGCCTTTACCACTTGAAGCGGGACGGGCCGCAGTCGAGACTTTAGAAATGGCCGAAATTCTGAAATCGAGTGTGGAACTCCGGGGAGTCTCCAAATGGTATGAATCCGGTAGTGAGGGAGCCGCTCCGGCGCGGCGCATCCTCGATGGACTGGACCTCGTCGTGAACGCAGGCGAGCGTTTTGCGATCGTCGGGCCGTCGGGCTGCGGGAAGAGCACGCTGCTCAATATCCTGGGCACCCTCGACGCTCCCTCGGAGGGCAAGGTCATCATCGACGGCATCGATACGAGCGGCCTTTCCGAGAACGAGATCGCCCGGATCCGCTCCGAGAAGATCGGCTTCATTTTTCAAATGCACCATCTCCTCCCGCAATGCACCGCGCTGGAGAATGTGCTCGTTCCCACGCTGGCTCTTGCGAACCGGCCCGATCCGGCGGCGGCGACGGCGCGGGCGAAGATGCTTTTCGACCGGGTCGGGCTCGCTGATAAGCTCAACAGCCAACCTGGCCAGCTCTCCGGGGGCGAAAGGCAGCGCGTCGCGGTGGTGCGGTCGCTCATCAACTCACCCCGGCTCCTCCTCGCCGACGAACCGACCGGTGCCCTCGACGAGGACAATGCGAAGCGGCTCATGGATTTGCTCGTGGAGTTGAATGACTCCGAAGGTCTCGCCCTTATTGTCGTGACGCACGATCGCATGATTGCGGAGGCGGTCGGCTCGATTCGAACGCTCCATCGTGGAAAGCTGGAGGGCGGGGTATGAGGGAAAGTCTCCCGAAGCGGGATTTCCCTGACCTTACCTCCCCCAACACCGGCCTCACAGAGGCCAGCTACAGGAAGAAATTCCGTGTAGGTGTAAGCACTTTTCCCATGCAGGCATCGGCACCTGTAGCTGGCCTCTGTGAGGCCGGGGGCTATCCTCAGCGGCTTTCTTTCTCATGAGCACTTTTCGCCTCATCCTCAGCTCCCTCTTCCACTATCGCTGGATCAATCTCTCGGTCCTCGCGGGCGTGGCGCTGACCTCGGCGATCCTCAGCGGCGCCCTCGTCGTCGGCGATTCAGTGAAGGAAAGCCTGCGGCGGAATGCGGCGGCACGTCTTTCGCAGATCGGTCCGGTCATGCTGGGAGGAGAGCGATTTTTCAGCTCTACCCTGGCGGATCGCATCGCGGCGGATCTCGGTGGTGATGCCGTCGTCGCGCCGGTCCTGCAGATCACCGGGACGGCGCTGAACCGGGACGGCGGACGTCGGGTCAATCAGGTGCAGATCCTCGGGATCGATGACCGCTTTTGGAAACTCTCGAACAAGGGCGTCGCGCCCGACGGCTTTGCGGACGAGCGCTGGATCGCGATCAACGCGCCTCTCGCCGACCGCGTCGGAGCAGGCGTCGATGATACCCTCATCGTGCGGGTCGAGATCCCCGGAGCACTCTCGAAAGATGCCCCTCTCTCCGGCGAGTCCGAACAGACGACGCCTTTCACCGCCCCTGTCACCGCGATCCTCGATGCGGAGAGTTTCGGGCTCTATTCGCTGAAAGCCGAGCAAGTCCCGCCGGCGACGATCTTCCTTCGGCGCGAGCGGCTCGAGGCTATCATTGAGCAGTCCGGTCGGGCGAACCTCATTCTCGGCGACGATTCCCTCGACGCGACGACCTTCGCGGCGGCGGCGGAAAAGGCCTGGGATCTCGACGACCTCCAACTGAAGGTCTCGCAGGCGGACACCGGCGGCACGAGTCAGATCGTGAGTTCGCGGGTCTTTTTTGACAGTGTCATCGTCTCGGCGCTGGAAAATGTCGCGGCGGTGAGTTCGCCCGTCCTGACCTATCTCGCGACGGACATCACATCTGGTGAAAATCGCACTCCTTATTCCATGGTGACCGGGGTCGGGCCTGCGCTGAACGGTATCGTGGGCAGCGATCTCACGGATCGTCAGATCATCCTCTCCCAATGGCTCGCCGATGACCTCGCGGTAAAGCCGGGCGACGATGTCACCCTCGTCTACAATGTCGTCGGGGCGGGACGCGCCCTCGAGGAGCATCGTCGCACCTTTACCGTGGCGGCGGTCGAGCCCATTGGCGAGGCGGGCTGGGATCAGACCTGGACGCCCGAGTTCCCCGGCATTTTCGACGTCGATGGACTCGACGACTGGGAGCCCGGCATTCCCATCGACCGCGACCGCATCCGCGACAAGGACGATGAATACTGGGATCAATACAAGGCGACGCCCAAGGCTTTCGTCTCCCTCGGAGCGGCGCGCTCGATGTGGGCCAACCGCTTCGGTGATGCCACGGCGGTGCGCTTTCAACTGAAGGCGTCGGACGCCCCGCTTGTCGATCAACTGCGGGCGAATTTGAAGCTCACCGACCTAGGCATGGTCTACCGCGACCTGCCGGCCGAGGCTAAGTCGGCGGTGGCGAATTCCTTCGACTTCGGCGCGCTCTTCGCGAGCATGAGTTTTTTCCTCATCGTCGCGGCCCTCGTGCTTGCCGGGCTCGTCTTTGTCTTCGGGATCGAGCAGCGTTCCAGCCAGATCGGATTGCTTCTCGCGATGGGTTTCACGCGGACACGGGTGCGGCGATTTTTCCTCGTCGAGGCCTTGTTACTCTCTCTCGTCGGCTCCGCGCTCGGGCTGCTCGGCGGCTATGTCTACACCCGCCTCGCCCTCTACGGCATGTCCGGCGTCTGGCAGGATGCCGCTGCGGGCATGGAGTTCACCTACTCGCTGAAGCCGCAGACGCTGCTCGTTTCCTTCTTCATAACCATCCTCGTCGCGCTCACCGTGGTCTGGTTCGCGAGCCGTAAGATCACCGCGATCCAGCCCTCGACCCTGATCTCGGGGAGTGACGATCTCTCCCTCGGCGGCAATGCAAAAAGCCGTCGTGATGTCGTCGCTCTCGCCGTCGGTGTGGTGGGAGCGTTAGGGTGTCTCTTTGCCCCCAAGGTCGAGGGCACGATGGCCGCGCAGGGCCTCTTTTTCGGCGCGGGATTTCTCATGACCGTGGCCGGGGTGGCCTTTTGCTCCATCCTCATCCGCCGATTCCTGCGTCCGTCCGAGGTTCTGAAATCTCTCGGGGCGCTCGGCCGTCAGCACACCGTGCGTCGTCGCGGCCGCAGCCTCGCGGTGATTGGGCTGATGGCGGCGGGTGTCTTCATGGTCACGGCGATCAACTCCTTCCGCCTCGAGGGCGAGCGCGGAGCCGAGCGTCGCAATGCCGGGACGGGGGGCTTCGCCTACGTCGGGGAGTCGACCCTGCCGGTCTACGAAGATCTCAACGGAGAGGCCGGGCGAAAGAAATTCGGGCTCGACGGGTTTAAAGAAAAATTCACGATTCTGCCCCTTCGCGTCAGCAACGGTGACGATGCGAGCTGTCTCAATCTTAACCGCGCCCAGCGTCCCCGCATCATGGGTGTGAGCACCGCACAGATCGCGGCGATCAATCCCTTCACCTTCACCGGGAAAATCACCGAGCCGAGGACGGGCGAGAGTCCCTGGCGCCTCCTCGCCGCCGAGCATCCTGCTCTGGAAGACGGGACTCCCGTCGTCGCCGGGATCATCGATCAGAACACCGCGATCTATGCCTTGCAAAAAGGCATCGGCGACACGGTCCTGTACGAGACTGTTTCGGGACAGTCCTTCGCCGTGCTCATCTGCGGTTTTCTCGAGACCTCGATTCTGCAGGGAAGTCTCTTGATAGATGAGGCAAACTTCATCCGCTTTTTCCCCGATGCGGGCGGCTACCGCTTCTTCCTGATGGATGGAAAAGGCGGGGGAACTCTCGAGCCGGTCGCGGCCCACCTCACGCGCATGTTCGGCGATCTCGGGCTGGAGATGCGCCCGGCGGCGGACCGGCTCAATGAGTTCAATGCGGTGCAGAATACCTATCTCAGTATCTTCTCCACCCTCGGCGGCCTCGGGATTTTGTTAGGGACGCTCGGCCTCGCGATCATCGTGGGGCGCAATGTGATGGAGCGTCGCGGACAGCTCGGGGTAATGCAGGCGATGGGATTCACCCGGAAAAAGCTCGCCGGAATGGTCATCTCGGAGCATTGGTTTCTGCACCTGTCAGGAGTGATAATCGGCTTCGGTGCGGCGCTCCTCGCAGTGTTGCCCGAGCTGACCAAAGGATCGTCTTCGCTGCCGTGGGGGTTGCTCGCCGCGATCAACGGGGCCGTCCTCGTCGGCGGGCTCGTCTTTTGCGCCGTCGCCGCGCGGCTGGTCCTGCGGGGAAATCTGATGGACGCGATTCGTCGGGAATGAGGGTCATCGCTCCAGTGATGGCGCTCTTCTTCGCCGCTCTCCTCGCGACGGGAGGGAACCTCGCGAAAGAGAAGGCGGAGGCCCCGCCAACTCCGGAGATACCGGCTCCGCCCGTCAATGTCCCCGCCGCGATCCTCGACATCGCCAACAGCAAGGACGGGGACTACCCGGGCGGAGCGACGCCGCTCAGCGGCAAGTGGACCGTCGATGCCGGAGCCAAAAAACTGAAGGTAGCGCCCGAACCGCTCCTCGACTGCTGGCTGGAATTCGGTCCCGAGATACGGGAAAAGGGTGCCACCATCGTCGCTTCGGGTCGGGCGCAGGGGAAGGGCAGACTGAAGTCCCGCTTTGGTGCCGGTCTCTACGGGAAGAACGGCTTCCAGCTCCGCTTCGCCCCCGCGACACAGGAGATCGAGCTCGTGCGACGCAGTGTCGTGCTCCTCAAGGAGCCGTTCCCCGTCACGCAGGAAGATCTCTGCCATCTCGAACTCTCGGTCCGCCCCGAGCGGAATCACTGGCTCGTCTCGGGCCGCGTCTGGAAAGGGGAAGAGAAGCGGCCGGATGAGAAGGCCTTCGAATACAAAATCTTTGCCGAGGAACTGCTCTTCCCCCTCGCCGGCCGGCCGACCCTGTTCGCTACTCCCTTCTCAGGCGAACCGGTCTCGTTCGCCTCAGCGAGGGTGTATTACGGAGAGTTTGTGGGGGATTCGAAATCCTCCGAGAAACCAAATTGAGGATTTCGCCGCCGGACCAATGCCGGACCGCGGGCGTCCCGCCCGCTTTACAACCCCAACCGCAGCAGGTTTCATGGGCAATGGGGCGGGCGGGACGCCCGCGGTCCGGCAGAGAGTCACCCTCACCATCACCCCCGCACCGCCATCTGCACCATCGCCCGCAATCGCTCTTCCAGTGTCCGATACCCGAAGTGTTTCCCGGCGATTCGGAAATTTCTCTCAGCGGTAGCGGCGTGCGATCCCGGCTCGTCGAGGATGCGCCGCACTTT
>JBDNIL010000443.1:0-10915 GCA_041688355.1 Verrucomicrobiales bacterium | reverse complement strand
CTGATCCTCTTTGCCGGCGTCCTCCAGCAGCTCAATGCCCAGGCCAACGCCATCGGCACCGTCGCCGACAGTCTCCAGCAGACCCTCACCGGAGCCGACCGTGTCTACGAGATCCTCGACGCCGAGCCCGGAATCGTTGATTGCGAAGACGCCGCCCCTCTCGAGCGCGCGCGGGGCGAGGTCGTCTTTGACCACGTCGCCTTCCGCTTCAAGCCCGAGAGCACCGTCCTCCACGACCTTTCCCTCACTGTGAAGGCGGGGGAAAAGATCGCCATCGTCGGCCCGACCGGATCGGGAAAAACGGCGCTCATCCAGCTCATCCCCCGCTTTTACGACCCCGACGAGGGCCGGCTCCTCCTCGACGGCCGCGACCTGCGCGACTGGCAGCTCGACGACGTGCGGCGGCAGGTCGGGCTCGTCTTTCAGGAGAGCTTCCTCTTCAGCGCCCCCGTCGCGGCGAACATTGCCTTCGGCTGTCCCGGAGCCACGCCCGAGGCGATCGAGCGAGCCGCCCGCCTCGCCGCTGCCCACGAGTTCATCGAAAAGCTGCCGCTCGGCTACGACACCCTCCTCCATGAGAACGGGGCCAATCTCTCGGGCGGCCAGCGCCAGCGCCTCGCCCTCGCCCGGGCCATCCTCCTCGATCCCGCGATCCTCATCCTCGACGACCCCACCGCCGCCGTCGATGCCGGCACCGAGCAGGAGATCCTCACCGCGATGGACCGCGTCATGGCCGGGCGGACCACCTTCATCGTCGCCCACCGCTTCAGCACGGTGCGGCGCGCCGACCGCATCATCGTCCTCGAACGCGGTCGCATCGCCGCAGTCGGCACCCACGAGGAGCTCAGCGCACAGCCCGGCTACTACCGCGACGCGATCCTGGCAGAGAGTCGCGAGGGAGAGGAGGTGGCGGCTTGAAAAAGCGTGCGTCATCAAAGTCGGACGCCGCCATCCGGCCCCCGGTGGCCGGCATCGTCGATGGCCAGACGCTCTCGAAGGTCCGCGCCGCCCGCGGCGACACCGACGAGCGTGCCCAGGCGCCACTTTCCTTTGCCCTGATCCGCCGCCTCCTCGGCTTCACCGGGGTCTACCGGCGCAAGATGATCAGCCTCTTCATCACGGTGGGGGCGAGGGCGATCCAGTTGCCTGTTCTCGCCTGGGCGATCGGGGCGATCATCAATGGCCCCGTCGCCCGCGGCGATCTCGGCCAGCTCACCTGGGCGGTCGCGGGCTTCGCCGCCTTTGCCGTCTTCACCGAACTGACCTTTCGTTACCGCATCAAATGGGCGCTCGAGATCGGCGAGGCCGTCATCCACGATCTGCGCTCGGCGATGTTCCGGCACTGGCTCGGACTCACGATGGGCTACTTCAACCGGCAGCCGGTCGGACGCCTCATCAGCCGCCTCACCGGCGATGCCGAAAACGTCCGTGTCGGGGTGCAAAATGTCCTCTTTGTCTCCCTCGTCTCGGCCGGGCAAATGATAGGCTGTGCCGTCCTCATGATCCTCGAGGACTGGCGACTCTTTCTCCTCGTTCTCGGGATCGCCCCCGTCATCTGGGGTCTCAATCTCTATTTCCGCAAACGTCTCAGCGAGGCCTATCGGCGCCAGAGTGACAGCTTCAGCCGCATCACCGCGACCATGGCCGAGAGCGTCAGCGGCATCCGCGTGACCCAGAGCTTCAGCCGCGAGCGGGTCAATGCCGACCACTTCCGCGCCCTCGTCGAAGATCACGCCCGCTACAACTTCGTCGCCGCCCGCGCGACCGGCACCTTTCTACCGCTCCTCGAGCTCAATGGACAGATCTTCATGGCGCTCCTCGTCGTCATCGGCGGAGGCCACGTCCTCGATCCCGCCCACCCCATGGAACTCGGCAGCATGGTCCAGTTCTTCTTCCTCGCCGGACTCTTCTTCAGCCCCATCACCATCCTCGGGAACATGTTCAACGAGGCCCTCACCGCCATGGCCGGAGCCGAGCGCGTCTTTGCCATCCTCGACACCGAACCCGACTGGCAGGACAAACCCGACCCCGTCACCCCCACCCACCTCGCCGGACACGTCGAGCTGCGCGACGTCACCTTTTCCTATCAGGCCGACCGGCCCGTCCTGCGTGGCGTCAGCCTCACCGCCGCCGCCGGTCAGTGTGTCGCCATCGTTGGCGCGACCGGAAGCGGCAAGAGCACCGTCGCCGGGCTCATCGCCAAGTTTTACCTGCCCGAAAACGGAGCCGTCCTCATCGATGGGACCGACACCCGCGATCTCTCCAGCCCCTGGCTGCACGCCCACCTCGGGATCGTGCCGCAGCAGAATCACCTCTTCGCCGGCAGCATCCTCGAAAACATCCGCGTCGTGAAACCCGGCGCAGGTCGCGAAGAAGTCCGCGAAGCCCTCGCCCGGCTCGACTGCCTCGAGACGATCGAATCCATCGCCTACGGCCTCGATGCCGAAGTCGGCGAACGCGGCTCGGGCCTCTCTCTCGGTCAGCGCCAGCTCATCTGCTTCGCCCGCGCCCTCATCGCCGATCCGAGGATTCTGATTTTGGATGAGGCGACGAGCGCGATCGATCCCTTGACGGAGGCCAGGACCCAGAAGGCGATGCGTTTGCTGATGGCCGGACGCACCAGCTTTGTGCTGGCGCATCGGCTCAGCACCCTACGGCACGCCGATTCTGTCGTAGTGATGGGCGACGGGATGGTTCTGGAGCAAGGGGAGCCGGGGGAATTGATTGAGAGGGGCGGGGCTTTTGCGGAGCTGTGGGGGAAGGCGGGGCTGGAACACGCGAATCGAAGCGCAGCGTAGATAGACGAAATGAAGTGAAGTCAACCGGGTAGACGGAGTGAAACGAAGTCAATCATGAGTTGGCGGGTCACGGGTTGACGGGGCATTGGTGGGACAAGGAGATGAGGCGGGGGAGCTCACCGCTATTCGCGGCCATTCGCATCGACTCTCTCTCCCCAGCGCTTCATCTGTGAAAATCCGTGAGAGCGAAGCGCATCTGTGGGAGCGAAGCGAATCCGTGTTCCTCGTTTTAACACAGATGGGCACAGATGGGCGCTATTCGCGTTGACGCCACTCCCGAAAGCAACCTCCTTGAAATAGTCCGGCCATACAGCATTCCCCGCCACCAGCCCCCTTGAGAGAGGATGAGAGCTCGATCGCAGGAAGGATTCAATGTAAGGTTCAGGAGGGGTACCAGTTCTAGAATCCTGAGTTTACCGAGAGTGCGCGGGGTCGGTTTTAGAATCCTGAATTTCGAATCCCCCTTCTCCACCACCACCACGCCCCCGTCCCCGCAAGCACATCCCGCGCGGCCCGGCGCACCCGGGAGTCACGGGCTTCGTACTTTATAGGCTCTTTCGAGGACGACACCTGCGAGGCGCGGTAATCGGGATGGTCCAGGAGGGCGCGCAAGGTCGGCACATCCTCTTCCCGTCTCCAGGCTCCGACAAAGGTCACGATCTGACTGGTTGAAGGATCACTCGCATCAGCATCGGCGGCGATAGGCTCACCGGTGAAGGGGGCGACCTTCCCGGTCTGGGAGTGCAGAGAGACAAATGTCCCCGGCCAGAGAAGAGCCACAAGCAGGTAAAGGCAGCGCATGATCACGTTGTCGTATCAGGCTGAAGACGAACGGGGAATGAAAATGTGAGCGTGACAGGCTCATGCGGGATTCGTCCCCGGCCGGACCAACGCCCGAAGGTGTCACCACCTTCGCTACGGGAGGAAGCGTGCAGAATCTCTTCCGCCCTGTAGGTGGCCTCTGTGAGGCCGCGTTGGATTCACGGCATCCTTGATCTTTGTGGATGCAGCTTGTTTTTCTGGCACGCTCCCCGGCCTCACAGAGGCCAGCCACAGAATACCCTGGCTGAAACAGAACGTTTTGCAACATGAGCCACCGGCGTATCGACATTCCCCCTCACAACTCCCCATCGTCCACCGCTTCATCCCACGTCGCCGGCCTCGCGCCGGTCTGACGAAAGACCCGCGCCTCCTCACACGCGACCCTCAACCAACCCTGCTCTCTCCGGGCCGCAAGGGTGACCTCGCCCACGAGCGCATCGATGATGGTGGGGACTCCGTTTTTATCGCGCATGATATTGCGCAAATGAAGGTCGCCGACGAGCCATTCAACGCCGTCAATCGAGGTCACGAACAGGTGCTGGCGCAATCCGCCGCCGACGGGAACGATTCCGCACATGGAAACCTCGGCGGCGGCAAGGTCGCTGCGATAATCCACAAAGGGATGGGCCAGGGGTTGTTTGGCGATGAGGTAGCAGCCATCGGAGGAAATTCCCGTCAACTCTGTCGGGTGCCCGCCGCCATGATTGAGAACGATGAACTTATCGAGCATATCGCTCCAGCGGGCGTCGGTGCCCTCAATTTCGAATCCCTGAGAACGGGACTGGAAGCACAGCTTTTTCCCCATGGCTCCGCCCGGTCGGAGGTCGAAGAGTTTGTAGACGACACCGTTTTCCTCATCGAGAAACGGACTCGCCTCGGCTCCGGAGGGTAGCGGCGTGAGCAAGCGGTTCGTCAGAAACCCATCCTCGTGTCGGAAGCCAAGGACCTCCAGATCGATTAAAGGGACTTCTCGATCAGCGAGTCGTCCGGTGAATTGATCGATCCAAACATCATTTGAAACCGCTCCGCAGGGTGGAGTGCCTCCAAACGCCGCCTGGAGTCCGCTCTTTCGTCCGAGGTTAAGGGCATGGCAAGCGGCTCGAATCCCGTCGCTGACCTGCGGTCCGATGATGGCCGTGGGCTTTCCGGTGCGGAAGTCGATGTGGAGTTGGGATTCATCACTCAAGGATGGGGTTAACGAGTTTCAATGATCGCAAATTATACACCAAAGGCACCGTTTTGTGAAGCACAAGATGGTTACGACGCAGGAGAGGCAACGGGAGACATGGCGCCAATTTACTTCCCGCATTTATAATTTCAATAGGTAACTTTGGGGTGGTCTCGGCACGACAGATAGAGTGTCGTGCCTCCCCGGGTCAAAGCTCCGATCAAGTCTACAAGGTGGGGCAGACATCCCAGTCTGCCGTTGGACTCGCTTCCTTTCCTTCACGAAGCACCCGGATGAGAACTTGCCTGCCCATCGCGACCTCGTGCCTTCTGCTGCTCGGCTCGGGAGCGTCCGGTTTCGGGCAGGGGACGCCCGGGGAAGCACCCGCCTGGGTGGCGGAATTGAGGATTTTGGGGGTCGATTGGGATCGGGCAGCAATCCAATGGACGGTGCCGTCGGGGGTGATTTCATTTCCCGGCTTCGGACCACAGCCGCCTGCCGTTCCGTCGTTCTGGAATCGCGCCAAACCGCCGTCGGTGCCTGGACCGAACTGGGCCGATTTCCGCTGAGGTCGGGAGACCATACCAATCAAACGCCCCGGCCCAATCCCCCCGCCATCCTGCTGCCGGAACGGATCTTCGCCCCGCCTCCGTCCTCGTCGTACGGGTCTGGTGGAGTGATCGTGATTGGGGGCGGGTCAAACTTCACTCTGGCCACCTACACTAACCACCGTATCGAGCCGGACACGGAGTATCAATACCGGATGAAGGCGGTGAACGCATCCGGCGAAGCGCCCTATTCACCGGTGTTGACGCTGCGGACGAGTCCCCTGCCTCCCCCGCAGATTCCGGCAGAATCGTTTGTCGCGAATGTCGCGGGCGCGGGTCTGGAGGTGCTGTGGACGCGCTCGACGCTCGCGAGTGAGTTTCTGGTCGAGCGCACCCGGGAGGACTGGATCTGGCGGCAGGTCGCCATCGTCGAGGGCACCCTGCATTCCTGGACGGACTTCGGGGTTATCCCTGCTAAGGTCTACCGCTACCGCGTCCGCGCGCGCAATGGATCAGGCACGTCCCATCCGGGCGCGGAATCCTCCGCCATGGCCTACCGGATGCGGAGGGTGTTCGATGCCCCGGCGGGCGGCGAACTCTCGGCACCATGGCAGCAGCGGAGCGGTGTGGTCCTGGCTCCGGACCGGGAGGAATCCGCCCCAAACGTGCTTTGGTTTTCCGGAGCGGGAGCGCGCTCGTTGACGACGAGCCCGCTCGTCTTCCTGATCGGCGGTTTCCTGGAATTCGACTTCTGGAGCGACCAATATTACCACGTCCCCCAACAAGAGATCCTCGTGCAGGCGACTCTGAACGGGAACGGGTGGACAACCCTTGGCAAGATTTACCCGCAGAAGGACCGAGGGAACTGGCGGCCCCTCTCGATCGAGCTGCCGCCGAATTGGTCCAGTCCCTCGGTTCAGTTCCGCTTTCTTCATGTTGGCCGCCACGAGGCAGGGGCGCTGACCTGGGCGATCCGGAATATCCGCGTCCTCGCGATCCAGGGAAACGAGGATGCCGCGCCGAAGATTCATATTCACGAGCCGCTGGACCGCAGGACGACACAGTCCCGGCGCTCGATCAAACTCGCGGGAACCGCGCTCGACAATCACCGGCTCCTCGGCTGGGCTTGGTCGCTGAACCGCGGTCCGTGGGAGACGTCGCGATTGAAACTGGCAAAACGGGCCTCGTGGAACGGAACCATCCGCCGCCTCGAACGGGGGCGCAACTTAATCGAAGTCCACGCCTACGATGCTTCGGGTAATCTCTCGGCGTCGAAGTCGAAGCTCGTCCGCGTTCGTTGAAGGTGACAAATTTCAAGGCGGCGGGAACAAATCTCAATAAAGACACCTTGTTGAAACCGAGCATAACCAGACCGTGATAAGTGGAAATCGACGGGTCATCCCCCCGCCCTCTCACTTCACTACCTTCTCCTCCACGACCGCTGCCTCGGGCGCACTCTGGCCCATCGCCACGAGCACGTCCCGCGCCGAAGTAGTAAGGGAATGCGTCAGGAGGTATTGATCTTCAAACGCGAAAGCGTCGCATAGCGATCACGGTAATCGGGTGAGTCGTGGCGCTATTGTCGCATTCACGGTGACGCGGCCGGCTCGTTCCCGGCGGTCGCCTCCTTCTTTGCCGCCATGGCACGCTCGAACCACTCCATGAATCGATCTGCTGCGGCGATCGAATTGAGGATGGGAATACCGCCGCTCGCCTCCACCTTCGCGGCGGAAACCTCTTCGAAGACCCGGGCGAAAACGGGCACGCTCGAGCAGACGTGCTCGATCACTTTCACGACCTCGGCGACCTGATGGAGTGAGACGAGGATGAAGCGGGCTTTGTCGGCACCCGCGCGGAGGAGGACCTTTTTATCGGAAGCGTCTCCGCGGATGCAGGTATGGCCCTCCTTGCGCAACTGGGCGATGACGGAGGGATCCTGATCGATGACGACAATGCGCAGGCCGCTCGCGACGAGAGGGCGGATGATCCAGCGTCCTGCCGATCCGTATCCGAGCACGACGACGTGGTCACTGAGCTGAGAATCGGTCTTCATGAGTCGCCGTAGCGGGTGCAGGTGGAGGAGGCGGCGCGCCACCGCATCCGTCGCGAGAAAAGGGGTGAGTGTCATCGAGATGACGGCGACGAGGGCGATGAGAGAGACGGTTTCCCCGCTGATCTGTCCGAGCCGCTCCCCGTAGACGGCGAGAATGATGGAGAACTCACTTGTTTGGGCGAGGAGGAGACCGGCGGTGATCGCGTTGCGTGAGGAGAGGTGGCCTTTCCACTCGGCGAAGATGGTGACGACAATCGGGGTGGCGATGAGGACGATGGCGGCGAAAGCGAGGCTTTTCAGGAAAGTGTCCATGTCAGGGTGCTCAACCTGAGCCCCGAGGGCGCTGAAAAAGAGCGCGACGAAGAAGGTATTGAGCGAGCTGATGACCCCGCGGGCTTCGCCGCTGACGGGGAATCCGGAAAGGGCGAACCCTGCCGCGAATCCTCCGGCGATGAAGCTGATGTTCATCCAGTGGGAGAATCCCGAGAAGAGGAAGAGAATCCCGAGAGTGCAGAGCAGCATCGTTTCCTCATCGGGAGGTCCATGTTTCGCCATGAGCCGCGGCAGGTATCGCTGGCAGACCGTCGCGGTCACGGCCATGATCGCCAGCGCGGCGAACCCGGAGGCGAGGTCTCCGTATCCACCGGCAAAGCGGGGGAGCAGGACGATGAAGACGATCATGACGACATCCTGAACGAGGAGCACGCCGAGGACGAGCCGTCCGTAGGTTCGCAGGGATCCCGGGAAGCGATAGAGTTGCCGCACCGCCACGAGGGTTGAGCTGGTGGAGAGTCCGACGCCGAGGTAGAGTGAGGCAGCGTCGTCGAAGCCGATGGCGCGGGCGAGGAAGTATCCTAGGACAGCGGTCACGACGAACTGGACGATGCCGATCCAGAGAATCGCACGGGTCTGCCCGGTGAAACGCGAGGGATTCAGCTCGATTCCGGCGGCGAAGACGAGGAAGGCCAGTCCCACATCGATGACCTGATTCAGAGCGGCGCGATCCATTTCAATCCCGCAACGCGACATTGCGAAGCCGAGGAGGATGAGGAGCGGAATCGGCGGCAGACGAAAGCGCTGCGCGAGGGCAAAGGCCACCGCAGAGGAGAGCAGGAGCAGGGCGAGGCCGGTCATTTTCGAATCATGCCTCTGCGGAGGAGTTCCGCGTTCTGGAGTTGGATGCCGTCCACCTTGGGCGACATCATGTAGGCCACCTCCATGTCGAGCAGGTGAGTGACCTCGCGCAGGTTGACGGCATGGATCGCCGCCGGGACGCCGGCGACGCGGCAGCGGTAGGCGAGGAGATCGTTGGTGGATTCGATGTGCAACGTCGAGACGAGAAGCCGGGCAGTGCCGAGCCCGGCCTCGCGCAGGACGGCGGGAGATTCGGCGTCGCCGAGAACTTTGATGCAGGGGAGATCGCGGAGCTTCACCGGATCGGTGTCAGCGGCGGCGACGATCTCACCTCTGGCGGCGAGCCGCCGGACGAGTTCGCGACCGAGCGTGTTCATTCCGATAACGATGATATGGCCGGAGAGGGGAACGGCATCGGACTCCTTCGCCTCCGGCGACGGGGGGAAGGCGCGCAGGAGACCACGTTTCGTAAGAAAGGCGAAGATCGGCTCGCGGGCCCCGATGAGGAGTGCGGAAAAAGTGATCGTGATCGTACCGACGAGTCCGAGGAGCGTGCCGGTGTCACCCACGGGAAGGCCCGATTTTTTGGCGACGGCGGCGAGGATGAACGAGAACTCGCTGATCTGAGTGAGAAGCAGGGCGGAGAGAAAAGCCCGCCTCGCGTCGAACTTCAACCTCGCGGCGATGAAGAGGAGGATGAGAAATTTCCCCACGAGAACAAAAAGGGAGAGGACGAGGGCTTTGCCCCAGAGAGCCGAAGGCACATCGAGGGCCATCCCGATGCCGAGGGTGACGAAGAAGATCGCGACGAAGAAATTCATGAGCGGGCGCACCCGGCGCTGGAGGTCGTGGCTGTGCGGCAACTGGGCGAGACTGACCCCGGCGAGGAAGGCGCCGATCTCGTGAGAGAGGTGGAGGAAGTGGCCGGCGGTGACGACGATGAAGCACCATGAGAGGCTCCAGATGAAGATCGTCTCCCGCGATTTGCCGGCCCAGCTGAAAGGCCGGGGGAGCAGGTAGCGGGCCGATACGAGCATCAGCACCATCAGGGCGAGCATCCCGCCGAAGGCCCTGAGCAGCCCGGCGGTAATGGCAGTGGCATCTGCCTCCCGCCCGCCGCCGAGACCGGTCAGGACGGTGAGGAGGAGGATCACAAAGATGTCCTGCACGAGGAGGATGCCGATGACCGTCTGCCCGTGGCTGGTGGAGGATTCGTTGCGCTCGACGAGGAGTGTGACGACCACGACGGTGCTGCTGATGGTGAGCGAGGCGGCGAGCAGAGCCGATTGCAGGGCGCTAAATCCCAGCCCGAAGGAGATGCCCCAGCCCATCAGTGAAGTTATGAGGATCTGAGCAGAGCCAGCCAGGATCGCCACTTTTCCCACCTCGCGAATGCGCTCGACGGTTAGCTCGAGACCGACGAGGAAGAGCAGAAGGACGATACCTGACTCGGTCAGGAGGTTGAGCGCCTCTGATTCCGACACCAGACCAGTGATGGGCCCGAGGACGAGGCCGCCGAGGAGAAAGGCGACAATGGACGGCACCCTGACCCGCCGTCCCGCCAGTGAGAAGAGTGCGGCTGTGACAATGATCAGCCCGAGGTTCTGTAGAAAAGCGGTGTCAGTCAATCCGACCAATATGACCCACTTACCGAGGAGGGAAAGTCACTTTCAGCCGTTCTTCCCGGATCTTAGCCCTTGCCGTCCATCGCGATGAGCTGGGTCACGGTGACGAACTGGAAGCCGCGACCGAGGATCTGATCGATGGTCCCCGGCATGGCATCGATGGTCGGGGAATGGATGTCGTGAACGAGGAGGATCCCGCCCGGAGAGGCTCCCGAGACGAGGCGCGAAGTCACCGTGGAAACGCCGGGCTTTTTCCAGTCCTCGGGATCGACCGACCACATGATCGTGGGGTAACCGAGGTCGCGCCGTATCCAGGCTTTCTGCGCCGTGGTGATCGCACCGTAGGGCGGGCGCATCGTACGGGGAGCGACGCCTGTGGCGGCGACGATGGCCTCGTGGGCGGCGGTAAGTTCCTGACGGACGCCGGCCTCGGACATTTTTGCGAGATTGCCGTGAGTGACGGTGTGGTTCCCGATCTCGTGGCCCTCGGCGACGATGCGGCGCATGATCTCGGGGTAGCGCTTCGCATTGGTCGCGACCACGTAGAAGGTGGCTTTCACGTTGCGCTGTTTCAGGATGTCGAGCAGCCGGGGGGTGTTCTGGGGGTGGGGTCCGTCGTCAAAGGTCAGGGCGATGAAGGGCAGGCTTGTTGCGACACGTGAATAGGAGTCCTTTGTTCCCACTGAGGTCGGGAGAGGCTGGGGGCCCGCCGTGTCTCCACCGATGGGCGCGGCTTCGGCTGTTTTGCCTTTGTTGCCACCTGGCGT
>JBDNIL010000442.1:0-3007 GCA_041688355.1 Verrucomicrobiales bacterium | reverse complement strand
GATCAGGAGAAAGATGAAGAACCGAGTCATGGGAACACGGAACCCTAGTCGATATCTCCGCCCGAATCTATCCTCAATAGGCTGCGACGCGATGCCGCAGGCCGGATCATTCGGCCTGACTCGTACCGCCGCGGAGTTTGCTCATGGCTTTACATCTTTCGCAGACCCCGTGCCAGCGTCGCCCCGCCCCCGTGACATAGGCGATCGCGCGCCATGGGCGAGTATCAGGCTGCGGCACTGGTTTGCAAAATGCCTATTCCTATGAGCGGAATTTTTGCAATTTGCACGGCACCGGCAGCGCACTCAACCATCGGTGGACAGCCGTGCGATCGCTGACTCCAGGCCACCTAAGAAACTCTCGACATCCCGCGTCCTCGAAACGGGTTCTCTAGTCCCATCGATCTCGTTGGCGAGGAAAATGGTGGGATAGCCTCCCACTCCCCATTCCGTAGCCATTTCGCTGTTGCGCTCCTTTACCTTCGCGGACTGGGACTTTCGTTTGGGGAAATCGACGACTAACAGAACAAGGTTCTTATCGGTAAAATCGCGAGTCAAGTCACCGGCTCAGCATTCTCCTTTGCCTCTACCTGGGCGATCGGCCAGCTCGCGGCGAAATACTACGCGGGGGGACGGCGCATCGGCACCGGTGAGATGAAGGCGGTCTACGAGCCACTGCTCGCCAAGGCAAAGGAGCTGCACCCCCGCTATCTCCCCGAGATTCAGCAGCAGGCGAAGTCACTGACTCCGGCGGCCGTACTGGAGTATGTTCGCGGCGGTCGGGAAGTGTGAGGGGATCGGTTCGCTCGCCCGCCCCCCCATCACCGTTGCCTGCGCTCCATTTTTTCGGATTCGTGGCACCATCAATGCGGCTTTATCGCCACCTTGAGCACCCCATCACGCTGATGGGAGAACAGATCGTAGGCAGCGACGATGTCATCGAGCGGGTAATGATGGGTGACCATCACGTCCAGATCGATCCTGCCCGAGGCGACAACATTCATCAGCCGCCGCATGCGTTCTTTGCCGCCGGGGCAGAGGGCGGTGTTGATCTTGTGATCACCGAGCCCGGCGGCGAAAGCGGAGAGGGGGATTTTTAGATCCTCGGAATACACTCCGAGGCTGGAAAGGGTGCCGCCCGGTTTGAGAACCCGCAACGACGACTCGAATGTCGATTGGGTGCCGAGGGCCTCGATCGAGGCATCCGCTCCGCGACCGCCGGTGAGTTTCATGACTTCGTCGACGACATCGCAGTTTTTGAAATTGAGCGTGATATCGGCCCCCATCTTCCTGGAGATATCGAGACGGTGATCGTTGCCGTCCACGGCAATGATTGTGGTCGCGCCGAGGAGTCTTGTTCCAGCAGTGGCGCAGAGTCCGATCGGTCCCTGCGCGAAGATCACGACCGTGTCACCGATTTTGATGTTGGCATTCTCCGCTCCCTTGAAGCCCGTCGATATGATATCGGGGCACATCAGCACCTCCTCATCGGTGAGCCCGTCGGGAATGGGGGCGAGATTCGCCTGGGCGTCCGGCACCAGCAGATACTCCGCCCGGGTGCCGTCGATGAGATTGCCGAAGCGCCAGCCGGCGGTCGCCTTGAACCCGTGGGCACCGCAGAGGCCGCCGGGGATAAGGTAGCTGCCATCTTGCGACGGGACTCCATCCTGAGCCGCGCAGGAGTTGAAATTGGGACAGATCGCCCAGGCGATAACGCGCTGGCCTTCGTGATAGCCGGCCACGGCACTACCGAGTTTTTCAATGACGCCGACGGGTTCGTGACCCACCGTCAGGCCCTTTGCCACCGGATACTCGCCTTTGAGAATATGCACGTCCGTTCCGCAAATCGTCGTGGTGGTGAGGCGTGCGAGCGCGTCGTTTGGTCCCACGGCCGGGATCGGTTTTTCCGTCAGTTCGATCCGTCCGGGTTCTACAAATATCGCTGCTTTCCTTGTGGTTTTGGGGTTTTTGCTCGTCTGATGAGATCGACAAATAACATTACCCTTTCTCCCTCCCGGTGACAATGCCGCAAGGAGGAAAATCGATGCTTAGCCGCACGTGGACCGGGCGGCACCTATTCTATCAGATTCGCCGTATTTCCCGCTACTCTCCCGAGATCGCCGCCGCCTTCGCAGAGGAGCGCGTATTCGTGCTCAACTCCAGCACTCCCTGCAGGCTGGAGGGAAGAAATACCTTGTCGCCCGGGTTTCTAGAGATCCTGTCGAAACCATCGAGGACCTTCTGGGCGAGGAGGATGCGCGAGGCTTCCTCGGCCCCGACGGCCTGGGCGATCGTATCGAGATAGTTTTTCTCGGCGGCGGTGGTGATTTCGAGGGCTCTCGCGTGCCCCTCGGCCCGGGCGATGACGGCGTCGCGCTCGGCCAGAGCGATGCGGACGGTGGCTGCCGCGCGCCCTTCCGCTTCGGAGATGATCGCCCGACTGCGTCGCTCGGCTTCGAGCTGCTGGAGCATCGCCGCGCCGGTCGCGTCGTCGGTCCGCAACTCCTGGATCTCGATCCGGAGCAACTGGACTCCCCACTTCCGCAGTGTGGCACTCAGTCCCGAGACGATGGACTCGTTCAGGTCGGCGCGGGCCGAAAGGGCCTGATCGAGATCGCGCAATCCGATTTCGGAACGGATCACGTTCAGGGCGGCCTGGAGGAGGGACTGGTGCAGATGATCGACCTCGTAGACGGCCTTCAGTGGATCGACGACCCGCCAGCAGATCATGCAGTCGACGGTCACCTTGGCATTGTCCCGCGAGATACACTCACGTGAGTTGGTATCACAGATCTGTTCGGACAACTCGATGAAGACTCCCTGTTTGTTGGTCTCGTCGCCCCAGTCGGAGGTCACATCGCGGACCTTGTCGATGATGGGTAGCTTGAATCGCAGGCCGCTGTGCTGCACTTTGACGGGCTTGCCGAAACGTTCGATGATACGGCAGTGGTTCTGGGGGATGGCTGAGATCATGTCAGGGGACGGGTAGTGGTTGTGGTAGTGGTAGTGG
>JBDNIL010000441.1:0-8790 GCA_041688355.1 Verrucomicrobiales bacterium | reverse complement strand
GCTGCGAATTGGCAGGGACAGGTTGCAGCGGGACAGCAAAAAACGCCATTTGTTAAAGAAATCGAGAATTTTCGGAAATTTTCAAAATTACGAGAACTGCTTTTGAGCCCGGCTCCCGAGAATTCACTTCTTCCGCGCCCGATCTTGAGATCAGGGATGCTCAGTCTGCCCGCGCGAGCTCCGCCGGAAGGGCATAAAAAAACTCCGGAAACGGCCGTTTTGGCCTTTTCCGGAGTTGGTGTAGGGAGGGCAATAGCGGAAGCTCCGGATCACTCGGCGACTTTCATGACGCCGTTCATGATGGCCCAGTGACCGGGGTAGGTGCAAATGTAGGGGTAGTCGCCGACTTCGGTGGGGGCCGTGAACTCGATCGTGTCCTGCTCGCCGGCCTGGACGAGCTTGGAGTGGTGAAGGATCTCTTCGGAGTCCGGCACCGCCTGCTTGGTGGTGAGGAAGGTAGGGTCGGCCATGCCGTTGTTCGCGGCCATGCCCACGACGTCTTTTTTGCCGGGTTTCACGATGAGAACATTGTGCGGCTGGCGGGTGACGCTGTCAGCGGGGTTGATGAGGGTGAGCTTGACCTTCTGACCGGGTTTCACGGTGAATTCCTTGATGTCGTAAATAAATTGGATCTTGTCGGCAGTGAGGGTGATCTCGGCCACTTCTTCGGAGCGCCCGTTCATGGAACTGGCGGCAAGGGCGGTGAGACAGAGAGTGATAAGGCGTTTGTTCATTTGGTATCAGTAGAGTTTGGTAGGGAGCGGCCCCAAGGCGAGGCGCACTGTAATTTACGTCAAGTGCTTCGCAATGGACGATTTTCCGGCTATTTTGGGAAACTTTTAAAAATCCCTTGGAATAATCTTAAAAAGCGTTAAAGTTATGGAAATTTGATTATTTACCGTTAATTCGGTAATTTCACTCAGTAAACCTATGAATAGAGTTTTGATTGTCGCAGGGGAACGCCAGACTGGCGAGCGCTACCAACAGGCGTTGGGTCAGGAAGGTTTCCAGACCGCCGTGGTGTGGAATCCGATTCAGATGGTTGAGTTCTGTCGGCAGCACTCCCCGGACTTCATGGTCGCCGATCTCGATCTCGCGGAGCTAGGGCTCTGGAGCGCGATTCAGGCGGTGCGCGGGATCGGGACGCTGGCGAATATTCCCTTCTTCGGTCTGGCATCGACCGCGAACCAGCAGCTTTTTGAAAAGGCGAAGGCCGCCGGATTTCTCGCCGTTTTCCCGACTCACGACAGCAGCCGTCAGGTCCTCGAGGCCGTGCGCCGCGAGGTTGCCCGTCACCACTCACCGGCAGAGGAGGAGATCAATGACATCGTGAGCCGCGATCCTTCGCTGAATCGCCTCCGCGAGGTTGCCCGCGACATCGTCCAGACCGCCGTCTCCCTGCGCCCAAGGATTGGCGAGTATGGCGAAGACGGTCCCGAACTCTTCAGTTACATCGAGAACTCAGGTCACGAGATCCGTAAGAAGCTCAACGGAGTGGCCGATTTCTCTCTCCACGACAAAGAGCTCCGCCATGACTTCCGCAACATGATCGGATCGGTGACAGGCTTCGCCGAACTCATTCTTATGGAGACGGGACTCTCCTACGAATCGACCGAGGGCCTCACCCGGCTGCGGTCGAATTCGAAAGAGTTCGTCGAGATCCTCGACATGCAGAAGGCCGAAGCGACGGTGTGATCGTTTTGTCAGGAAATACGAGCGGCCGCGCGGACAAATCCGGGCGTGAATTTCGCCTACCTATTTTGCGATCGGCGATATAGGGTGCCCCATGAAAGTAGGCATCACCGGAGCGAGCGGATTTCTCGGTTCCGCGATCATGGCAGAGGGCAAGGCACGCGGCTGGACCGTGGTGGCCTTCTCGCGGGGAAGCAATCCCGTCGCGGGGGCGGATGAGACCCGCTCTCTCGCCGATCCCGGGAGCGTCGATCTGGACGGACTTGATGGCCTCATCCACCTCGCGGGCGAGCCCATCGTGGGGATCTGGACGAGGGACAAAAAGCGGCGCATTCTCGAGAGCCGCGTCGATCTGACGACCGATCTTGTCGAGGCGATGAACCGAATCACGCGGACGCGGCGGCCCGCCGTCTTCGTCTCGGCCTCCGCGATCGGCTACTACGGTGATCGCGCCGACGAGTGGCTCGATGAGGAGAGCGATGTCGGGTTCGGCTTTCTCCCTGCGGTCTGTCGTGATTGGGAGACCGCCTCGGTCGGGGCGGAAAAGCTCGGCGTGCGGGTCGTCAATCCCCGCATCGGTCTCGTCATGGGGCGCGAGGGATTCCTCAAGCGGATCCGCACGATCTTCAAACTCGGTCTCGGCGGACGCCTCGGGCGGGGGCACCAGTGGATGTCGTGGATCCACCTGAACGATCTTGCGAGGATCTTCGCCGAGTGTGTGGAAAATGGGGGAATCCACGGACGGGTCAACTGCGTCTCTCCGCGACCGGCCACCAATAGAGAGTTCACCAGCGTCTACGCCCGTATCCTCGGGCGAGCGGCGCTCTTGCCGGTGCCTGCCTTTTTGTTGAAACGGCTCCCCGGCGGCATGGGGAGCCTCTTTCTCGCGAGTCAGCGCGTCGAGCCGGTCGTGATGAAATCCGTCGACTTCGAATGGGCCTACCCCGATCTCGAATCGGCTCTGCGCGAGATTGAGTCAAAGTCGTGATCCTGAGGCTTTGAACTTTGCACTTTAAAACGTAACCTCTCCCATGGCCGCACCGCAGAACATCGTCGGGATCGTCTACGACTACGATCAGACCCTAAGCCCCACCTACATGCAGGATGAGGTGCTCTTTCCCAAATTCGGGATCAATCCCGCCGAGTTCTGGAAGCGTTGCAAAGTCCTCGTCGAAGAGCAGGGCTACGAGAGCGAGTTGGCTTACCTGAAGGCCATCATCGACTACCTCGAGATGGATGGACCGAGCAATGCCGATCTCAAGGTGCTGGGCGAGGGGCTCCAGTTTTTTCCCGGTCTCCCGGAGATGTTCGACGAGCTGGAGGATCTCCTGACAGATGAACATCGCGCCATGGGGGTGAAGATCGAGCACTACATCGTCTCGAGCGGGATGAAGGCCCTCATCGACGGCAGTCGCCTGCGCCCCTATTTTAAAGAGATCTTTGGCTGCGAGTTCGCCGAGAACAGCTCCGGGCGGATCTCGTTTCCCCGCCGCGTCATTTCCCACACTGCCAAGACGCAATACCTCTTCCGCATCAACAAGGGCATGCTCGATCCGACGGATGATGTCAACGATCACATGCAGGATCACCTGCGCCCGATCCCGTTCCCGAACATGATCTACCTCGGTGACGGACCGACCGACGTGCCGTGTTTCACCGTGATGAAGCGCTTCGGCGGTCACAGTATCGCCGTCTACAATCCCGGGGACGTGTCGCGGGTCAGCTTCCGCAAGGCCTACCAGCTCTCGGGCGTGGCGGGGCGCATCAAACATATCGCGCCTGCCGACTACCGGGCCGGGAGCCACCTGCGCCTCATCCTCGAAGAGACCATCCTCGACATCGCCTCGCGCATCGTCGAGGCGCGTCGGCGGGAGCTGATCGACGGCACTATCGCCGCGCCGACGCATTGAGTGCTTGGTGCCTGGTGCTTGGTGCTTGGTGCTTGGTGCTTAGATTTCGGCGACTAGCTTTGAGAGATCGGCGGCGGACCACTGGCCGGGAGCGTTCGGGGTGCGGAGGTAACCGTAGTTCAGGCACGAGCCGGCTTTGGCGAGGACGAGGCGCGAGACCTTGCCGAGGGGGCCCATGCCCATCGCCGAGACGAGTCGGCCCCGTGTGTGGTGGTACTCAACGAGCTCGACGAGGGAGAAAAGGTCGCGCATTTCGCCTATCACCACCGCAACCTTGGCCACGTCGGCCCCGAGGGAAAAGGCTTCCGCCATCTTGTCGGCGAGGAGATCGCGACCGGGGAAGCCGCTAAAGTCGTGGAACGAGCCGATCAGTCGCGCGCCGGCAGCGTGGACGCTGTCGGAGAACCCGGCAAAAGCACTGCTCCCGAGTGACGCGATCTCTGTATCGACGAGACTCGCGCCGGCGAGGTGGCGCTGGTAGATCGCGATCCGTGCCTCGTCGCTCAAAGCGCCGGCACCGCCTTCCTCTGGCCGGCGCACCGTGAGCAGGGCGGGGGAGGGATGTGCGGCCATCGTCGCGGCCGCTTCGTCGGCGACGGCGGCGAGATCGTCGAGCCGATACTCGAGCAGGTCGCAGGGCACGGCGGGGCCGGAGGCGAGATAAAACAAGTCCTCAGCTCGCGTGACTGTCGCGACGACGCGCGGAGATGATAGATCGATGCTCACAGAGAGAGAGGGAACGACGGGATGCCTCGAAAATCAACGGGATAGTGACAGGGACCTCTCCGCCGCGACGGAAAAACAAAAGAGCCCCGCCGTTCCCGGCGAGGCTCCTGCGTTCACGCTTGAGGGGCCGGTCAGGCCTTCTGCGTGTCTTCGGGGAAGATGGTGTCCTGAGTCTCCGGCACACCGGGGACGCGGATGGGGCGCATCGGGAGCGCGCCGTTGATGTCGATATTGTCCGGCACCAGGTTCTGTTCGGCATTCCACATGTCGTCCCAGGTGATGCGCTTGCCCGTGTAACAGGCGGTGCGGCCGAGGATCGCGAGGGTCGTCGAGTTGCCGATCCACTCGGCGTCGTCCTTGCGCTCACCCGAGCGGATCGCGGCGAAAAACTCCTCGTGCTCGAGGTCATACATGCTCTTGGGCGTCTTCGGCTTGCGCCAGTTCCAGTTCGTCTCGCCGATGATCTCGGCCGAGCTCGTTCCGAACTTCGCGATGCCTTTGGTCCCGTAGATGGTGTCCCCGGTGTAGTTGTAGGAGTCGAGATACTGGCGCCACTCGACGTGCGCGGTCGCGTTGTTCGCGTACTCGTAGGTCACGCTGAAGTGGTCATAGATATTGCCCTCGTTGTTGGAGCGGGTGCGCCCCCCGGTGCCAAAGGCGGAGAGCGGCTTGGCATCCTGGAAGGCCCAGGCGACACGATCGACGTTGTGACAGCCCTGCTCGACGATACCGTCTCCGCTGAGCCAGGTGAAGTTGTACCAGTTGGCGATCTGCCACTCGGTATCGCTCATCCCGTCGGGACGGCTCGCCGGATCGGGCATGGCCTTGACCGGGCCGGCGTTGTAGATCGAGTGAACGCTCACGATATCACCGATCGCACCATCGTGGAGGCGCTCGTAGAGGGCCCGGCCCTGCTCGCTGTAGCGATAGCAGAAACCGCAGAGGACCGAGAGATCTTTCTCCGCCGCGATTTTGCTGGTGGCGAGGAAGTCTTTCACCCCGGCGATGTCGGTGGCGCAGGGTTTCTCGACGAAAGCGTGGATCCCGGCATCGACGGCAGCTTTGAAGTGGGTCGGGCGAAAGGCGGGGGGAGTCGTCAGCAGGACGATGTCGACACCGGAGTCGATGACCTGCTTGTAGGAGTCGATCCCGCTGAAAATACGACCGTCGAGCCCCTCGGCGAGTTTGTCTTTGGCGATCGGCGACTTGCGCACCATCGCGAGTTTTTTCTCCGCCTCGGCGAGGTAGAGGTCGCCCGCAGACCAGAGCTCGACATTGTCATCGGCGGCGAGTGCATTCAGCATCGCGCCGCCGCCCCGTCCGCCGGTGCCGACGACGCCGATCTTGAGTTTTTTGTCATTCGGGACACCGAAAGTCACGGTGGGAAAGCCGATTGCGGCTCCCGCGGCAGCGGCGGTTCCGGCAGTCTTCACGAAACTGCGTCTCGTCGTATCAGTCTGGGGGTTTTCTGTCTTCTCGCTCATAAAAAGGGGAACAAAATTGAGTTTCCTCCCGTGTGGGACGGGCGGGAAAGTTCATGCACGAAGGCGACTGTGTCAAAAGGCCTTCTTTACGCGATCAGTCTCGTGTAGCAAGGTTCCCCGATGCCCCGGCGCCCGGCTCGAATGGCGGAGCGCTGTGCAAATGCTCGTAAGCGATGGATTTCTGGTTCTCATTCAAGAAGATGCTCTCGATCTACATCAATCCGGTGTCGATCACGCTGGAGCTGGTATTTCTCGGGCTCGTCTGCATCCTCTTCGCGGCGCGTCAGCCGAAAAAGCCGCCGGGGCCGAAGTGGGTGCGCTTTCGGGCATTTGTAGGCGATCTCGGGGTCTTCTTCGTTGTCCTCGGTATGCTGGCGCTTTTTCTCAGCAGCATCGATCCCGTAGCCAATGCGCTCACGCTCCATCTGGAGGCCCAATATCCCCCCTTGGAGGAAAAAGACGGCACCCTCGTCGTTCCGGCCACGCCGGAGTATGTCGTCGTCCTCGCCGGCGGTCACCTCTCGGTACCGGGCAAGCCGACTCTCTCGCGGCTCTCGCGCTACGGATTTGCCCGCATCGTCGCGGGCGTCGATCTTTGGAAACATTTTCCCGCAGCTCAGTTTGTCGTGACCGGGCACCCTGACGAGACGGCGGCGATGCGGGCTGTCGCCGAAGAACTCGGGGTGCCGGCCGGAAAAATGATCGAAGAGAGCGAGTCGCGCGACACCGAGGATCACCCCCGCTACCTGAAGCCCATCCTCGGCGAGAAGCCTTTCCTCCTCGTGACTTCGGCGGTGCATATGCCGCGCGCGGTCGGTCTCTTTCGGAACCAGGGCTACGATCCCATCGTCGCACCCGTGGATTTCCTGATCTGGCCGTCGCCGGGAGAATACGATCCGTATCGCCCCGGCCTGCTCCTGCCGCGTGTCTTTAACTTGCAGCTGACCTCGCAGGCTCTCCACGAGATCGGCGGCCTGGCCTGGTCGCAGTGGCGCCGGGAGGTGGAAAAAAACTAGGCAAAGGCCGCCACGGCGGTGAGGAAGTCGCCGTGCGCGGTGTGGTCGTAGGGGACGGAAAGAAAGCCGGCGGCGCGCCCCGCCTCGCAGTTCGCGGGGAGATCGTCGATATAGATCGTCTCCGCAGGGATAAGCGAGAGTATCTCGCGGGTGACTTCGTAGATCTGCGGGTCGGGTTTCATCAGGCCGACTTCGTGCGAGTAGATGCGTCCGTCGAAATGGCCGAAAACCGGGTAAGTCGATTCGAAAAAGGGTACATGGATCCCGTTCGTGTTCGAGAGGAGATAGAGCGGGCAGCCCTCGGCCTTGCGCGCCTCAATGAACTCGACCATGGGGAGATTCAGTTCAAAGATATCGGCGAAGGAGCGGTGGAAAAAATCAGGATCACCGGTGTAGCCGATCTTTTCCGAAGCGGCCTCGATGAAGGCCCCGGGTGAGATGAGCCCCAACTCGAGCTCCACGGTGAGGGGGGCGACGAGCGGGAGCGCCTCTTCGGCCGCTACCGCCGAGAAAGGGACCAGCTTCCGGGTTGCGCGGCTGAAGTCGAAGGTGATGATGACATTACCGATGTCGAAGAGATAGGCATGGGGCATGCCGGGGACGTAACAGGGTTTGGTCCATTATTCAACAGGGTTGAGTTGATGGGTTTACAGGTCCGGGGATCCCTCGATCGGGCCGACCGCGCCGATGGTGCCACCGGCTCCGGTGATGCCGACGGGGAGCGTGGGATCGACGGGCTCGAGCCACGCGGGTGTCCCGAAGACCCGGTAGCTGGAGTAGAGGTTCGTCGCAGGGTCGAAGACGTAATAGATCTCTCCGATGAGATCGTCGGCGGCTCGCTTTCTCCGTTCCTCCTCCTCGAAGTCGCGAATCCGGTCGAATGACTCGAAGGTGTCAGTGAAGAGGAAGCCGTCGAAGTTGAAGACGTTAAGCGGTTCGGGAATGGTCGGGTCGGTGGGCTGTTGCGGGAAGGTGGTGCGGACAAACTCGGTCGCATCGTAGTAGATCGTGTAGAGGCCGGTGCCGCTGACCCCGTTGCCATCGCGATAGGCGGGGGCTGAGTCTCCAAGGCTCCCTGCAACAAGGGAGTTGAGATTGGGAAGACCCCCGGGTTCATTCACCAAGGCAAGCGACCCTCCCTGTCCACTCAGGGCATCGGTTGGGAAGAGACCCGCGCCGCTAAATCCACCGGAGGCTGCCAGGCCTGTCTGATCCCACCAGAGATCGGGTGTGAGATAGACTTCATCCGCACGACCGGCGAAGATTCCGCCGGCAGCGTCGAAGGGGCCGGCGAAGTTAGCCGGTGCCGTCGCAAATGTGTCGGTCCCTTCGTTGATACGCGTGGTGCCATCCATCAAGTTATTGGAACGAGCCGGAAGATAAAACTCCATCTGCTCGCCGCCGCTGCTACCGCTCGAGAAGACCGTGCTGTTCACCGCGGTGAGGTATCCGCCGCCTCCGAAGAACGGGTTCAAACGACTGACGGCGACCTGATTGCGCCCGCTGGTGGTTTGCGTGGAGAATGCCGGGTCAGAGTGACCAATGAGCGCTCCGTCAAAGTAACCATTCCGCCCTGCGGCCAGGGCGATATCTCCAAAGCGGAATCCACTTGCCTCGGAGCGGAAGAGGGAAGACCCGCTGAGCGGGGGCAGGATCCGCACATTATCACCATTGCCTATCATGGCGTAGTTATTGAGGGGCGTGATCGTGATAGTTCCGTCACTCAATTCACTCCCGTTGATAACGGATACGTCTCTCTTGACCAGCACGGTAATGTTACCGAGGAGGTTTCCGATGGCGGCGGGTCCTCCATGACCAATTTGGGCAAAAGCGCCGTAGATGGTCTGAGTGTCCACATTCGGAGTTGTCCCGCCCGCCACCGTGAGGTCTCTGCCGACGACCACGGTAATGTCCCCTTCCTGATTGGCATCACGGACGATGTCATTGAAGTTGGCCTGCCGG
>JBDNIL010000066.1:0-2351 GCA_041688355.1 Verrucomicrobiales bacterium | reverse complement strand
GGCAGAGGCTGTCAAGCCCGCCGGGGGTGCCGCTCCCAAGGCGGAGTGAGCCGCGTTTTTTGCCGGGGCAGCCAGGGGCGGGAGAAGGACGGGCTACTCTAGAAGAAGATGAGGCTCACCTTCTGTATGAACTCGTCCAGTTTGTCTCTCCAGTCGGGCTTTTCCTCGTTGAATCTCAGGATGAGCCCCGGCTCGTCGTAGCGCACGTAGGCTCCCGGCGTGTTGTCGAGATATCAGTTGAGGAGCGATTGGGGCGTCTCGTTCCGAAAGGTGCGGTCGAGGGGCAGGCGGGAGCGGGTCGTCTCGTCCCAGCGATTGTTGCTCTCCCACGCGACCTGAGTCGCCACCCCGATAAAGCCGAGCATCTGAGTCTCGGCGTCTTTGATGTCTTCGGGCAGGGTGATGCGCGGAAGGGTAACGTCAAAAAGATTTTCGATTTCGCGAGGGTTCGGCATGTCGGGCAGACCGGCGATGGAGAAGGTGAGTTCCGTGACCTTGGGCAGGAAGACGAGACGGAGAGGCTCCTCGCGAGGCGGGGCGGCCTCGATCGAGGCGAGGTAGAGATCCTCTTCCTCTTCGCGGGATTTCCACTTCCAGATCACGCCGTGTTCGGTGATGAGCCCGCAGTGCTCTTCGAGGTAGTGGGGCGACGAGGCTCGCACCAGGGTCGCGGGTTCCTTCGCGGCAGGGGTGGGGAAGGTGACCTCCTGGACGCGGTTCCTCGATTGGTATTTGTCCCCGCGAAGGTGAGCGGTGAGGGCGCGATGGGATTCCGCAAACAAGGGGGCCGGTTTGAAGGCAGTGTTGAAATTCTCTAGAGACGGTTCACTCTCGAGAGGGGCCAGCCACTGGACCCGCAGGTCTTCGCCGAAGACGACCTGGGCGCCGCGCTTCTGCTCCAGCGAGGCGGGCTGCGGTTCCCCGGTGAGAATCCGGACAAGACACTCGAGGGGACTGTCGTGCCAGATGAGCAGTTCCGTATCGACCCGCATCCAGGCACCGTCGACTTCGACCCGGGGCGAGCCGTCATTCGAGTCTTTGAGATCGTAGCTGACTCGCGCGCCGGTCCGTTTGTCGCCGACGGTTATCCCGGCGCAGTGGGGGTAGGGCATGCCCGAGGTGCGGAAGAGCAGCCGCAGCATCGGCGTCTGGTAGCGGCGGGGAGGGGAGAGGCGGGTAAAAGCATCAGGCACCCCGAGATCCCGCAGCCGGTCCGCCGGGAGGATCTCGAGCCCGGCGGGATCCCGGTAGGTCATCGTGGTGTGTCGGTCAGCCAAGTCCGTGAGGGGATCGTCCGCTGCGGGAACCCAGGTGGCGAAGGCGACGAGCTCCACCTTGTCGTCTCCCTCCAGATCCGGGCTCCAGCGGTCGCGGCGGTCGCCGCTCACGGTAGGGAGGACCCTCGGCTCTCGCGACCAATCAAGGACTAGGGAATTCCCCTTTTCCGCCTCCAGATAGCCGGGCTCGGCCATGACCTCGCGGGCAGGTCGGCACACCTCCGTTTTTTGAGGCTCCGCCCGCAGCATGCCGAGGTCCCCGGATTGGAACCCGTAGACATCCCGCGTCGCCGCCGCCGGACTATGAAAGTCCTTTTTGACGCGGAGCTCTTTTACAATGAGCCCGGCCGCAAAAAGTCCGTAGAGAGTGCAGGCGAATAAGAGAGCGAGTGCGAGCCGTTTGCTCATGCCGCGCATCCTACGGGGCAAACTGGGATACGTGAAGCCTAAAATGGAGCGGCAATGAGAAGGTTTGCGCTGGAAATTGCCAACTTGAATCGCATGACTTCCGGAAAACATGCAATTTTCCACAAGATTGGCTCAATTTTGACTTTTGATTCCTTGAAAAGTGGTCTCTTTCTTTGAAGGAGACGGTAATAACGCTTGCGATACTTTTAAAAACGACGATTTTTGAGACAACTAGCCGATTAAACACATTATGGCCTCGAAAAAAAAGCAGGAAGAACTGGACGGAGCGCAGGCTCTCATCATGACGCTCAGCAGTCTTGGGATCGAATACGTCTTCGGATACTCCGGGGGCGCCGCGCTCCCCATCTTTGACGCCCTCGAAACCGTCAAATCGAACATCAAGTTCGTCCTCACCCGCCACGAGCAGGGTGCGACCCACATGGCGGATGGCTACGCCCGCGCCACCGGCAAGCCCGCCGTGGTGCTCGTGACCTCCGGCCCGGGTGCCGGCAACACCATCACCGGCATCATGACCGCGCAGATGGATTCCATCCCGATGATCATCGTGACCGGACAGCAGGTGACCTGGATGCTCGGAAAAGACGCCTTTCAGGAGGCCGACATCTTCGGCATCACGATCCCCATCGTGAAGCACAACTACCTCGT
>JBDNIL010000440.1:0-8204 GCA_041688355.1 Verrucomicrobiales bacterium | reverse complement strand
GGTCTGATCACGATACACCCGTCGTTGGAAATGAGGGCGGGCTCAACGTCATGTCCGTCTCGCTCCTCCGTCTGCACGACGGGAAAATCGCGCTTTTTTACCTGCAGAAAAACTCCCTCACCGACTGCCGGCCTGTCGTGCGATTCTCGTCGGATGAGGCGCTCACCTGGTCGGCTCCCGCTACGATCATCCCCGACGCCGAGATCGGCTACTACGTGCTCAACAACGATAGGGTCGTGCAGTTAGAGGGCGGTCGGCTTCTCGTCCCCGTGGCGAGGCATCATTCGCCCGACCGGGAAAAGCCGGACTGGAACGGCGAGGTCGGTTGTTATTTCTCCGACGATGGAGGTCGCACCTGGCAAAGTCCCCGCGAGATGCAGCAGGCTTTTGACCCCGACGGCAAACGCGTCGCGACGCAGGAGCCCGGGGTCGTCGAGTTGAAAGATGGCCGTGTCCTCCTCTGGCTGCGGACCGGCGCGGGCGAACTCTATCAGGCCCACTCCGCCGACCGCGGTATCACATGGACTGCCTTTATCCCCATGGGAGTGGCCTCGCCGCAGTCTCCCGCCTCGATCGAGCGACTCCCGGGAAGCGGCGAATTGGTCATGGTCTGGAACAACCACACCGGTTTACCCCTCGCGGAACGAAAGCTGCGCACGCCCTTGAGCGTCGCCCTCTCGACGGACGAAGGTCTCACCTGGAGTCCCGGCCGCACGATCGAGTCTGACCCGAAAGGCTGGTATTGCTACACCGCGATGGAATTCACCGACGAAGACCTCCTCCTCGCTTACGTCGCGGGCGAGCAGGCGCCGGGCCGGCATCTCTCGGCGAGTCGCATCACCCGGCTGCCGCTGGCAGAGCTGAGGCAGCCGACCGCGCCGTGAGGGCTTTCCAGTCGCAAGGAGCGACTTCGCGGTTACTGTCGTTCCATGAACTACCCGCTCCAGCTCTCCTTCAAGATCGTCGCTTTTGCCCCGCAGTTGAAAGTAACCGATGCGAGCGGAGCGACCGTCTGTTTCGTGAGGCAGAAGATGTTCAAGCTTAAAGAGGCGGTCGAGGTCTTCACCGACGAATCGCGCAGCGAAAAGCTCTGCGATATTCGCGCCGATCGCATCATCGACTTTTCGGCCCGATACACCTTTTATGATCTCGGCGGAAACCCCTTCGGAGCGGTGCGCCGCAAAGGGATGCGCTCGCTCTGGCGCGCTCACTACGAGATCCTCGATCACGAGACACCCGAGATGGAGATCCGGGAAGAGAGCGCCTGGGTGAAGGTGATGGACGGCATCTTCGGGGATCTGCCCATCATCGGTCTGTTTTCCGGCTACCTCTTCCACCCGGCCTACCTCATCAGCCGCCTCGACTCCGGCGCCCCCATGGTCCGCGTCAAAAAGCAGCCGGCCTTCTGGGAGGGGCGTTTCCTCCTCGAGCAGACCGGGCCGATTGACGACGGCGACCAACTCAGGGTCATGCTCTCGACTCTGATGATGGTACTGCTGGAGCGCCGGCGGGGGTGACGGGGAATCCACTGGCTCCTCACGCTGGTCTACGGCGGATGGACAGTCATCTATCTGGCCGCAGCCCTCCGCTAAGCAAGCCGCCGCGCCCCTCACTTCAGAATCTTCCGGAGCTGCTCGAGCTGGTTCCCGTAGGGCGGCTTTGTGGCGAAAAGATCGCGAAGGAAAAATCGCCGGGTCACCGAGCGGGCGTAGGTGAAGCACTCGAATCCGGCGCGTCCGCGGTAGCGCCCCATGCCGCTGGGGCCGACGCCGCCAAAGGGCAGGCTGAGATTGGTGGCCTGCTTGAGGGTGTCGTTGAAGCAGATCGAGCCCGACCGGATCGTGGCGGCGACGCGCTCACGGACCTCTCGGTTCCTGGAAAACACATAGAGGGCGAGGGGTGAAGGGAGGCGGGAAAGCCGCTCGAGAGTCTCGTCGAGGCTGGTGTAGCCGATCACGGGGAGGACGGGGCCGAAGATCTCCTCCTCCATTGCGGGGCAGTCCCAGTCCGCGTTGGGGAGGAGGCGCGGGGCGAGGCGACGGGTCGCCGGGTCATCCTCGCCGATGCGGATCTCGTCGGGCGTAGCGAGTCCCCTGAGACGCTGGTAGTGGGAATCACTGACCATGCACGCGAGATCGTCGGGGTTTTCTTCGCCGTAGGAGGCGGTGAGTATCTCACGGGCGGTGGCGAGGAAGTCGGCTTTGAGCGATTCCGGTACGAGGACGAAGTCCGGTGCGATGCAGGTCTGCCCGGCGTTGAAAAATTTTCCGCCGAGGATCCGCTCGGCGGCGAGCTTTAGATCGACGTCCGTGTCGACGAGGCAGGGGCATTTGCCGCCGAGTTCGAGCGCGACGGGAGTCAGCGTTTTCGCCGCGGCCTCGGCGTAGAGCCGTCCGACCCGCTCGCTCCCGGTGTAAAACCAGAAGTCAAAGGGCTGCGCAAGGAGTTCCTTTCCCAGTTCGGGCCCACCCTCGACGACGGTGACATGGGCGGGGTCGAAGACGGCGGCGACGATCCGGGAGAGCAGGCGAGCCGTCGCGGGAGCGAGCTCGGACGGCTTCAGGACGACACAATTTCCCGCCGCGACCGCTGCCACGAGGGGGCTGAGAGAGAGCTGGAAGGGGTAATTCCACGGGGCCGCGATGAGGGCGACACCGTAGGCCTCGCGGCGGATTTCGCTGCGGGCTGGGAGGATAAAAAAAGGATTCCCGACCCGCTGCGGGCGCGCCCAGCGGGCCAGTTTCTTCTGGAAAAGGCGGATCTCAGTCAGAACGAAGTGATACTCGGCGACATAGGCCTCGAGGGCCGGTTTGCCGAGGTCTGAGGAGAGCGCGACGAGGAGCGCGTCACCTTGACGGATGATCTCGAGCTCGAGTTTAGCAAGACATTCAAGCCGGTCTGCGAAATTCCGCGACCTCCCGGCGGCAAAAAATTGCTTCTGCGTGTCCACAATTCCGGCAAGATCGTAAATAGAGCAGTCGTTGACCGGTTCTTTCATCTCTGTTGATACGAGTGGGATCCGGAAAAACGGCAGAAACCGTGTAGGACCACTACGGGAAGACCGATACTCGCGGGAGCGCACTTCGTCGAAAAAAAACTCGACGTGGGCGTCTCCGGAAACGAAGGACAGGTATCCCGAAAGCGGTTTAGGACGGAGTTACTGGAACCCTCTTCGACACATAGGCGCTGAATGAAAGATTTAGGATCGACGGGATCAGGAGCATCCCCCAAAAAAGTAATCATCATCGGCGGCGGCCCCGGCGGCGTCGCGAGTGCGCTACTCCTCGCGAGTCGCGGGATCGAGGTGCACGTGTTTGAAAAACACGATCGTCTCGGCGGGCGGACCTCGGCGCATGAGATCGACGGCTACCGCTTCGATATCGGGCCGACCTTCCTGATGATGAAATCCCTCCTCGACCGGATTTTCATCGAGGCGGGCAGGGACTCGGCCGATTATCTCGACTTCGTGCGGCTCGATCCCATGTACGAGTTGCGATACGACGACGAAATTTTCCGCGCCTGCAACAATACCGAGGACACCAAAGCCGAGATCGAGCGCCTCTTCCCGGGCCAGTCGGCGGCGATGGATGTCTTTTTGAAAAGGGAAAAGGCTCGCTTCAAAAAGCTCCTCCCGGCTTTCGAACGCGATTTTTCCCTTTCGCTCCGCTCGCTCTCGCCCGACCTGCTTCCCGCCCTGCCGCATCTGTCGCTGGGTTCGACGGTCTTTGGCAATCTGAAGAAATATTTCACCGACGACAAGCTCGCGCTCCTTTTCGCCTTTCAGAGCAAGTATCTCGGGATGTCCGCCTGGGAATGCCCGGGGGCCTTCGCGATGCTCTCCTATATGGAGCACGAGCACGGGATCTACCACACCATCGGCGGGCTCAGCGAGATCCCGGTCGCTCTTGGCCGGGCCGCTGCCGATTGCGGAGCCCACATCCATACCGGCACGCCGGTGAAAAAGATCATCCTCGAGGGCCGCAAGGTCATCGGTGTGGAACTCGAGAACGGGGAGAAAGTCTACGGCGACAGCGTGATCATCAATGCCGACTTCGCCCATGCCATGACCCATCTCTTCCCTGAGGGGGCGCTCAAAAAATACACCGGGGCAAAGCTGAGCCGCATGAAGTATAGTTGCTCCACGTTCATGATGCACCTCGGGGTGAACAAGGTCTACGATCTCCCCCATCACAGCATCGTCTTCGCCCGCGACTACAAAAAGAACATCGAGGAGATCTTCAAGCTGAACCGCTCCTCGGACGACATTTCCTTCTACGTGCGCAACGCCAGCGTGACTGATCCGACCCTGGCCCCGGCCGGGAAATCGAGCATTTACATTCTCGTGCCGACTCCGAATCTCGATGGTGACGTCGACTGGGACGAAGTGCAGGATCGCTACCGCTCCATGGTTTTCAAGGCCTTCGAGGATCGTCTCGGCATCACTGATCTCGAGGAAAACATCGAGGTGGAGAAAATCTACACGCCGCGCACGTGGAACACAGAACTCGACATCTTCAAAGGAGCCACTTTCAATCTCTCGCATTGCCTCAGTCAGATGGCCTTCATGAGACCGCGGAACCGCTTCGAGGAGTTCGGGAACTGCTTCCTCGTCGGCGGCGGAACCCATCCCGGCAGCGGACTGCCCACGATTTTTGAGTCAGCGCGTATTGCGTCGAACCTTATCTCGGATACTTTCGGGCTTTCCTACACCAAAACGGGAATCACCGCATGATCAGAGATTTGAAGCAGCGCCAGAAAAATATCATTGTCGTTGGAGCCGGCCTCGGTGGCCTCGCCGCCGCCATTTCTCTCAAAGCCGAGGGCTTCGATGTCGAGATCGTCGAGAAGAACGAGCGCATCGGCGGCAAGCTCAATTTCAAAGAGATCGACGGCTACGGTTTCGACCTCGGTCCCTCCATCTTCACCCTGCCGCAGTTTTTCGAGAGTCTCTGGGAGCGCGCCGGCAAAAGGATGTCCGACTACGTGGAGCTCGAGTCCGTTTCTCCGCATTGGCGGAATTTCTTCGAAGACGGTCTCGTCCTTGACCTCTACGAAGAGCCCGACCGCATGAAGGCCGAGCTGACCAAGCTGCAGGGCGATCCGGAGGCGCTCTGGGCGCAGTTCCAGGCTTTCCTCACCTACGGTCGCGAGCAGTATGATCTCGTCGATAGCGGCTATTTTAAGAAGGGCCTCGACAATGTCTGGGAGATGCTCCTCCACTACGGGTGGAAGATGATTTTCAAAATGGACCATCGGAACTCGATGACCGAGTCGATCAACAAACATTTTGAAGAGCCCCATCTGCGGATGATCTTCGAGTATTTCATCAAGTATGTCGGCTCGTCCGCCCACGACGCCCCCGGCTACATGAACCTGATGCCCGTCATCCAGTTCGACTACGGTCTCTGGTATGTGAAAGGCGGCATGTACAATCTCGCCGTTGGCCTCGGGAAATTACTCGACGATCTCGGGATCCCCGTGCGTCTCAACAGCGAAGTCGCCTCGATCGACAAGCAGGGCGGCGAGGTCAAAGGCGTCACCCTCGGGAGCGGCGAGACTCTCACGGCTGATTACGTCGTCTGCAACATGGAGGTCATCCCCGCCTACCGGAAGCTCCTCAGCGAGCCGCCCGCCTTCATGAAAACGCTCGAGAAATACGCTCCGGCCTGTTCCGGGCTCGTCATTCACCTCGGGACCGACCGCATCTACGACCAGCTTGCCCATCACAACTTTTTCTATTCGAAGGACCAGAGCAAGCACTTCGACAGCGTCTTCCAGCTGGGCAAGCTGCCCGAAGATCCCACGATCTACCTCGTCGCCCCGACCCGGACTGATCCGTCGAAGGCCCCCGCCGGACACGACAACATCAAGATTCTTCCCCACATCCCGCCGATCAATCCCGACAAGCCCCATACCCACGAGGAATACATGGCTTTGAAAGAGCGGGTCATCGACAAGCTCGAGCGCATGGGCCTGACCGATCTGCGCAAACACACCGTCGTCGAGGATGTCCTCACCCCCGTAGATATCGAGCGCATGTACAACTCGAATCAGGGCTCGATCTACGGCGTCGTGAGTGACTGGAAAAAGAACCAGGCGTTTAAAGCACCGAAGCAATCCTCTAAATACCGCAATCTCTTCTTCACCGGCGGCAGCGTCAATCCCGGCGGCGGCATGCCCATGGCGATCCTCTGCGGGCAGAAAGTGGCCGACCGGGTCGTCAAAGCCGAATCAAAGCGGGCCTGAGAATCTAACAGCAGGTTGACCGCATGGATTTGTTCCTCTGGATATTCCTCACCCTGACATTGCTCTGCTGGGTCGCCGCCTGGGCCATGTTTCTGCGTTTTCGTGCGGTGCCGGCGGTGGCTGTGGAAGACTCGCCGGGGGTCAGAGTCTCGATCATCATCCCGGCGCGGAACGAAGCGGACAATCTCTCCCGGCTCCTTCCCTCACTCGTGTCCCAGAGCGTCGCCCCTCACGAAATCATCGTCGTCAATGACCACTCGACCGACCGCACCGGTGCGGTCGCGGAGTCGCACGGCGCCCGCGTCATCAACGGTCGCGACCTCCCCGAGGGCTGGTATGGCAAACCCTGGGCCTGCCAGCAGGGAGCCGATGCCGCGAGCGGAGACTGGCTCCTCTTTCTCGATGCCGACATCGTCATGGAGGAGGACGGGCTCCGCCGCATCAGTGCCCTCGCGCGGGAGGAGGCGGCGGTCCACTCGATCTGTCCCTACCACCGCGTGCAGAGACTCTACGAGGAACTCTCGGCCTTCTTTAATGTCATCATGCTCCTCGGGATGAATGCTTTTACGCTCAAGGGCGATGCCGCGTCGGGCATCGGACTCTTTGGCCAGGCCATGTTTCTCTCACGTCAGACCTACGACCTCGTCGGCGGGCACGGGCGGGTGCGGCGCGAGGTGCTGGAAAATTTCCATCTCTCCCGCCATTTCCGCGAGGCCGGGATCGCCTGCCGCTGCTACCTCGGCCGGGGCACCCTCTCGATGCGCATGTTCCCCGGCGGCTGGCACGACCTCGTCGCGGGCTGGAGCAAGGGTTTTGTCTCCGGTGCCGACAACACCGCCCGCAGCGCCATGGTCGGGATCTCGATCTGGCTCTCGGGGCTCATCATGACGACTGTCGCCCTCACCTTCCTCCCTCTCGCCGGCTCGGAGGCCCGCCTCGGCATCGGTATTCTGTATTTGCTAGGGGTCGTGCAGTGTCTCTTTGTCTTCAGGAGCGCCGGTTCTTTCGGGCTGCTCAATGCCCTGCTCTTCCCGATCGCACTGGTCTTTTACCAGGTCGTCTTTTTTCAGGCCCTGCGTCGCAAAAAGGCCGGAGTCCAAGTCCAATGGAAAGGCCGTGATGTGGGTTGACCTGCCGGCTCTCTGGATCGTCGTGCTAAACGTGCTCGGCATCCCCGCGATTCACCTCGGGCTCTCGTGGCTCTTCATAAAGATGAAGCGGTCACGCTTCGATCCGACCGCGCCGCTCTACCGCGAGCGAGCCTGGGAAAGGGGCGGCGAGGTCTATCAGACCGTTTTTAAAATACGGCGGTGGAAAGGTCTCCTCCCCGACGCCGCGCCGTGGTTCGACGGCTTTGCCAAGGGCAAGCTCAAGGACAAAGATCCCGAGTATCTCCGAGCCTTCATCGCCGAGACCTGCCGCGGCGAGGCCGCCCACTTTGCGCAGATTCCGGGCATCCTCCTGACTCTGATCTGGAACCCCTGGCCCGTCGCGGCGATCGTGATGATCCTCTACGCCGTGCTCTCGAACCTGCCCTGCCTGCTCTTGCAGCGCTTCACGCGGGCGAGGTTACGGCAGTTCCTCGCCGACCTCGAGGGCGGGAAAAATGGAGCATAGCGGAATCGAACCGCTGACCTTCTCATTGCGAACGAGACGCTCTACCAACTGAGCTAATGCCCCCCGACGGGAAGAGATTACACGGAATCGTGCGCGATGGCAAGGCCAGCACGCGGTGGGGGGAGGGTCAATCTTTGCCGAAGAGCCTGGCGAAGAAACCGCGCGGGACGGTTGCGGAGAGAGGCAGGTGAGCGGGTGAGCGCATCGCTTTCACTGACCAACCATCAGGCGGAAAGTAAGGTTGACTCGAGGCTCGGTAATTTTCTTCGCCTTCGGGATCTGGTGCTGCCACCTCGCTTGCGTCGTTCCCCGCATCACGAGGAGGCTTCCGTGCTCTAATG